>JAIRPD010000078.1 GCA_031257195.1 Treponema sp. | reverse complement strand
AAGAGGCGCTTCAAGTCGCCGTTGGCGCCGTAGCGGGGGGCGGCCTTTTTGTAGTCCCGCACGTCGTAGCCTGCGTCCTTGAAGGGCGAATCAAAGCAGGGGTTCAGCCACAGGGCGCTGCAGCCCAGGTCTTTGATGTAGTCGAGTTTTTGGATGATTCCTTCAAAGTCCCCGATGCCGTCTCCGTTGGTGTCCAGGAACGACTGGGGGTAAATCTCGTAAAATACCGCGTCGGTAAGCCATTTTGGCATGTGTCCTCCTTCCGGCAGTCCGGGGCCTGCGGGATGCCTGCCCGGGGCGCGTACCGCCTGCTAAAAGTATGGTACATTCCGGGGGGTTTGTTAAGCGTTTCGCGCCCGGCGAAGCCGGGCGGTTACTAACAAGGAACCCATGAGGTTTTCAATAAGGAATCTGTGAGGGTTCCAACAAGGAATCCATGAGGTTTCTAACAAGGAAACCGCTTGGTTTCCAATAAGGAACCCGCGCAGGTTCTAACAAAGAAACGAAGGGTAAACCGTGAACATAAACCTGTTGAACGTCGTCAAGCGAATAATCGCGAATAACGGCGAGACGGTCCTTGCCGATCCGCGGCGCCTCAAGGCGTTTTTTGGCGACCTCGCCAAAGACGAACCCAAGCCCCCGCAAACCGCCTTTGGCCGCTGTATTGAGGTGGGCGCGTATAATGCGCTGAAAATCGCGCCGGACGCCGCGGAGCGGGCGGAACGTAAAACCGCCATCGCTCCGGGAAAAGCCGACGCCGGTGGGAAGTTACGCCCCCAACGCCTGGGGGTTATACGACACGCATGGGAATGTATGGGAGTGGTGCTGGGACTGGTACGGGAACTATCCGAGGGGAGCGCAGACAGACCCCACGGGGGCGGTCTCTGACGCCAACCGCATGGGGCGGGGCGGGTCCTGGAGCGACTACGCCCAGTACATGCGTTCCGCAGACCGGTTCAGCGGCGACCCATCGAGCCGGTACGACAGCCTTGGCTTCCGGCTTTCCAGGGGTTTACTCGGCCTCCTCCAGCATATTCAGTTTCTCCAGCTTTTCCTTGATCACCTCCATCGTTACCGGTTTTACAATATAATCGGCGGCCCCCGCCCGCATCGCCTCAAGCACCTTGGAACGGTCCGATTCCCCGGTAACCATGATGACGGGCACATCCAGTTGTAGGGCCCGGGCCCTTCGAAGAAACTCCAGCCCCGAGCCTTCCGGCATTCTCCAGTCTAAAAATACCAGGTCAATTTTATAATGCGCGAAATACCGCAGGGCTTCCACGCCGTCCCCCGCCTCAAGGCACTCGCAGGGTACTCCCAGCTGGGTGATAATGGTTTTGATGGTCGCCCGGATCACCGTCATATCATCCACAATCAAAAAAGTCTTCATTGTTATATTCCTTACCAATTCTATTATCGACAAAACCCGCGGGTATCGGCAAATCAATGGGGTTCTTCGGCGAAAACCGCGCGCCGGGGGACGGTAGCGGACAAAGGCCAAAGCTTGTAAAGTAAAGCAGGGGTATGAATTCGTTTAAAACCAGCCTCGCCTTCCTCTTCCTGGCCGGGGTCCTGGGTTTTTCCGGGGCCTTTCGCGCGGGGGCGGAAACGGCGGAGGCGGTTTCCCCGGAAAACCCCGGCGCGGCGATTCCCGTCTGGCGGCAGAGCCCGGGGGGGGTGGTAATCGGGATACCCGCGATCCAGGCGGGATCGGTGGTGGCGGCCCTGGATGGGGGCCACCTGCGGGCCTATTCCCTCGCGGGCAGGCCCCTCTGGGATTACTACGCCCAGGGCAGGCTGATCCCCTACGTATCCCGGAGCCGGGAAGGGACCTGCTATATCTGCCGTTCCGACGGCACCCTTATCTCTGTAAACCGCAGCGGCCGGGAACTGTGGCGGACCAAGACCGGCCCCCTTATCGCCCCGGCTATCTCCGGCTGGGACGGGCGGATCTTCGCGGCCGCCGCGGGGCGGATCTTCTGCTTTACCGCCTCGGGCTACCAGTTGTGGAGCCGGACCCTGGACCGGGCGGTGGTCTTTGGCCCCCTGCTGACCAGCCGGGGGGGAATCGCGGCGGCCCTGGACAGTGGGGATCTCCTGGAACTCGACCCCTTTGGAAGGGCCGAACTTCGGCCCCTGGGGGAGGTTCCCCAGGCCCTGGTTTCCTCCCCGGAGGGAATCCTGGTCCTCTTGAAGAGCGGCGAAATCCGGCTCGCGCCCCCCGGCCCGGCCCCGGTCAAAACCCTGGCGAAACTTCCCGCTGCGCCCCTGGGGGGAACCTGCCGGGGAAACGGGGCGGCGTTCCTCCTGGCCAACGGCCAGCTTGCCCGAATTTCCCTTTCCACCGGCGAGCGGCTCTGGACGGGGGACACCCATATCAGGGCCGGGGAAATCCAATCCCCCCGGGAAACAAACCTGCTCTGGGACAACCGGGGGATCTATGTCTTCAGCATCCGGGGGGCCACGGGCTTTAGCGGGGAGGGGAGCAAATACTGGCAGTTCCGCCTGAACGGGGCGGCCTCTATGCCCGCCCTTAGCGACGAGGGAACCCTGATTTCCGGGGGCGTTGACTGGCTTCTTTACGCTTACCGGCTGGAACACCGGACAATCCAGGGCAGGCAGTCCCTCTACGGCCCTGTCCCGGAGGGAAATTACGGCCTCTCCAACCCCCCTTCCTCCCCCTGGGCCTCGTATCTCCTGGACGAGCCCCGGATCAACGATGAACTTAAACGCCTGGCCCGGTTGATCCGGGAGGGCCGGGTGGGGGAAGAGGAACCGGTCTTCGCGGCCTTTCTGCGGGAAATCGCCGGCGCCGCCATGGGTTTTCAGGTTTCCCCCACCCACCCCCGGGTCCAGGTAAAACAGCGGGCGGAGGCGGCCCGGCTTCTGGGGTTTATCAGCTGCCGGGAAACGATTCCCTTCCTCGCGGAACTCTACGGCCGGGACCGGGACCCCGCGGTCAAGAGCGCCGCCGCGGAAGCCATAGGACGGATTGGCGTGGACCCGGACGGCGTCGCCCTCCTGGCCTTTTCCCGGATGATCGGCGGGCCGGGCCGGGACGATCAGGTACTCACCGCCACCGCTCAGGCTATCGGCGCGCTCTGCCGCTTTTCCGGCCCCCCCCTCAGCGACGAGGGGGCGAGGCTCCTGACCCACCTGGAGGGAACTTTTATGCCCCCCCGGGTCCGGAACCAGGCCCGGCGGGAAATAGCCCGGCTGGCGGGCCAGGAATGAGCCCCCGGCCGCCCGGTTCGGAACCCGCGCCTTCCGGGTAATTGCCCGCGGTTCCTTATCCCGCGGGGGTGGGGGTAAACTGGCGGCGGCTCCGGCCAGGGGTTGTTTGTTACTTGCTACGACGGCCTTGCCGCGCTAGAATAGTTCCATGATAAAGTACATTGACCACACCAAAATGGGCCGGGGCCAGCATGGCTGGCTGGACAGCCACTTTCACTTTTCCTTTGCCGAGTACTGTAACCCCCAAAATATCCACTTTGGGGCGCTTCGGGTTATGAACGACGATATGGTCCAGAGCGGAACCGGCTTTGACACCCATCCCCACGAAAATATGGAGATCATCTCCTATGTGGTTGACGGCGAG
Source organism: Treponema sp. (assembly GCA_031257195.1). Classification (GTDB taxonomy): domain Bacteria; phylum Spirochaetota; class Spirochaetia; order Treponematales; family Breznakiellaceae; genus JAIRPD01. Next base: position 30,748 of record JAIRPD010000078.1, on the reverse strand, counting down.
CTTACCCATAAGGACAGTATGGGAAATGAGCGGACCCTGACCCGGGGCCAGGTTCAGTACATGAGCGCCGGAACAGGGGTTACCCACAGCGAGTACAACCTCGGCGGGGGGCTTCTGCGGTTTTACCAGATCTGGATTTTCCCCGATAAAAAAGGCTATAAACCCAACTATGGAGATGTCCGGTTTAAGCTGGAAGACCGGGAAGACCGGTGGCTGCCCGTGGCCGCTTCGGTGGAAAACAAAGCCAGTTCCGCCCCTATCAGGGTTCACGCCGATATTAACGCCTACGCCGCGCTCATCAGTCCCGGCAAGGCCCTGGATTTTGAGGTCGCCCCGGGACGCCAGGCCTACCTTGCTCTTATCGAGGGGAACCTTTCCTTGTTGGGCAGGGATAATTCCTCCGCGAACCTTGTTATGCGGGACGCCGCGGAGATCACCGGGGAAAGTTTTACCGCCGCCGCGAACAGCCCCGCCCCCGGTAACGCCGGCGGCGGAACGGCGGCCCATGTTCTGGTGATCGAAATGGCCGCTTAATGGGGCTTTGTTTCGCGGTCCTCCGGTTTTCAGGCGGAGGCTTAAACCCTTGAAGCTCTTGTTCACCGGGTATAGGATGAAAGGCTATGTATAAGCCATATATCAAGCCAGTTTTCTCCGCGATGCCGGAGGCCAAAACGCGGGAGCCCTCTCTTTCTAAACTGGTCTTTTTGGCGGCTTGGCTTTTGGGACGGATCTATCTTTTTATTGTGCTGGGGATCACCAAAATAGTGCTGCGGGACGGGAAGTACTTTTTTGAGGCCTATAAGCGGGCCCTGGAGGGAAAAAGCCGGTGCATCCTGGCTTTCCGCCACCCCAACGGGGGGGAGGCCCAGCTTCTCGCGTGGTTTATCCTTTTTAAGCTTCGCCCCCTGGCCCGGAGGGCCAAGATTAAATTTTGCCGTCAGCCCCATGTATCGTTTGTGTACGGCTACGAGGTGGCTTACTGGGGCGGCGGCATCGCCCGGTGGGTCATGCCCGGTCTGGGGGCCATGCCGGTCTACCACTCCAAGCTTGATTCCACCGGCATGGCCCGGATTTTTAAAACCGTCGCCGAGGGGCCCTATCCCCTGGCTATCGCCCCGGAGGGGCAGGTAAGTTACACCACCGAATCGGTGCCCCGGCTTGAGCAGGGCGCGATCCGCATCGGTTTCCAGACCGCGGAACGGCTGGACAGGGAAGGAAAAACCTGTCCCGTGGAGGTCCTCCCCATCTCGATTCACTTCCGTTATGGCCGTATGGGCCGCTGGTCCTTGAGCAGGCTGCTCCGCAAAATCGAGGCCTATACGGGTTTTAGCCGGGAGAAAAAGGCGGGTTTCGCGGAACGCCTTACCCGGGTCAGGGATTACATCATAGAACAAAACGAAAAACGCTACAGCCTGCGGATAGAAGAGGGGTGGGATTTTGCCCAGCGGATCGACGCCATTATAAACACCGCCCTGGACAGGGCCGAAAAACTTTTGAACATCCGCCCCCGGGGGAAAGAGCTGGTGGACAGGCTTTACAATGTCAGGCAGATTTGCTGGGACAGGATGATTATCCCCGGGGTTACCAGTCTGAATCACCTGCCCCCGCTGGAACGGGCGCTGGCGGATCTCAACGCCGGCGAGGCCTGGCACGCGTCCAGGCACATGGAACTGGTTGATTTTGCCTGGTACTTTCGGGTTCCCGTACCGGACGAGAACGCTCCCCTCTATGTAAAGATCGAATACGCCCAGAATTTGTGGGACTTCGCCAACCGGACCATGGGCGGGGCCTATTCCAACCGGGTGTTAAACGTCCATCCCAAGCGGGTGCTGATCCAGGCGGCGCCGGTTATCAATCTGAGCGCCCGGGTAAAGGAATACCGGGAGAATAAAAAAGAAGCCGTCGCCGCCGCCATGGGGGATATGGAGACGGCGTTTCTGAACTGTATCGCCCGCGCCGCGGAGTACCAGATCTAGGGGGAGGGCGGTGTCCTGCCCGGAAACGGCGTATCCCGCGGCGCGTCAAACCCTGGAGGTTCAGGCGAAGGACCCCCGGGAACTGCTTGCTCAGGGCGCGGGGATTCTCGCCGCGGCGGGGATCAGCTCCCCCGCCCTTGACGCGGCGCTGCTGCTGGCGGAGGTCCTGGGGGTTTCCCGGGAAAAACTCTACACTTCCCTCCAGCCCCCGGACAAGGCCCAGCGCGCCCGGTTTTTTTCCCTCATTGAACGGCGGCGGGGGGGGGAGCCCGCAGCCTATATCCTGGGCCGCAAAGAATTTTGGGGCCTCAGTTTTGCCCTTACCCCGAAGGCGTTGATCCCCCGGCCCGACACGGAAACGCTGGTAGAAGCGGCCCTGGGGTTCATTAAATCGCAAAAAAGCCTTGCCGCGCCAGCGGAACCCCCCCTTAGATTACTGGACCTTTGCGCCGGATCGGGGGCCGTGGCCATCGCCCTTAAACATGAGTGCCCGGCCCTGGAAGTCTGGGCCGCGGACATTTCGGCGGAGGTTCTGGAACTGGCCCGGAAAAACGCCCTCCGGCTCCTTGGCGAGGGGGCCGCCGGTATTACCTTCCTAAAGGGCGATTTGTTTGACGCCCGCGAGACAGCCCCGGGAGAAGGCGGCCCCGGGGAAAGGCGGGAAATCCCGCGGACCTTTTCCCTCATCACCGCCAACCCCCCCTATGTCCCTTCGGGGATGATCGCCGCCCTGGAAAGGGAAGTGCGGCGGGAACCTGTCCTGGCCCTGGACGGCGGGGAGGACGGCCTGGACCTCATACGCCGTATTGTGGCCGAAGCCCCCGCTTACCTGGAAAGCCGGGGGGGGCTCTTCCTGGAGGCGGACCCTTCCCAGATGGAGGTTATCGCCGCCCTTATGGAAACGCGGGGCTTTCAGGCCGTCGCTGTCCGCCGGGATTTGGCGGGCAAAGGCCGGGTTATATCGGGGACCCTGGCATGAACGCCGCCGAGTTTCCCGGCTTTGCCGAATTCTCCCGCCGGATCGGCGCCTATTCCCCGGAGGACCGGGAACGGATCCTTGAGGCTTCGCGGATGACGGAAACGGCGGATCCCCGGACCCTGGCTCGCCAACTGGGAACGGCGGCGATCTTGATCGAGCTGAACCTGGACGCGGAGGTTTTGATCGCCGCCATGATCCGGCATCGTCTGGCGGGGGCTGATGCGCCGGCTGACGCCGCGGCCCGGGAAGAGGCGGCGGAAGAGCTGGGGCGCCGTTTTGGGGAGGAAACCCTGGCCCTGGCGGAGGACTCGGTGAAAATCGCCAGAATCGCCGCCCCGGCCAAAACCGTCCAGGAAGCGGGCAGCCTTAGGAAGATGCACTTTGTCATGGTCCGGGATATCCGGGCCATCCTCATCAAACTGGCGGATAAACTTTACGCCCTGCGGACCCTGGAAGAGGCCGTCGGGGAGGCCCGCAAAGTCGCGGCCCAGGAGTGCCTGGACCTTTACGCGCCCCTGGCGGGCCGGCTGGGTATTTCATGGCTCAAGGACGAGATGGAAGACCTCTGCCTGAAACATTTAAACCGGGACGTCTACCTGCACATTAAGGAAATCGTCGCCCTTAAGCGGGGGGAGCGGAGCGATTTTTTGGACCTGGTCCGGGAACGGATCGCCGGGGAGGCGAAGGCCGCGGGGTTTAACGTGGAGGTTCAAAGCCGGGCCAAGCATTTTTATTCCATATATCAAAAGATGCGAAAACGGAACAAGGCGGCGGGGGAAATGTACGACCTCTTCGGCCTCCGAATTCTCTGCGATGCCGTCGATCAGTGCTACGCCCTCCTGGGGCTAGTTCACCGGCTCTGGAAGCCCCTGGACGGCCGCTTTAAGGATTATATCGCCATGCCCAAACCCAACGGCTACCGGAGCCTTCACACCACCGTCCTTGTCTCCCCGGGGATAAACGGGGAGACGGCGGCGGGCGGGGAGGAGGGCAGGACCCTGGAGATCCAGATTCGCACCCGGGAGATGCACCGGACCGCGGAGTACGGCGTGGCCGGTCACTGGCTCTATAAACGGGGGGAGGGGTATAAAAAACACGCCGCCCCCGGGGAGGAGGAGAACTTTGCCGGCCTGACCCTGGAAGGCATCAAGCGGGAACTTCTTGGGAATCGGGTCTATGTTTTTACCCCCCAGGGCAAGGTGGTGGAACTTCCCGCGGGAGCCACCCCCCTGGATTTTGCCTTTGCCATCCACACCTCCATTGGGGAACGCTGCCTCCTGGCCAAAGCCGATGGGGCGGTGATTCCCCTTTCCTCCCCGCTCAAAAGCACCCAGGTGGTGGAGATCGTTACCGCCGCCAACGCCCGGCCCAGTGAAAACTGGCTGCGGTCGGTTAAAACCGCCAGGGCCCGGAACAAGATCCGCGCCTGGCTTCAGCGGAACGGCGAGGGCAAAAATCAGCCCAAAAAGAAGGAGGAGGAGGGGAAAATTCCCGCGAAACCCGGGGCCAAAGCGGAGGAAAAAGCCCCGGATCAGGGCAGCCGGGGGGAAACGGAAAAACAGCGGGTGGTACAGCGGCGGGGGATCTTTAAAGTGAAAGTAGAGGACGAGAAGAACATGATGTTCCGCTTTGCCAAATGCTGCAACCCCGCGCTGGGGGATTCCATCACGGGTTACGTTTCCCGGGGCAGGGGGATCATCATCCACCGGCGGGACTGTTCCAATCTGGGCCACATCCCCGATTTTAATGAGCGGCGGATCGACGCCCAGTGGGAAAACACCGGTATGTTCCTTAAACGCTTTAAGATCACGGCCCGGTTCCGGGAAAACCTCTTTTCCGAGATCGAGGGGGTGGTACGGAAATTTCAGGGCCATCTGGTGGAGGGGCGGCTGGACGAAACGGAACCCAACCGCTTGACGGGTTACTTTACCATGCGGCTGGAAAACCGGGAGGATGTACGCCGGGTCCTTAAACACCTGCGGGGTATTCCCGCGGTGTCCAATATCCAGGGATTGGGATAAATGGTACAATGTCCCATGTTCAAGCGCCGGCCCCCGTTCCGCCGCCTTTCCGCGCCGGCCCTCCGTCTCGCCGCGGGGCCGCTCTTTGCCGCCGCGCTGATCTTCGCCGGCTGCGTCCCGGAAGAATCGCGGGTCCCGGCAATGGCGATCCTGGGGGCTGCCCCCGGCGGGGACGCGGCGCTTAAGGGCGGAACCGGCGGGGAAAACGCCGCCCGGACCAAGCCTCCCCCCCCAGGGTACATCACGATCATCGCCGCGGGGGACAACCTGATCCACGATATTATCTACAATAACGCCCGGATACCTCAGGCTTCCGCCGCCCCCGCGCCGGGCGAAGGAGGGCCCCCCGCGCCGGTTTCCATCGACGGCTTTAATTTTGACTCCTGCTACGAGCATATCAAACCCATCATAAAAAAGGCGGACATTGCCTTTGTCAACCAGGAAACGGTTTTGGGGGGCGGGCGCTTTGGCTATTCGGGCTATCCAATGTTCAATACCCCCCAGGACGCGGGGCTGGGGCTGATCAACGCCGGCTTTAATGTGGTAAACCACGCCTCCAATCACGCGATGGACAAGGGTGAGGGGGCCGTTTTTGGAACCATGGATTTTTGGGACGCCCGCGGGGAGGCGCTCTGCCTGGGCGTCTTCCGAAGCGAAGAACAGCGTAAAACCAGCCGGCGGATCGTCGAAAAAAACGGGATTAGGGTTGGCTTTCTTTCGTATACCTACGGCCTTAACGGTTTCACGCTGCCCAAGGACAAACCCTGGCTGGTGGGGATCATCGACAGGGAAGTGATGGGCCGGGAGATCGACGCCCTCCGCCCCTACTGCGATCTCCTCGCGGTGTCTATGCACTGGGGCAATGAATTCCGCCACGATCCAAATCCGGATCAAAAGGAACTGGCCGCCTTCCTCGCGGAACACGGGGTGGATCTTGTCATCGGCCACCATCCCCATGTTACTCAGCCGGTGGAGATCTTCCCGCGGCCCGATGGGAAAAAGATGGTCTGTTACTATTCCCTGGGAGATCTCCTCTCCCATACCCAGTCGGACTGGACCCCGGACACCATGACCGGCGCGTTGGCGTACATCCGGGTAAGAAAGTCCCCCGGCGCGGGGCCGGCGCCGCCCCAGACCACTATCGAAACCGCCGCGGTTATCCCCACGGTCTGCCACTATGGCAGGGAACGGAAAAAGCCTTTTACCGTCTATCCCCTGTGGGACTACACCGACGCCCTGGCGGCGCTGCACTACAAGCCCCGGATCACCGTTGAATATCTGGAAGGCGCGGCCCGGCAGGTTTACGGGATCCGGGTTATGTCCCGGGCGGATTACGACCGGCTGGAACAGGACGCGGCGCCAAGATAGCCGCCGTTTACTTGTCCCCCATCTCCTTTTCCAGTATCATATACTCAGATATGGGGGCTGTGGAGGTCGCGCGGAAATTCCGCCGGCGCGGTTTCCGGGCGGACCCGCTGTTATCCTTAAGATATTCGCGGGCGGGTTTACTACCCGCCGTTCCGCGGATCGGAGGTATCCGTGAATTCAGATGAGCTTCGTTCCAAGTATATAGAATTTTTTACCCGCCGGGATCACGCCCAGATAGAGGGCAAGTCCCTGATCCCGGAAAATGATCCCACGGTGCTTTTTACCGCCGCGGGCATGCATCCCCTGGTGCCCTACCTTTTGGGGGAGCCCCATCCGGCGGGAACCAGGCTGGTGGACTACCAGAAGTGCATCCGCACCGGGGACATAGACAGCGTGGGGGATCCAAGCCACCTTACCTTTTTTGAAATGCTGGGGAACTGGTCCCTGGGGGATTACTTCAAAGAAGGAGCCATTACGATGAGCTGGGAATTCCTTACCTCTCCCCGGTGGCTGGGAATACCCCCGGAAAAGCTGGGGGTTACGGTCTTTGCCGGGGACGAAAACGCCCCCCGGGACGATGAATCCGCCGCCGTTTGGCGGTCCCTGGGAATTCCTGAAAGCCGTATCAGTTACCGGCCCAAGGAGGACAACTGGTGGGGGCCCGCGGGAAACACCGGCCCCTGCGGCCCCGACTCGGAGATGTTTTACGACATTGGCAGGGAACCCTGCGGGCCGGATTGCGGGCCGGGGTGTTCCTGCGGCAAATGGCTGGAAATCTGGAACGATGTGTTCATGCAGTACAACAAAACCGAGGCGGGAACCTACGAACCCCTGGCCCGCAAGTGCGTGGATACCGGCATGGGCATAGAACGGACGGTAACAATCCTCAACGGCAAAAAGTCGGTCTACGATACGGAGATATTCGCCCCGATCATCGCCGCGGTAACCTCGTCCATGGTCCCCGCGGGGTATGTTTACGGGACCGGCGGCGCGGAGGGGGATGATAAAGACCAGTCCATCCGCATTATCTGCGATCACATCCGGTCGGCGGCGTTCATCCTGGGGGACCCCCGGGCGGTAACTCCCTCCAATGTGGGGGCGGGCTATGTGCTTCGCCGCCTGATCCGGCGTTCGGTACGGCATGGCCGCAAACTGGGCCTGGAGGGTCCCTGGCTTAGCGCCACAGCCCAGGCGGTGGTGGATAAATTCGCCCACGCCTACCCGGAACTTAAGGCCAACCGGGACTTTATAATGGAAGAACTCAACAAGGAGGGGGACAAATTCTCCGAAACCCTTCAGAAGGGGGAACGGGAATTTGAAAAGCTCCTCCCCGGCCTGCTCAAAGATCCCCGGAAGACCCTTTCCGGCCGGCTGGCCTTTAAGCTCTACGACACCTATGGTTTTCCCATTGAGCTGACCGGGGAACTGGCCGCCGAAAAGGGTATGACCGTAAACCGGCTGGAATTTGACGAGGCCTTTAAAAAACACCAGGAACTGTCCCGGACCCAGGGCGGCCAGACCTTTAAGGGGGGTCTCGCGGACCAGGGGGAAATGGCCGTCAAATATCACACGGCCACCCACCTTCTCCACAGGGCTCTGCGGATGGTCCTGGGAGACCATGTGGCCCAAAAGGGGTCCAACATCACCGCCGAGCGGATGCGTTTTGACTTTTCCCACGGCGAACCCATGTCGGTGGAGGAACTTAAGCGGGTGGAAGAGATCGTGAATGAGCAGATACAACGGGACCTGCCGGTAAGTATGACGGTGATGAGCCTGGAAGAGGCCTCCGCCTCCGGGGCTACCGCTCTCTTTGGGGAAAAGTACGAGTCCCAGGTGAAGGTTTACACCGTGGGGGATCCGGCGAATTTCTTTTCCCGGGAGGTCTGCGGCGGCCCCCATGTGGAACGGACCGGCGTCATAGGCCGGTTTAGGATACAAAAGGAACAGTCCTCTTCCGCCGGTGTCCGCCGGATCCGGGCGGTACTGGAATAAACGGCCCCGTCCGTTGGGCGGCGTGTTACTTTTGCCCTTGTTTGTTTCTTTTGGAATGTGGTATATTTTTATGACAACGGCGTTAAGGGCCGTAAAAGGGTAGTTATGAAGCGGATGATCTTGTTTTTACGCGTTTTTCCCCTGTTCGCGGGCGCGGTTTTCGCCCAGTCCAACATACAAACCGTGGCTACGGTACGGCTTACCAAAACCGAGGCCATCACGTTGGGGCAGCTTAAGGCGGAAGTGGAAAAAATGGAAAAGCTGGCGGGCCGGACGTTAACCCCCGAAGAGCGGCGGGAAGTGCTTGAGGGGATGGTAAACAATAAACTGGTTCTCCAGGCCGCCGAACGGGATCTAAAACCCCCCAATAATATCACGGACAACAAGGTCAACGAGCAGATAAACCTCTTAAAGAGCCAGCTTGCCCAGCAGCAGAATGGCAGGCAGCCCACCGACGCCGAATTGGCCAAGGCCCTGGGCATGGACAGCATGGCCGCCGCCCGGGCGGCGATTAAAGACCAGATGCTTATGGAGGGGTATCTCCTTCTTAAAGTCCCGGGCCTTAAAAACCCCCAGGTTTCCGACAAGGAAATTACCGATTTTTACAACAACAACAAGGCGGAATTCGCTGTTCCCGAAATCGTGGGGTACAGCGCCCTGGTTTTTGGCTATAAGACCGACGCGGAAAAACAGGCCGCCCGGGGCAGGGCGAATCAGCTTGCCGGCGAGATTAAGGGCAACGTGAACACCTTTGACGCGAAGATACTCCAGTACGGGGGAGCCCAGGAAAACGCCAGCATCGCGGCGGGAAGGGGAAGCCTGCCCCGGAATTATCCGGGCTATCCCGAGGAGTTCCTCAAGGTTGTTTTTACCCTGGAACAGGGCAAGGTATCGGAAGTGCTGGATCTGCCGCCGGAAAAAAGATTTCTCATCCTAAAAATTACCGACAAATACCCCAGCCGGACCCTGGGCCTCAACGACTCCACGGGGGTGCAGTCTCCCGACGGGAAAACCGTCACGGTCCGCATGTATATCCAGGGCGGTCTGGCCCAACAAAAGCGGATGGAACTCCTTCCCAAGGCGCAGGAAGACATAATCGCCGCCCTGCGAAAAGAGGCGGGTAAAGACGGCGTAAAAATTGAGGCGGCGCTTATCAACTACTAATGTCGCGCAGAAGGGGACGGATCCTGGCCTTTCAGGCCCTCTATGCCTGGGAAATGGCGGAAGAGGCCCTTAAAAAGGACCGGCTGGAAAGGCTTCTTGATTTTTCCTGGCTGGAAGAGGATGAACGAAAAGTCCTGGGAAACGCCGGGGATTTTTCCCGGCTGCTTATCACCGGAACGGTGGAAAATATAAAGGCCGTGGACGCCATGATCAGCGGACACCTGGCCCATTGGGACTTTTCCCGGCTTAAGCTGGTGGACCTGGCCCTGCTGCGCTTAAGCGTCTACGAGCTGATGTTTCAAAACGGCGTCCCCCCCTCGGTGGTAATCGATGAGGCGGTGGGTATTTCCCGGGAATACGGCGCGGACGATTCCTACCGTTTCATCAACGGTGTATTGGACGGGATACGGAAAACCATTCAGGACGGAGCGGATCGTGAGCGATAAATCCCTGGCCCTCCTTAGGGGGGTGTGCCTCTTTGGTCTTGTGCTTGCCCTGCTTTTCGCGGGGGCGCTGTATTTCCTCTCCGTCGCGGGGGGAATTCCTCTTTTCGCCTCCCTGGGCGGAGAAAAAAGCGCCTTTGCCCAGGCCCTGGAAGCGTACGACGGGGAAATCCGGGAAAACCCGGACCTTTCCCCCCGGCGGCGAAACGGCCTGCTGGATTCGCTGGAAAAGAGCGCCCTGGACATGGAAAATTTTCTCTCCGTGCTCAAGCGCCGCCGGATCGCCCTCCGCGGCGCGGACCCGGGGGAGGCCGGAGCCTATATGGACGCCTATATCCGGGGGGTGGAACGGGTCCGGGAGCAGTACCCCTATTCAGGGCCGATCGCCGCCCTCGCGGCGGAGGCGCTGATCCTCAGCGCCGCGGGAAAATCCCCTTCCGAAGAGGAGGCCGAAGATATTCGGGATTTGACGGCCCTGATGAATCAGGGTTCCCTTCAGGACTTGGCCCTGGCTTTCGCGGTTTACTCCAGGGCCATGGCGGATCCCGCTTTGGCCCGGTTTCTGCCCCGGGAACTCTTTACCCTGCTTTGTTCCCTCACCCAGGGGGAGGAGCGGGAAAAATACCTGGTCAACGCTTGTATCAGGACCCTGCTGGAAGGGGAAACCCAGGAGGCGGCGGCTATGGTGAATGATCTCCTGGGGACCAGGGAATTCTCCGGCGCCCCCGCGGCCCTGCTGGAGTCAACGTATCGCTTTGGCGGGGAATTCTTCTACGACCACGGGAATTTTCTCCGGGCGGCGGAGTTGTTTTCCCTTTTCAGTGATGCCCGTTCCTTGGGCCGCCAGGGCGATGCCTTGTGGCTGGCGGGCTTTACGGACAGCGCCCGTGGTCTGTGGAGGGTAGCGGCGGCGGAAAAAAGCGCCGCCGGCCAGAATTCGGGTGCCCTTCAAAAGAGTATCCCCCCCGGCGGCGAAACCGGGGGTAATCCCGATTCCGCCTCTGTCAGGGCCAGGGTGCTTTACAATATGGCCTCCACCGCTTCCAGCGCCGGGGAAGAACGGGGCTGGCTGGAATTGCTTTTCGCCGCCAACGCCGAATATCAGCCGGGGCGGATTTTTGGAATCCTCCGCTATTCCCGGCTTCTTCCCCTGGCCCGGGCTTTGACGATCCTGGAACAGGCTGGGCAAACCGAGGGGCTTTTTGACCTGGAGACCCTGCGGAGGCGAAGCGAGGACTGGACCATCGACCGTACGGTGGCGGAGACCTGGCTGCTCCTTAACCGTCACCCCGGCGACGGCCGGCTTTTTGAGTGGGCCGCCTGGTACTTCGACTTTCAGCGGCGTTATGAGGAAACCGCCCTGGCCCTGCGAAACGCCGGCATAAACCAGGTGGAGGGCTCCTGGGCGGCCCTGCACCGGGCCTTTGCTCTGGTGCGGGAGAGCCGCCTTGACGAGGCGGAAAAGACCCTGCGGGGCGTAGTCCGCCTTCCCAGGGAGAAGGCGGCTTCTTCGGGCGGTGCGGAACCGGAGGCCCCGGGCGGCCAAAACAGCCCGGGGGCCGCCGCCGGGGATCGCCGGGATCAGCCCCTGTGGCAGATCAGCGCCAATTTGGGGCTGCTGCTGGACCTGCGGCGTAATCCCCAGGAAGCCCTGCGGTACTATGAAATCGCCGCGGGAATCCTCGCCGCGGGGGACCGGTTGTTTGCCCAGGTCCCGCCCCCCGCTGTTTCCGCCGTAAACGACCCGGTTCCAGAAGCTGTTCCTGAAGGCGCCGCCCCGCCGGCCGCCGGCCCGCCTCCGGTATCCGCCGTTTCCGCCGCCCCGGGAATTCCCGCCGCGGGGGTTTCCCCGGAAAGGCGGGACGCCGCCCGGATTCAACTTCGCATAGCCCGGTGTTTCCGCGCCATGGGCCGGGAGCCGGACAGCCGCCGGGTTCTGGAATACGCCCTGGACCTGGACCCGGAAAATCTTCAAGCCCGGCTGGAACTCCGCCGCCTGAACGCCCCGGGGGGTCAAAAAGTTTTTTCATAAACTCGCGTAAAGGTCTTGACCTTTAGGCTTTGTTTTTTTATATTAAATTCCATCCATACTTATTTATAATCATCAGGAGGGAAATATGAAGGTTAAGCCCTTGGCAGACCGGGTTATTGTCAAGCTGGAAAAGAACGAGGCAAAAACCGCGGGGGGGATTATCATCCCCGATACCGCCCAGGAAAAAACCCAGCAGGGAACCGTTGTGGAAGTGGGACCGGGTACGGAAAAGGAAAAGATCACCGTTAAACCCGGTGACAAGGTCATGTACGACAAGTATGCCGGAACCCAGATCAAGATCGACGGGGTAGAACACCTGATCCTTAAGATCCAGGATGTGGTAGCCGTTATTGAATAGCGGCCCCGGATCTCGCCGGGTTTTTCGGACAAAATGCCCCGCCTTGGACGGCGGGGCATTGTTTTGTATCAAAATGTCCCACCTATAAACGTTTTTTTCGTGGTTGTGTCAATTTTCCCCAGGGTTGAACTTTTTTGTGGGGCAACAGAGGGCGATGGACAGGCAAGAAATAAGCTAATTCCTTGTATTGTAAAGATTTATGGTGTTCTTCCACGGTTGGCACGGAAATTGCTACTATATTTGTAAACAATTAGAAGAAACGGAGGTAATAATGACCGCGACAAAAAGGAAAAGTACCGAAGTCAACAACGAAAACACCCTGGCCGTGTATCTAAAAGAAATCAACCGGATTCCCCTTTTGACCAGAAAAGAGGAAGACCTCTGCGCCAGGGAGGCGGTAAAGGGCAGCCTGGAAGCCCAGAACAGGCTTATCAGCGCCAACCTTCGGTTTGTAGTAAATGTGGCAAAAAAATACCAGGGCCAGGGTATTCCCCTGGAAGACCTTATCAGCGAGGGAAATCTAGGGCTTTTTAACGCCATTAAACGCTATGATGTGGATAAGGGTTACCACTTTATCTCCTACGCTGTCTGGTGGATTAGGCAGGCCATCCTCAAGGCAATCTACGAAAAGTCCCGAATGATCCGGCTTCCCTTGAACAGGGTAAACGAGCTGGTTCAGATTGAAAAAGCCCGGAAGTATATCCAGGAAGAAAACTCCGAAATGAAGGAAGTGGCGAAGATGCTTGACATGGACCCCGGCCATGTGGAGGATCTAATCAGCATCTCCCGGGACATGGTCTCGCTGGAAAATCCTCTCTACGACGAGAAGGACTCTTCCACCCTGGGGGACTTTATCGAGGCCTCCCGCTACCGTCCGCCGGAAGCCCAGGCCATAGACGCCGCCCTCCGGGAGGACATTGAGCTGGTCCTGGACCGGCTGGAGGAAAAGGAGGCCGACGTAATCCGCTTCCGTTATGGCCTGGGAGACAAGGTTCCCCTTTCCCTTAAGGAAATCGGGGACCGGTTTAACCTAACCAAGGAGCGGATCAGGCAGATTGAAAAAAAGGCCATCAAGCGGCTTCAGCACTCCGCTTCCCGGAAACTGCTGGAAACCTACGTGGCCTGAAAGGGCGCCCCCAAAGGCGGGGGGTAACTTGGCGGCGGAATGAAAATGTTGGTTTAACAAAATCTGTTTAATAAAGAGGCGGATCGTGGATTACGAAAAATACACCATAAAAGCCCAGGAGGCTTTGGATGGGGCGGTAAAAATCGCCCAAAAAAGCGATCATTCCCAGGTGGAAACGGAGCATCTGCTTAAGGCTCTGCTGGAACAGGAGGACGGTATAGTCCGGCCCATTGTGGAGCGGATTGGCGCCGCCCCCCCTCAGCTTTTGCAGGAAACGGACCTTCTGGTAACGGAACTGCCCAAGATTTACGGCGAGGCGGCGAAGCTCTACTTTTCCGCCGCCGCGGCTAAAGTCCTGGCCAAAGCCGAGGCGGAGGCCGCCGCCCTTAAGGATCAGTTTGTCTCCACGGAACACATCCTTATCGCCATTGCCGCCTCGGAGGGAAAGACCGGTAATGTGCTAAAACGGTCCGGGGTGAACAAGCTGGCCATCCTGGAAGCCCTAAAGGCGGTCCGGGGCAGCCAGCGGGTGACGGACCAAAACCCGGAGGAAAAATACCAGGTCCTGGACAGGTACTGCCGGGACCTGACCGCCCTGGCCCGGCAGGAAAAACTGGACCCGGTGATTGGCCGGGATGAGGAGATCCGCCGGGTTATGCAGGTCCTTTCCCGCAGAACCAAGAACAACCCCGTCCTTATCGGGGAGCCGGGGGTGGGAAAGACCGCCATCGCCGAGGGTCTGGCCCGGCGGATTGTGGCGGGGGATGTGCCGGAGGGGCTGAAAAATAAAAAGCTCCTGGCCCTGGATCTGGGGGCCCTGGTGGCGGGAGCCAAATTCCGGGGGGAATTCGAGGAGCGCCTGAAGGCGGTAATCCACGAAGTTCAGGCCGCGGGGGGAACGATCATCCTCTTTATAGACGAGCTTCATACCCTGGTGGGGGCCGGGGCCGCGGAGGGGGCCACCGACGCCAGCAACCTCCTGAAGCCCGCTCTGGCCCGGGGGGAACTGCGCTGTATTGGGGCCACCACCCTGGACGAGTACCGGGCCCATATTGAAAAGGACGCCGCCCTGGAACGGCGTTTCCAGCAGGTGTACACCGCGGAGCCCAATGTGGAGGACACCATCGCCATCCTCCGGGGCCTCCAGGAACGTTACGAAGTTCACCACGGGGTACGGATTAAGGACGAGGCCCTGGTGGCGGCGGCGTCCCTGTCGGACCGGTATATCACCAGCCGTTTCCTGCCGGACAAGGCTATTGACCTGGTGGACGAGGCGGCGAGCCGCCTTAAAATGGAACTGGACAGCCGGCCCACGGAACTGGACAAGCTGGAACGAAAGCTGCTCCAGCTTTCCATAGAAAAACAAGCCCTGGCCAGGGAGGATGACAGCGCCTCTAAAGACCGGCTGAATAAACTGGAAAAAGAAATCGCCGATACCTCCGCGGAGCGGGACGCCATGAACGCCCGCTGGGAAGGGGAAAAGAAGGACATTGAACAAATCCGGGCCATAAAGCAGCGGATTGAGGAGCTAAAGATAGAGGAAACCCGCTGGGAACGGGAAGGGAACCTTTCCAAGGCCGCGGAGATCAAGCATGGCCGGATCCCCGAGGCCCAGAAAAAGCTCAAAGCCTTGACGGACCAGATGGAAAAGAAGCGCGCCGGTGAGGGCGGTGAGGCCGGCGGCGCGGGCGGTTCCGTACCCGCCCTCCTTCGGGAGGAGGTGAGCGAGGAAGACATCGCCCGGGTGGTCAGCGCCTGGACGGGGATTCCCGTGTCAAAGATGCTCAGCGGGGAACTGCAAAAGTACCTGGATTTGGAAAAGGTTCTGGAACAGCGAGTGGTGGGCCAGGCCGCCGCGGTAGCCGCCGTGGCGGACGCGATCCGGCGGAACAAGGCGGGACTTTCCGACGCCGCCAGGCCTCTGGGAAGTTTCCTCTTCCTGGGTCCCACCGGTGTGGGCAAGACCGAGCTGGCCAAAACCCTGGCGGACTTTCTCTTTAATGACGAAAAAGCCCTCACCCGGATCGACATGAGCGAGTACGGGGAAAAATACTCCGTAAGCCGGCTTATCGGGGCGCCCCCGGGTTATGTGGGCTACGAGCGGGGGGGGCAGCTTACCGAGGCGGTGCGCCGCCGGCCCTACAGCGTGATTCTCTTTGATGAAATAGAAAAGGCCCACCCGGAGGTATTCAACGTGTTCCTCCAGATCCTTGATGACGGCCGCCTGACGGACGGCCAGGGCAGGGTGGTGGACTTTAAGAACGTGATCATCATTATGACCAGTAATCTGGGATCGGACCTGATCCTGGGGATGCAAGACGAGGATGAATTACAAAACCATGAGAATGTTAAGAAGGCGCTGGGAGAACTCCTTAAACAAAGCTTCCGCCCCGAATTCCTTAACCGGATCGACGAGACGGTGATCTTCAACCGCCTGGGCAGGAAGGAGATCGGCAAAATCGTGGACATCCAGTTCGCGCGGCTGGCGGACCGCCTGGCGGAGCGGAAAATCACCCTTACCCTTAGTTCCGCCGCCAAGACATGGCTGGCGGAACGGGGCTACGACCCCCAGTTTGGCGCGCGTCCCCTCAAACGGACAATTCAAGGGGAATTGGAAAACCCCCTGGCCAAAGCTGTCATCGCCGGACAGATCAAAGAGGGGGATACGGTAACGGCGGACAGGGCCGCCGGCGGGGACAAGGGCGGAGGGCTTGGTTTTAAAACCGCCGCCGGCAAAGGGGCGGACTAGGCCTTTTCTATGGTTCCCCCGCCGGCCCAGCGCCGCCTGGGCCCCGATGATTACGCCCAGCCCGCCCCGGTCCTGGCTCCCGCGCTGCTGGGAAAATTCCTCTGCCGGAAACGGGGCCGGCGGGTCATCAGGCTGCGGATCACCGAAACCGAGGCTTACTATGGCGAGGCCGACACCGCCTGCCACGCCCGCAGGGGAAAGACCCGCCGGACGGCGGTGATGTACCAAAGCGGAGGTTACGCCTACGTTTACCTGTGTTACGGTGTCCATTGGATGCTCAACGTGGTTACCGGCCAAGAGGGCTTTCCCGAGGCGGCGCTGATCCGGGGGGTGGAGGGCTTTGACGGCCCCGGAAAACTTACCAGGGCCCTGGGGATAAGCAAGGCCCTGAATGGGGAAAACCTGGCCGAATCGGGGCGGCTGTGGATCGAGGACGATGGTTTCCAGCCGGTCTGCCGCGCCGGAAGGCGCGTTGGCATCGACTACGCTTCGGAAACGGACAGAAACCGGCTCTGGCGTTTTACCGCGCTGGAAAAGGCCGCGTCCCTCAGCGCTCCCCAAGGATCTGTATAATATAAAGCTTAATGTAAAGCAGCAACGCGGCCTGATCGTGGATCTTGTGGAGTTCCGGCGAGGTCTTAACAATCGATTCGGACATCATGTCCAGGGTGTTCTCTTTAACGTTGGTGATCTTTTGGAAGTGGAGCATGTAGTTCAGCTTACTCCTCACCAGGGTATTCACATCTTTCACCAGACTGTCCTGGGGCTGTTTGGTGATTAGGCGGCTCCAGCGGGCGGCAAGCCGGCCCAGGTAGTCCTCCGGGGAGGAGCCTTCAGGGATCAGGCGGGCCTTCGCCTCCCAGGCGCTGTTCTTCAGCTTGATTTTAAGGTCCTCCGTCTTGGCGGGGCGGACCGGGCTTTTTTCGGCGCCGGAAGAAACCGGGGGTTTCCCCAGGTTCACAAAAAAGGCGATAATCCTGGAGAGGAAGGGGGTGGAGTACCAGAAGGGGAGCCGGAGCCTTACTTCACTGACCAGTTCTTTTCGCTTGATAAAAAAGAGGGAGCGCAGGGCCTGTAGTTCCGTTCCCACAAAAAGCCGGGACGAGTCGGGGAGGGTTTTTTCGAACCGCCGTATCTCGTCGTAGATCAGGTAAAGCCGGTGGTCCCCAAGCAGGGCGGCCAGGATAGGGGACGATTCCCGGATATAGCTCCAGATCACCTTTTCCAGTTCCTTATCGTTTTCCATGGCCGGTTCGCTTCGCCAGTTCACGATAATTTCCCGCCACCGGGCTGACAAAAAATCAATAACCGAGGCCCGTTCTTCCCCCAACAGCCGGACGGTCAGGGGCAGCATTTTGTTTTTCTTTATCAGCCAGCTTTTGTTTTGGGCGCGAAAATAAAGCATATCCGGCAGCCGGTCCGGTTCCGCGCTGCCGGTGCGCTTTCGCAGGTATTCGTCCAGCTGTTCCTCGCTGTACTGACCCAGCAGGGAAACGCCCTTGGAATCGGTAAACTCTTCTATGGCGGCGCGGGAAAAGTAATAGGGGGGGTTATCCAATTCCAATTCCAGGTTTTTAAAGGCGAAATCCACTTCTTTTTTCTTTGCCGCCCTGGTTTTAAAATAAACGTTGAACATCTCAAGCAGGTGTACCGCCTGGAGGGTGCTTATTTCTTCCTGCAGAAGATCGGGCCGGTCGTGTTCTATTTTGATCAGGCCGCCGAAAAAGGCCCAAAAATAAAAGGAAATTTCCCTGCCGTCTATCAGGTCGTTAACGCAGTCCAGGGGCCGGCTTACAAGCTGGTTCAGCATATCCCTAAGGAGTTCTTCCCTGCCCGTAAACTGGGACAGCAGTTTTTGCCGCAGGTAATCCTTGTTGCCCTGCCGGAGAAGATGGATCCTGATTTTGAAAAAACAGATTTCCAGCACTTTGAGGGGAAGCCAGGAGGCGAGTACCACCGCCTCGCCATAGCCCGAGGGAAAGAGGATCTTCACCATCGGCCGGTCCAGTTCCCCGGATCTAAGCAGTTCCGGCAGTTCCTTGGTCCCCACGCATATAAGCAGGTCGTCGGGAATCTTGAGCCCCAGGGCTTCCTCGTTGGGGAAAGGAAAATTCACGTCATAGTTGGGACTGTCGTAGAATTCCTGGATAAGCTGAACATAGTAATCCTGGATCAGGAAGCGGGGAGCCTTGTCCCGGTCTAGAACAAGGATAGCGCCCGTTTCCTCCAGCTTTTCCGCCTCCCGCCAGATCTTGGCGGCGGTGTTATCCAGCCATTTGTTCCATTCGGGCCTTTCCCCGCGTTCCTGGCTGGCGTAGCGTTCCAAAAACCCCGTAAATTCATTCACGTCAACGCGGGGGGATTTAATCTTCTTGGCGTATGAATACAAGATAGAATACAGGTCGGTTTTCCACGCCATATCGTTTACTATAACCGCGGACTAGGAAAATTGCAAAGGCCGCGCTATAGTACCCTTAATTATGAAGAAAGTCTCTCTTACCGGCATTAAGCCCACGGGCAGTCTCCACATTGGCAACTATTTTGGGGCCATCAAGCCCGCCCTGGCCCTGGCCGCCGAATACGACGCCCGGTACTTTATCGCCGACTATCACGCCCTGAACACCATGAAGGATCCGGCGGAACTGAACGCCCGCATCCGGGAGGTGGCCGCGGGCTGGCTTGCATCGGGGCTGGACCCGGAAAGGGTGATCTTTTACCGCCAGTCCTCCATCCCCGAGGTCTTTGAGCTTACCGCCATGCTCATGGCCTTTACCAGCAAGGGCTTGATGAACCGGGCCCACGCCTACAAGGCGGCGGTCCAGGAAAACGCCGCCAGGGGGGAAGATCCCGACGCGGGGGTAAACATGGGTCTCTTTACCTACCCGGTGCTTATGGCGGCGGACATTATCCTCTTCGATTCCGATATGGTTCCCGTGGGGAAGGATCAGGTCCAGCATATAGAGATGGCCCAGGATATAGCCCGGTCGGTAAACGCCAACTACCGCCAGCCGGTACTCAAAATACCCCAGGCGGCGGTCCGGGAAAACGCGGCGGTGGTGCCCGGTCTGGACGGCCGGAAGATGAGTAAAAGCTATGGCAACGTCATACCCCTCTTTGCCCCGGAACGGGAGCTTCGCAGGCTCCTTATGCGGATTGTCACCAATTCCCAGGGGGTAGATGAGCCCAAGGACCCGGACACGAGCCAGATCTTTCTGTTGTATAAGCTGTTCGCCTCGCCGGAGGAACAGGCCGCCCTGGCCGCCCGTTACCGGTCCGGGGGAATGGGCTGGGGCGAGGCCAAGGAAGAACTTTTCCGGGTGGTGAACCGGGAACTGGCCCCCCCGCGGGAGCGCTTTCAGGCCATTATCGCCGACCCCGCCGCCCTGGACCGGATCCTCGCCGCCGGGGCGGAAAAAGCCCGTCCCATCGCCGCCGCCACGGTAAAACGCTTCCGTAAAGCCGCGGGGATCGACTGATCCCCCTCTCCCGCGCCGCCGGGCCGGGCGATTGACATTTCCCGGCTAAATGGGGATACTATATAGTATATGACAAAGAACTATTCGGTTCTCGCGCCCCTCCTGATCGCTTTTTTTGCCATAGGTGTATTTCAACCCCCCGCCGCCGGCGCCGCGGGAGAGGGGAAGAGCAGGCTTAACCGTAAGCTGCAAACCCTGGTTAAGGACGCGGTTTTTGAGGTGGTGATCAAGAAGCCCGAAGAAAAAAATATTGTTTATGACAAGGAACTGGACTGGTCGGTCGTTCCCTACGCGATTCGCAGCGACCAGTACTACTCCATTGGAACGGCCTTTGCCATTTCCGCCAGGGAAGCGGTTACCGCCTTTCATGTTATCGACTTAAGCGGTGAAAGCAATGTCTTCACCGAATACTATATTCGGGATTCGGGGGGGAATGTATACGAGGTTGATCAGGTAACCAGGGCCTCCAACGAAAAGGATTTTCTGATTTTTACCGTCCAGGGCAGGACCTTTTCTTCCTGGTTTGACCTGAATCCTTCCTTTAGGGTGAATTCCCAGGTGTACAGTATCGGCAACGCCCTGGGGGAAGGCATTGTGGTGCGGAGCGGCCTGGTTCTGGGGACGGTGCCCGAGGAAGAAGACGGCCGCTGGAACCTGCTTAAATCCTCCGCCGATGGCAACCCCGGTAATTCCGGGGGACCCCTGGTAAGTCCCGATGGAAAGGCGGTGGCCCTGGTAATCGCCCTGCGGGATAATATCCTCTATTCCCTGCCCGCGGCGGAGATCCTTTCCGCCCCCCGGGACAGGATCGATTACCGGCGCAAGTTTACCTACAGCCACCTCCTGCTGGCCAACCGGGTGACCAAGGTTTTTGAAACCCGCGCCGCCCTGCCCGCGCCATATAAAGATCTGCGCCATGCCATTTACGGGGCCTACGGGGATCACTATCCGGGGGCCATGGAGGCGCTGTTTGCCGAAGCCCCGGCTTACCTGGAGGGGCCTAATAACCGTTACATCCTAAGCCAGGCGGTTACCTCGGATTTCCCCGAATTCGCCTTTGTGGACAAAAACGACGATCAGTGGAAAATTTCGGACCTCCGGGTCCAGTCCTTCGCCCTGCCCGATGATGGGATGCTGCTCCAGGCTAATGTGTCGGAATTCGCCCTGATCAAGATCCGCCGCCCCCGATCGGCGGATCTGGAAAAGCTGAATACCAATCCCAAGACTACCATGGACATGATCCTTTCCGGGGCCAGCACGGAACGCAATCTGGGAAACACCGGAAAGTACCGGATTTTGTCCTTTGGCGATCCCGTGGAGGTGTCCGAATACCATGATAAACAGGGCAGGGCCTGGATCAAGACCTGGTGGCTCCTGAACTTTGAAGATACCATCGTCCTGGCCTATATCCTTCCCATGCCCAACGGTCCCATAGTTTTTATGACCCGGAAAAATTCATCCCAGCGCCATGTGTATGAGTGGGACATGGAGGCCACTTGCGACCGTATAACCGCCGCGTACCGGGGGGACATGAAAGAGTGGGGCGAGTTCCTTACCCAGAAAAAGTGGATCCCCGCTTCCCTGAGGGACTTTTCCTTTAAGTGGAATGAGGAACAAAAGACCATTAATATGGTGATGTCCCAGCTTTCGTTTGAAACCGGCGCTTCCTCCTTTGAGTGGAATGCCCAATCCACTCTGTTTATGAGTCCCGCCTATTATTTTAAGGGTAACAAGGTTGAGTATGGGTTCCGGTCTTTTATCGTTCAGCGGGACGTGAAGGGGCACGATTATTTTATAATTCAGCTCCACATCAAGCCCGACGAAAGGCTGGGGGTTAAAAGCATGGAGTACTGGAACGATGTGGTGGGGGCCAGGTATCCCTACGATGGCGTAAGCCGTCTTTCCGCCAAAGATAATACCGGTTCCGCCGCGGGTCTTCTCCAGGCGGCCAACGCCGCTCCGGACTTCCGCTATTCCCTGTACCTGAACGCGGAAAACCCCGGAGACGAGGAAGCCCTTTCCCGGCGCTATAAAGCCCTGGAGGGGGGCATCTCAATTATCAAATAGGATTGCCAGGCCGGGACAGGGGATGGACTTTTAGCCGGTGTTTGAGGTATAATAAAATTATGAAGAAATCTCTTCTTGCGGTAGTTTTTTTTGTTGTTTGTAATGTTTTTGTCTTGCGGGGACAGGAAATACTCACCGCGGGACGTTATCTGGAGCAGGTTTCAGAGCGCTACAGCTCTATCAGGACCTATGTGGCAAGCGTCAGGATACAAAGCGGCGGCAGCGTCATGCTTGGTACCGTCTACGCCGTAATGCCCAATTTTATCCGTATCGAATTTACCTCCCCGCCGGACCAGGTGATCCTGTACAACGGGGAAAGCCTGATGGTTTTTCTGCCCGGGGAGCGGGCTATTTTAAACCAGGCCGTGGCGAACCCCGGAAACACCGGGGCCGGCATCGCCTCCGCCCGGGGTTTAAGCATTTTACGGCGGAACTACAGTCCCGCTTTTGTGGTAGGGCCCGCCCCGGTGCCCATCGAGCCCGGTTCCGGCGAAATGGTGGTAAAGCTCAAGCTGGCCCGCCGTTCCAATTCCGAGGGTTTTACGGAGATCATCCTGGACGTTTCCCCGGATACTTTGCTTATCCGGCGCGTTACCGGCAGGACCATCACCGACGCGACGGTGCGGTTTGACTTTTCCGGTATCAGCCTTAATACGGGCGTGCCTGAGCGGCTCTTTGTCTTTGAATCGCCCCCGGCCTCCAATATGTACAATAACTTCCTTTTACGGGGAACAGACTAGAAAGCCGCGGTCAGGAGAGACAGGTGGAATCCCTTGGAGATAAACTAAAAAAGACCCGGGAAAGTAAAGGCTACGACTACGATCATGTGGGCAGGGAAACAAACATCGCCCGCCGGTATCTGGAGGCGCTGGAGGGGGAGGACTTTTCCAAATTCCCCGGTGAACCTTACCTTTTAGGTTTTTTGCGGAACTATGGCGAGTATCTGGGCCTTGATGTGGAGGAACTCCTTTCCCTGTACAAGGCTATTAAAATACAGGAACAGCCCGTTCCGGTGGATCAGCTTTTACGATCCCCCCCCTCGTTTCCCAAAACCGCGATAATCCTGGCGGTGGTTCTGCCGGTTTTGGCCGCCGCGGCCACGGCTGTTTACTTCCTCTATATCCGGCCCCCCGTGGAGCCGGAACGGCGGGACGAAATCCACGCGCCTTCAACCTACACCCTGGAGGGGGATTTCCTGGAACGCCGTTTTTACCAGGGAGACGCGATTCTTATTCCCCTGGGGAACGAACAGTTTAAAGTGGAACTCCGCGACATGGATGATCCCCTGACCCTTACCGCGCCCGGGGGCAACGCGATGCTGACCCTCTTTGGCAACACAGACCTGGACCTGAACGGCGATGGAATCGCCGATGTACGGGTAACCCTTTCCGACTACGACAAGAAATCTCCCGGTTCCGGGGCCTTGATACGCTTTGACGCCAACGCCTCTTCCAGCCCCGATACGGCCCTTAACCTGCCGCTTTCTTCCCAGACTCCCAGCGCCAGTACGGTGATCTTTACCTCCACCAATACCTATCCCTTTAGCCTGGACGTTCAGTTTCAGAACTACTGCATGTTCCGCTGGGAAGTGGACCGCCGGGAAAGAACGGAGCGCTACTACGTCAGGGGGGAAAAGCTCACCATCCCCGCTCAAAACACCATCCGTCTTGGGGCTTCCAACGCCTCCGCGGTGGTGATTACCCTTAATGGGGCGGGCAAGTCTGTGGTCCTTGATATTGGAACCGCGGGGGAGGTGGCGGTTATTGATCTGCGTTGGCTTCAGGATAATGATAACCGTTACAGGCTGACCCAGAACCGGCTTGAATAGTGCGCTATTTCCTTGATCCCTTTGGCTGCGCGAAAAACCAGGTAGACGCCGAGATGATGATGGCCCGGCTTGAACGGGCGGGCTGGATCGCCGCCGATGACGCGGAAGATGCGGATTTGATCATTGTCAACTCCTGCGGCTTTATCGAAGCCGCTAAACGGGAGTCGATCAACGCCGTCCTGGCCTGGCGGAACCGGTACCCGGAAAAAAAGATACTCCTGACCGGCTGCCTGGCCCAGCGTTATGGCGCGGAGTTGGGCGCGGAACTGACCGAGGTGGATGGCCTTTTGGGCAGCGCGGAACTGGACCAAATCGCGGTAAAAGCCGCGGAACTGGGACCGCCCCCCGCCAAAGGCGGTCCCCCAAGCGCCGGCCATCCATGGCCGGACATATCCGGCGGCCGTCCGTTGCTGGGGTTTCCCGGATCGGCCTACGTAAAGATCTCCGAGGGCTGTGATAACCGCTGTTCTTTTTGCGCTATCCCCCTTATCAGAGGGCCCCTCCGCTGCCGGACCATTCCCGGCATCCTCGCGGAATGCCGCGTTCTCCTGGAACGGGGGATAAAGGAGCTGTGCCTGATCGGCCAGGATCTGGCCTCCTACAAGCCGGGGCCCTCCGGGGAAGTCCCGGTGGAAACCGCCGGACAGTCAGGCCTGGCGGCCCTGCTGCGGGGTATCGCCGCTTTGCCCGGTGATTTTTGGGTCCGGCTCCTTTACCTCCACCCCGATCACTTTCCCCTGGATATTTTGGGTATACTCCGGGAAGATCGCCGTTTTCTTCCCTACTTTGACATACCCTTCCAGCACGCGTCTCCCCCCCTGCTCAAGACCATGGGGCGGCGTGGCGGCGGCGGCGTCTACCTCCGTCTGCTGGACACTATCCGCGCCCAACTGCCCGGCGCCGTGATCCGTTCCACCCTTCTTGCGGGCTTTCCCGGCGAAACAGAAGAGGATTTTGCCCAGCTTCTGGCCTTTCAGGAACGGGCCCGTTTTGACTGGCTTGGGGTCTTTGCCTATTCCCGGGAAGAGGGGACCGCGGCCTATTCCCTAAAGAACCGGGTGAGCAAAAAAACCGCCGCCCTCCGTAAGGCCCTTCTGGAGGAACGGCAGGTTCCCATAACGGAAGAAGGGATGGATCGTTTTGTGGGCCGGACCCTGGAAGCGCTTATTGAGGAAGAATTGCCCGCCCCCATGGGCGACCAGGAGGGATCGCCGCCCAGGGCGCCGGATCAGCCGTCAGGCGGCCTCTGGCTGGGCCGCCTTTTCTGCCATGCGCCGGAGGTGGACGGCGCCGCGGTTATAGGACGAAAAGCCCCTCTCCTTGACGGGCGGCCCAGCGGCGGCCCGGAAACGCCCGGGACCGGCCCCGGGCCGTCACTCAAGCCGGGAACACTGGTCCGGGGCCGGGTTACCGCCCGCGCGGGTTTTGACCTGCGGGTGGAAGTTTAACACAGGACGTTACGCAGTTCCGGGCTGTTCTGGATCTTGTGGATCGCCCTTATCTCAATCTGACGTACGGTTTCCGCGGAAATGCCCATTTTGGCGCTTATCTTTTTAAGGGTATGCCCTTTACTCCCATTGATCTGGTAACGGTACATCAGCACCTTTTTTTCCCTTTCCTTAAGCCTGTTAAGTACCTCCAGGGTGGAATCCCGGGAAACTTTATTCATCAGGGTCCGCTCGGGATTGTAGGTATAATCCTCCTGGTATTTCAGAACCTCCGCTGTCTCCGCGTCTTCCGGGCCCGTGTTCAGGGACACAATGCCGTTGGCTATTCCCAAAACAGAATTCACGTCTTTCATGGGGACGCCAATTTCCCTGGCCACTTCCTCCGGGTTGGGTTCCCTGGTAAGCCGCTGGGAAAGGCTGTGGTAGCTCCTCTGGATTTTTCTAAACAACTCCTCCTTCCGTTGAGGAAGCCTGATAAGCCGGCGCTTGTTGGTAAGGAAGAGGATTATGTTTTGCTTGATCCACCAGCAAGCGTAGGTTGAAAACCGCACGTTCCTTGCCGGGTCGTATCTTTCCGCGGCATGGATAAGACCAAGGTTGCCCTCCTGAATAAGGTCCAGCAGAGCTATATCCGGGTTCAGGTAAGAACGGGCAATCTTAACCACCAGCCGCAGATTGGACTCAATCAGCTTCTGCCTAACCCCCTCTTCCCCTTGTTGAATACGCCTCGCCAGTTCCAGCTCTTCCTCAAATGTAAGCAGCGGAAAATTTTTTATCTGGTCAAAATACAGCTGCAAAAGGTTGAATTTTTTTCCGTTCATAGTAAGTCCCTCCTGGAACTATGGCTCCCGGCTTCAGGGCAAATTATGTTTTCCCTTGATCTCAGGACACCATGATATACTAGCAAAGACCGTGCCAAGTTTGCCGATCCGATAAAAAAATATGTAATTCCTTATGGCGCAAGGAATTATAAAAAGACCGGCGCGGCGGGGATGAGCCATCTGTCTATATTTATAGACACTTTTGCCTTGGGGGTGTATAGAAAAAAATAATACGCCCGTACTACACTATACCCATGGATGGTTTGGGTTATTCCGGGATTTTTCTTTGCGGAGGCCGCCTGTGATAGAGTACCTGGTACCGGCCAACATAGATGACCGGATCCTCACCCGGGCCGCGCGCCTGCTTGAGAGAGGCGGCCTGGTGGGTCTGCCTTCCGATACAAGCTGGGCGGTGGTTTGTTCCCTGGCTTCCCGGGAGGGGATTAAAAAACTGCGGAAGCTTTCTGGCGAGCGGGATGAGCGGCACTTTACCCTGCTCTGTTCGGATATTTCCCAATTTGGCGAACTATGCGGCATGGACAATACCCGGTTCAGGCTGATCAAACGCCTTTCTCCAGGGCCTTATGTGTTTATCCTCAACACCCTTTTGGGCACGGAAAAGGCCCTGAACCTCCGCCGGGGCGAGATTGGGGTCCGGATCCCCGATCACGCCGTACCCCTGGAGCTGATCAAAGCCCTGGGGTCCCCCCTGTACTCGGTGACGGCAAAAAAAAGTATGCGCCGGGACGGCGGGGAGGAGGATCGGTGGGAGGCGCCCCCCGACGGGGAGGAGGAAGACAGGCCGGGTCTGCCCCCCATCGCCGAAGAGGAGCTTTTTGAGGGAGGCTGGGAACTGGAAGACATTGAGGGGCTGGACCTGATCCTTGACACCGGGGATGAACGGCCCCGGATTTTTTCCACAATCCTGGACCTTACGGGAGACGAGGTTCTGCCCCTCCGGCTGGGCAGCGGTTCCTGGCCCGCCTAGGAAGCGCCGTTGCGAGGCGGCGGCCCCGGCGCGCGGGCCTGGGGGCGCGCGGGGTTATTCCCGGTGGACCAGAGCGGACAGGAGCCGGCGGTCCTTAACCTCCGTTATGGCAATCCGCAGTTTTGCCGGGGGCTCTTCCCCCTCAACGGCGGGGGGAGCGTAGACCAGCTCACAGTGTTCGCCGTCATCGGGGACCCGGCCCAGGAGGGTGAACACAAAGCCCCCAAAGGTATCGTTTCCCTCGGGAAAGGAAACGCCCGTTTCCCTGGCCGCCTTGTCCAGGGGGACGGCGCCGCTGAACCGCCAAAGGCCGGGCCCCCTTTTTTCGATCCGGGGGATTTCTCTCCGGTTTTCTTCCTCCGTTAGATCCCCCACCAGTTTTTCCAGCAGATCGTTCATGGTAACAATCCCGTCCAGACTTCCGTACTCGTCCAACACCAGGGCAAAGTGGCTGTGCCGGGCTTTCATCTTCCTAAAAAGGTCGTGGGCCCCCACGGTATTGGGAGCGAACTGGGCGGGACGAAGGGCCTTTTCCAACGCCGCGGCCCGGCTCCGGTCTTTAAGGCCCAGGTAGTCCCTGGCGGACAGGACCCCCCGGATGTCATCCACCGTATCCCCGCAGACAGGGTAGTAACCGTACCGGGTTTCAAGGACCGTTTTTTCCCAGACCTCATCGCCGTCCTTTAGCCACAATAACGCCGCGTCCCGGCGGTGGGTCATCACTTCCCCCGCGGTTTTATCGTTGAACTCGAACACATTGTGGATCATCTCCTGTTCCCCGCTGGCGATGGACCCCCGCTCGCTTCCTGCGTCGATGAGGAGCCGGATTTCCTCCTCCGTTACCGCCTTTTCCTCCTCCTGGGGGTTGATCCTGAAAAGCCGGAGCAGGCCGTTGGTGGCGGCGGTAAGGAGCCATACCGCCGGGGCGAAGAGGGCGGAAACGGCGGTGATAAACGGGGCCAGGGCCAGGGCCAGGGTTTCGGCCTTGCGAAGGGCTATCCGCTTGGGAACCAGTTCCCCCAGGACCAGGGTAAGGAAGGAAAGGATCAGGGTAATCAGCACCAAAGAGATCGTGTGGATCAACTCCACCGGCAGGGCGGTAAACAGCCGCTGGGCCGCCTCTTCCCCCGGCAAAGGTCCCGGCCCGGCGGAGGTCCCGCCCGCCTGAACCAGGAGGGCGCTGAGTTTGCGGGAAAAGTTTTCCGCCGCGAAGGCGCTGCCCAAAAATCCCGCCAGGGTGATCCCCACCTGAATCGCGGCGAGAAACTTCGCCGGTTTCCGGGTCAGGTTAAGGAGCCGCTCCGCCCCGCGATTTCCCCCGGCGGCAAGTTTTTCCAGTTTAACGGTGTTTACCGAAAGGAGGGCGATCTCCGCGCAGGCAAAAACGGCGTTACAGGCGATCAACGCCAGTTGAAGGAGGAGCTGCCAAAGAAGGGGGTCGCTTTCTTCCATAAAGAACGTTACGCGGCGCCTATGTCGGAGCGGTAGGCCATGCCCTCAAAGGAGACGGCCTGGAGGGCCTGGTAGGCTTTTTGCCGGGCCTCCGTCCCGTTTACTCCCCAGGCGGATACAGCCAGTACCCGGCCCCCGGCGGTCCGCAGGCCCGTTTCCAATTCGCCGCCGGGCGTTTCCGCCCCGCCATCCCGAACCGCCCCGGCGGCGAACAGGATTGCCCCGGTTTTTTCAAAGGCCCTCCGGTCCAGGCTGATCCGGTCCCCCCCGCGATACGCGCCGGGATAGCCCGCCGCCGCCGCCACGGGAGCGCAGACCGCCCCGGTTTTCCAGGCGAGGGAAAAATCCCCCAGGGTTCCCCCTTCTATGGCGGCGCAGAGTCCGGCAAAGTCCGCGTCCATTAGGGGAAGCACCGCCTGGGTTTCGGGGTCCCCCAGCCGGACGTTGTATTCCAGGAGATGACAGGTGTCTCCCCGCGCCATCAGGCCAAAAAAGATAAAACCTCGGTAGTCAAAAGCCTCGGCCTCCATGCCCTTAAGGGTAGGAAGGAGGATCGCCTCCTCAAAGTCCCTTTGGGCGGCGGCGTTGAAGTCCGGTACGGGAGCGATGGCCCCCATGCCCCCCGTATTGGGTCCCCGATCGCCGTCAAAGCGGCGCTTGTGATCCCTGGCGGAAACAAAGGGCAGGATCGTCCCCTTTTGGCCGGGCCGGACGCTTACCGCCGCCAGGACGGATATTTCCCGGCCTTCCAGGTATTCCTCCAGCACCAGGGTTTTTCCCGCCTCCCCCAAGGCGCCATCTTCCATAAAGGAGCGAATTGTCCTTTCAGCCTCGTCCTGGTCCGCGGTGATAACCACCCCCTTCCCCGCGGCGAGGCCGTCGGCCTTGATCACCAGGGGGGCCGCCCCGGTCTCTGCCCCAGCGCTAAAGCGGCTTTGGACCGCCGCCAGGGCTTCCGCCGCGCCGGTAAAGGCGGCGGACCGGGCGGCGCGGATTCCGTATTTTTCCATAAAGGACTTGGCGTAGACCTTGCTGGACTCCAGCCGGGCTTCCGCCGCGCCGGGGCCGGTTACGGCAAGTCCCGCCGCCCGGAACCGGCCGGCTATGTCCGCCGCCAAGGGCGCTTCGGGGCCCACCACGGTCAGATCGACTCCCGCGTTTTTCGCGAAAACCGCCAGGGCTTCCTGGACTTCCGCTTTAGCGGGATCCCCTCCGGGGGATTCCACATTTTCACACTTTGCCTCCCCCGCGGTACCGCCGTTGCCGGGGGCAACGTACACCCGCTCTACCTTGTTCGATTGGGCGAGTTTCCAGGCCATGGCGTGTTCCCTGCCGCCGGACCCGACTACCAGGACTTTCATGGAAAAAGTATACACCAAGACAGCGCCGCCGGAAAGGGCGTTCCGCCGCGGGGCCCGCAAGATTCCAGAGAGACCCCTCCGCCGGCAAAAGGGGACGGCGGTATGCGGACTTTCAGCTTCCCGCGCCAATTGACGCAGGGATGGTTTTTTCATAGAATGAACTACCCCGTTGCGAAGCGGCGGGATTGTAAAGAGGTGATGTACATAAACAGGCGCAAAAAGATCCTGGACAGCTTTATGTTATATAAAGAAGGTTCGGTGGCCGCAAACAAACTGGCCGGGCAGGATGACGCGGGTGAGGTTACTATCAGACGGGATTTGAAGTACCTCATACTTTAACTTTACAAGGAAGGACCATGAAAGCCTTCGCGGAAATAGACAACAAAACCATCGCCGGGATACGGTATATTCTTTTTGACATTGACGATACCATAACCACCCGCGGAAAGCTTCCCGCCGCAGCCTACCAGGCGTTGTGGAACCTTTATGACGCGGGGTATTACACCATCCCCGTTACGGGGCGTCCCGCGGGTTGGTGCGACGCCATCATCCGGCAATGGCCGGTCCGGGCGGTGATAGGGGAAAACGGCGCCTTTGTCTATTACCAAAAGGACGAGCGGGTATGCCGCTTTATCCACCCCTCGGTGGCGGCGGGGGATTACAAAAAAAGGCTGGAGGAAATCCGGGACGTGGTCCTGCGGGAGGTACCCGGTTCCAGGGAGGCCAAAGATCAGTTCTGCAGAATCTATGATCTGGCCATCGATTTTAACGAGGATCCTCCCCACTTGGGCCTTGACGCGGCCCATAAGATCAAGGCCATCTGCGTCAGCATGGGCGCGGAGGCAAAGGTCAGTTCCATACACGTCAACGCGTGGTTTGGCGAATACGACAAATTATCCATGGCCTTGCTTTTTATGAAAGAGATCCTGGCGGAGGAAGCCCCTCAAAAGACGGCGCTGTTCTTTGGGGATTCCCCCAACGATGAACCGATGTTTGCCCATTTTCCTTTATCCTGCGGCGTCGCCAATATCCGTCCCTTTGTTTCCCTGATGAAAAGCCTGCCCGCCTTTGTAACCGCCCGGGAAGGCGGGGAGGGGTT
>JAIRPD010000119.1 GCA_031257195.1 Treponema sp. | reverse complement strand
CACGGCAATTCGGTGATCACCTGGTTTTATAACGAGGCCCTCAAGCGGGGAGGGGGCGTGAACAAAGAGGATTTTACCTACCCCGGCAGACCCCCCCAGTCCAGGGAAACCGCCGTGGTTATGCTGGCGGACGTAACCGAGGCGGCGGTCCGGACCCTGAAAAAACCCACCGCGGACCGGATGGAAAAGTACATTCAGGAACTTTTTGAGGCCAAGATCGATCAGGGCCAGCTTTCCCAGTCGGATCTGACCTTCCGGGAACTGGAAACGATCAAGCGGGCCTTTGTGAAAGTGCTGGCGGGCTATTACCATTCCCGGATCGAGTATCCCCGCCTCCCCGCGGGAGCGGCGAACCCTTCCGCGGGGACGGTGAATTCTCCCCCGGGGCCGGCGAACCCTCCCGGGGACGATGAACCCCGGCCGGCGGAGGCCCCCGGGGAGGTCCCGGAAGACCATGAACAGGGTTGAGGTAAACCTCGCCGGGCTTACGGGGGAAAGCTGGCATGACCGGACCGTTCCCTTTGTCAAGGCGGTGCTGGAACGGCTGGGCCGGCGCGGCTGGGATCTGTCTCTGCTGTTCTGCGACAGGGCGTACATCCAATCCCTCAACGCCCGCTACCGGAACAGGGATGAGCCCACGGACGTGCTGTCCTTCGCCTTGGGCCGTCCCCCGGAAAACGGCGCGCCGGGCCGCCCCTTTGGGCCCTCCGCCGGGGCCGGGGGTCGTTTTACCGCGGGGGACATCGTCATCTGCCCGGAAGAGGCCTGGGAAAACGCCGCGTACTTTAAGGTCCCCCCCGGCGAGGAGTTACGCCGTTTGTTGATCCATGGTATCCTTCATTTGGACGGCATGGATCACGCCGGAAAGCTCGCCGGGGAAGGGGAGGGTTCCGCCCCGCCGGAACCGGCGCCGGTTGATCCCATGCTGGTTTTGCAGGAGGAACTGGTAAAGGAGTTCGCGGATATGCGCGTTTTGGATGAGGAGGACCGGTGAAAACGCCCCAGAGAGCCGGACTCAAAAAGGTGGAGATCGACAAAAAAACCATCGCGTCCCTGGAAACGGACCAGCAGGAGATGATCCGGGGGGTGGTGGAACTCAGGGACACCACCGCCAAGGAGATCATGGTCCCCCGGATAGACGCGGTGTTTCTTTCCGTTCTGGCCTCCCGGGAGGAGCTTTTAAAAACCATCGTGGAAAGCGGTCATTCCCGCTTTCCCGTCTATGAAGACACCATCGACAGGGTGGTGGGGATCCTCTACGCCAAGGATGTCCTTAAGGCCCTGACCAAAAGCGGGGACTTTGTCCTTAAAGAGACGCTCCGCAAGCCCTTTTTTATCCCCGAGTCAAAGCATATCCACGAGGTGCTTCGGGAATTCCTCCGTCGCCGGGTCCACATCGCCGTGGCGGTGGACGAGTACGGCGGGGTTTCGGGGATCATCTGTATGGAAGACATCCTGGAGCAGATAATCGGGGATATTCAGGACGAATTTGATAACGAGAAAGAGGAGACCCTGGACCTGGGCGGGGGCGTCTGGCTCTGCGACGCCCGGGTAAATCTGGAGGATCTCGCGGAAGAATTGGGAATTTCCTTACCCACGGAGGAGTTCGACACCCTGGGGGGCTTTGTTTTTGACCTCTTCGGTAAAATTCCCGTAAAATTTGAGAAGGTTATCTACCAGGGCGTGGAATTTATCGTCCAAAACATGGAAGGCCAGCGTATTGGAACGGTAAAAATCGCGCTCCCTCCCCCGCAAGGCCGGAACGCCTGAAAGCCCGCCGGGATTGCCTCCCCCCGGTTCGTATGGTATAATCGGGCTATGAGGCTTTGGGAGGGGCCGTTGTGAAGCGCGACCTGTTTACCCTGTTACTTGTCCTTCTGTCCCTTTCCGGTTCGCTCTGCGCCCAAGCGGGGCGCGGGGGGCCGTCCGCCGCCGCCGCCCTGTATCAGGAGGGCTGCGCCGCCATGGTCCGGGAGGAGTGGTACGCCGCAGCCGAATCCCTCCTGGAAGCCCTGCGGCAAAACCCTTCCCACGCGGAGGCCGCCGCGGCCTTGGCGGAGTGTTATTACGAGCTTTCCGAATTCGATCAGGCCCTTAGCTGGGTCCGCAAGGCCCGGACTCTGGCCCGGGGAAACCTGTCCCTGGCCAACCTGGAGGGCCGGATTCTTGTCGCCCTGGGCCAGCTTGACGCCGCCTCCAGGGCGGTGGCGGAAGTCCTGGCCCGGGAACCCTATAACAGGGAGGCCCTCTTTGTTCAGGCGGAAATGGATGTGGCCCGGGGCAGGACGGGGGAGGCGGTTACCCGTTACCGGGAGGCGGCGCGCCGCTACCCCGGCGATCAGAAACTTCTCCTTTCCCTGGCCCTGGTTCTGGGTTCTTTGGGCCGGTACGAGGAGGCCCGGGGCTACATAGATCGGGTTTTAGCCCAGCATTCTGAGGATTACCGGGTTTATTATTACGCGTCCTACCTCGCCTCCCAGGCCGACCGGCTTTCCGACGCGATTCGCCACGCGGAGCGAGCCCTGTTTTTTAGGCCCCCCTTTGATCCGGCCAAGAGCCTGCTGGCGAACCTCCGCTACCGCCAAGGCCAGTTTGACGAGGCGGCCCGCCTGGCGGATGAGCTTATCGCCAAAAAACGGGACAACCCGGGCGCCTGGTATCTAAAGGGCATGGCCTTTTCCCGGCTGGGCCGTCGTCAGGAGGCCGTTTCCGTTTTGTCCACCGCCGCCTCTTTGGCCCCGGATGACGAGTTTATCCGCGCCGCTTTGGAAGATACGCTCCTCGCCGGGACCGGCCCGGAGGATCAGGCCCGGCGGCGCTGGGCCTCCTGGCACTTTGCCAAGGCCCGGGATTTCCGGGCCAGGAATCTGGGTGATCAGGCCCTGTTTGAGTACCGCCGGGGTCTGCGGCTCAATCCCT
Organism: Treponema sp.; assembly: GCA_031257195.1. Classification (GTDB taxonomy): domain Bacteria; phylum Spirochaetota; class Spirochaetia; order Treponematales; family Breznakiellaceae; genus JAIRPD01. The sequence goes on along the minus strand of JAIRPD010000119.1, from coordinate 10,129 downwards.
ACGCCGTGGAAAGGCGGGATTACGCGGAGATCCTCCGGCTGCGGGGCTTTCCCGCCCGCTTTATGGAAGAACTGCGGTTCATGCAGGATCTGGGCCTGGGGGATCAGGGCATTGACGACGCGGTAGAAACCTATACCGCCCGGCTGGGCGGCGCCTTGTACCGCCGCTGGGATGTGGACCCCCTTTTGGTTACCAAGCGTCATTGGAAGGTGGGGATCTTTTCCCTGGCGCCCCAGCCGGCCTTTTACCATGTGGACGCCTCCGCGGTGGCCGCGTCCTATCTTAACGACCTCCTGAGCCACGACAGGAACATCGCCCCCCTGGAGGGGGATTCCCGGCGGTCTTCCTTTTCCGCCGCCTTCCGCTCCGCCCGGGAGGCGGGGGCCGACTATTTCCTGGTCCTTACCCTGACGGAAAACGAGCGGGACCTTTCTTTAAAGGGGGAACTTTTTGTGGGCCGCACCGGCTCCCCCGCCGCGGTCTTTACGTCCTACCGGACCGGCCCTGACCGGCTCCGCAACGCCTCCCGGAACATCATCGAGCAGATGGACGCGGCCCTTCCTTTCAGGGGAAGTCTCGCCGCCCGGAAGGCCGGTCAGGGCCTTATGGATAAGGGCCGGGCCGACGGGGTCAAGGCGGACGCGGTGTACCACATCGTTAAGCGGGGGGGAATTTCGGTCAAAAACGAGGGGATAGGCCTGGTGTACGCCCCCGCCGATGTGATTGGGACCATCACCATCCGGGAGGCGGACGAGGAAGTGGCCGCGGGCGACCTTACCCGGCAGGGCTTTTACGACCGGATTGAGCCCGGGGACGAGCTTATCCCCCGGGAAGAGAAGACGGATCAGGGAAACGGCTCCCCGGCCCCCGCCGCCGGAAGAACTTCGGCGGGGGATCCGGAACTTCGCGCCCTGCTCAGGACCCTGCGCTAGTTTCCGGGCCCCCGCCGCCGGCTCCCGCCCCCTGTCTTCCCAGAACAGCCTTTATCCAGGGTTTAACCTCCTCGGGATAGACTTCCCGGGCCTTAAGGAATTCAAAAAGGGCCTCCCGGGGTTTATCCTGGAAATAGCAGGCCTGGCCCAGGTAAAAAGAGGCCTTGGCCTGGTTTTGGGCGCTCCGCTTGATTTCCAGGAAACGGCGTAATTCTTCCTCCGCCCTTTTCCACTCCCGAAAGGAAAAGGCGTCCCGTATTATGGAATGGAGCTGAAAATCCTCCCCCGCCGCGCCCTCCTCCAGGTCCTCGGAAAAACTCTGCGCCTCCAGTTCCGGGGTAACTTCCCTGTTCCGCCGCGGCGCGATAGAGGCCGCCGCCCTTGACGCCTCGGGCCCCATGGAAACCGGCGGGGAAGGGGGCATGGGGGAAAGGTTCATCCGGGGCAGGGGCATGGCGCGGATCTCCCGGGGAAGGCCGGTCCGGGATTTTCCCGAAAGCGCCTCCACCGGATCCGCCGTGGCGTTCCGGCCGCTTTGAATCACCAAAGCATTCCCCAGATCCTCCTCGTAGACCACCGCGTAATAATAGGGAATGCCCGGGATGGGGTAGTCGGTAAAAGGGGAATGGACTTCCCGCTGGATGATCAGGGCGGAAAGCAGATCCTCCTGGCGGCGGATGGGGCGGATGCTTCGGTAGAGGATCAGGTTTTTATCGCTCTCCACCGTGGAAAAGGTAACGATCACCTTGTCGTCCTCCGCCTTGGCGCTTATTTGGGAAGGCCCCAGGGGAAAGAGAGGGTACTTTCCGGCGGATTCCCCATCCAGGCCGGAATAATCGGGAACGTTTTCCGGGCCCACGACCACGCCGATGATGTTCATGGAGGGGATGGGAAGGTTGTACTTCCGGCCCTCCTGGTCGCTGGCGGCCACCAGGTAGTACAGGGGACCCGGTTTATCCGCCTCGTCCAGGTACGCTTCGGCGCCGTAGGGAACTTCCACCGGAACGGGCAGGGCGTTGGCGGAGGCGGTGGAAAAGGGCGTTTCCGAGCGGTAAATAAAAACCGGCCCATGGATTCTTTGGGCGTCTTTCCAGGAAAGGCGGATAAAGTTATTCCTTATTTCCACCGCAAGCCGGGAAACGAAGGGGACAAAAACCTCGTCCGAATTCGGGGTTTGGGCGTAAAGAAGGGGGATAAACAGGGCAAGGAAAAGGCTTAGGATCCCCCCGCGTAATTTAAGCCGCATGGTACTATTTTAATCGGTAAAAAGCGGCTGGGTCCAGAGTATAAAATACGGAAAAACGCCGATACTGCCGATAATAATACCATGAGGCGAAGAGTCCTTTTTTGCTTTTTTTTACTTTTTTTTGTCCTAAAATTTGGATTTTCCCAAGAAAAGATACATACTATACAAAGGGGGGAAACGATCTATTCCATCGCCCGTTCTTATGGGGTAAAGGCCGCCGACCTGCTTGCCCTGAACGGGATAGGGGATCCCCGCCGTATCCAGGCCGGCCAGCGGATCCGGATACCCCAGACCGGGCAGGCTTTGCCGGGCCGGGGGGAAGAACCGGCCGCCGGGGAGTACAGGGTGGAGAAGAACGATACCCTGTACAGCCTGGCCAGGCGCTACGGCGTCAGCGTGGCGGAGCTTCTGGATATGAACGGCTTTTCCCCCAGCTATGTGCTGAAGGCGGGAGAAAGAATACGGGTCCCGGCCCAAGGCCAAGCCCCGGCGTCCGGTCTGGCCCTTTCCGGCGGCCAGCCCGGGCCGGCGGCGGGAGCCGGCGGGGCCGGAGCGTCCCGTCCCGCGGCGGGGACCGGGAATGGCGCCGTTTCTGTCCCGGTTAAAGCTCCGGTCCCGGCGGATACTCGCTGGCCGGTGATCGCTAAAGAGGTTTCCTACATTACGGGAAAACTCTACGGCGTTCAGGTAACCGGCGAGCGGCGGGAACCGGTTAGAAGCCTTACCCAGGGTACGGTGGTCTCCGCCGGACCATACCGGGGTTTTGGCAGGGTGGCTATCGTTCAGATGACCGGGGGCTACCTTTATGTATATGGGGGGTGTGAAAGTTTATCGGTAAAAGAGGGAGACAAGGTTGCGCCGGGAACGGAACTGGGAAAACTGGGCGTAGACATCAAGTCGGAAAAACCCCAGCTTTTTTTCTTTGTATACCGGAGCAATAATCCAATTGATCCCGCTACGGCGCCTAGGGCCTAGCGTATTTTTGTGGAAATCAGGGTAAAATTATGTCAAAAAAAGCGGAAAAAACAAAAAACAAACTTCTTGTGGGAGAGACGGACATCTCCGTCAAGTACATTGGGGAAGCGCCCCTGTCTCCCCACGCTGAACGGGGAAGGATAAAAAAAAGGATCAGGGACAACGCCGCCAGGGAAAAAACCGCGAGGGCGCCCAAAGAAATCGATCCTCTGTCCTTGTATTTTAAGCAGATTTCCAAGTACCCTCTTCTGACTACCCAGGATGAACGGACCATAGGGGAACAGATCATGCTTTACCGCAAAAAGCTTAAACATCTGGAAAACGTCTACCAGGGCAGGGAAGGGGAGGAAAGGTACAAGCGGAAGAAAGGGCAGCTGGAGCATTCCCTGCTTCAGCACAAGAACAGGATGATCAACTCCAACCTGCGTCTGGTGGTTTCTATCGCTAAAAACTACCAGCACCGGGGCCTGGCCCTGCTGGACCTGATCGATGAGGGAAACATCGGGCTTATTGAGGCGGTGGAGCGTTTTGACTACACCCGGGGATGCCGTTTTTCCACCTATGGGACCTGGTGGATCCGGCAGGCGATCATTAAAAGCATCGCCGACAAGGGCAGGGTAATCCGCATCCCCATTCACATGCTCAACACCATAAAAAAGTGTTACTTTGTGGCGAAGCAGCTTACCCAGGACCTGGGCCGGGACCCCAGCGACGAGGAACTTTCCCAATACCTGGGGATCCCCGTTTCCAAGGTTAAGGAAATAGTCAAGCTTTCCCAGGAAACCACCAGTCTGGACACCATTGTGGACGACGGCAACCTTACCCGCCTGGCGGACCTTATCAAGGACGAGTCCATGGCGGAGCCCTTTGAGACGGCTTTTTCCTCCAACGTACGGAAAACCATGGATAATATCCTTTCCAGCCTTTCCTGGCGGGAAATGAGGATCATGCGTCTCCGCTTCGGCCTTGACGGTCAAGGCCCCCTTACCCTGGAAGAAACCGGCAAGCTTTTGGGTATCACCAGGGAAAGGGTCCGTCAGATCCAGGAAAAAGCCACCTTTAAACTCCGGGGACTCACCGAGTTACGGGAGCTTAAAGACGCTTAAAAAGACCGGGCAGGAAGGTTGACAACGCCGGTACGTAGGTTACCAGCAGCACCACGGTAAGCTGGATCAGGAGGAAGGGCAGTACGTACCGGCAGACCCGCAAAAAGGGCTTGTTAAAGCGGTAGCTGGCCAGAAAAAGGTTAAGCCCCACCGGCGGGGTCAGGAAACCCACCTCCAGGTTGATGATGAATATGATTCCCAGGTGAACCGGATCGATGCCGTAAGCCTGTCCCAGGGGAACCACCAGGGGCAGAACCACCAGGATGGCGGAAAAAATGTCCATCAGGCAGCCCACTACCAGGAGGGCCAGGTTGAGGAGCAGAAGGAAAACGTATTTTGACTGAACCGCTTCCCGCGTCCAAAAGGCGAAATTTTCGGGGACCCGGGAGTCGATGATGGCGTAGGAAAGGGCCTTGGCCATGGCCAGGATCGCCAGGACCCCGCCGATGATGGGCGCCGCCTTGGCGAAGACCCGTTTTATTTCCTCCCATTTTATGTCCCGGTTGATAAGCACCTCGGCGATGAACGCGTAAATCACCGACACGGCGCTTACCTGCACCAAAGACAAGCGCCCGGAGAAATAGCCGGCGATAAGAAGCGCCGGCAGAAGAATTTCCAGGATGGAGCCCTTCAGGGCCCTTCCCGCCTTGCGGATTTCAAAGGGCTCCACAGGGATCTTAACCTTTGCCGAGGCGGCGACGCCGAAAAAGATCATGCTCAAAACCAGGATGATCCCCGGAATCATCGCCCCCAGGAAAAAATGGACAATGTTGTACTCAAGGGTAAGGCCCATGAAGTGAAGAATGGAGTTTACCGTCGCGCCCACCAAAATAATGGGAAGGCTCGGCGGAAAGAGAAGGCCGATCCCCCCCGAAGAGGTCAGGATTCCAATGGAAAACTCCTCGGGATACTTCGCCTTTTCCGCCAGGATGGTAAAAAGGATGCCCCCTAGGGCCAAAATGGTAACCCCCGAAGCCCCGGTGAAGGAGGTAAAGAAGGCGCAGATTACCACGGCGGCTATGACCATGCCTCCGGGGAGCCAGCTGAAAAAGCTCCTAAAGGCGTGAACCAGCCTCTCCCCGGCTTTGCTTTCGGAGAGGAAAAAACCTGTTAGGGTAAAAAGGGGAATGGCGATTAGGTCCGAATCGGTCAGGGCCGCGTAAATTTGGATGGGCGCCCCCTCCGGTTCCCCCCCCGCGGCCTGGAGCGTTACCATGGCTATGCCCGCGATGGCGGCGAATATGGGCGTCCCCGCCAGGGCGGCGATGATCAGCAGGAAAATCACGGGAAGACGGACAAACAGGGCGGCGTCGTAAAGACGATTCACCCAGGAAAAAAACGGTTCCGGGGGATCAAAGCCCCACGCGAGCTTCGCGATGGCCGGCAGGGCGCAGAGGGAACCCAGGACCAGGGCGGCCAGGGCGGCGGTCTTTTGCCCCCGCCCCTTACAGCGCCAGATAAAGTGCAGGGCCATAAGGACGCAGCCGGCGGGCATGGCCGCGGCGAAAATCCGCGCCAGGATAAAAGCTCCCCCCTCTCCCGTCAAGCCGTAGGCCACAAAGGACACCGAATCCCAGGCCAGGACGGTAACGATAAAAATAGAAACCAGGCCGCTGACAAAGGCCAGGATTTTTTTTAGGTTTTCGTCCTTTATGTATTGAACCACCGTAATGGAGATGTGTTCCCCGGTACGTGAGCTTATCGCGGCGGCGAAAAAACCCAACACCAGAAAAAGCCGGGTCAGCAGCGCCTTGGATTCCGGAAGCGCCCATCCGGCCATCTGGAGCAATACCTCGGCGCAGGGGATCAGGGCCAAAAGGGTGAGGGCGGCGCAGCAGATCCCCCCTTCCAGGGCGGGGATAATCCCCGCCGCGGCGCTTTTGGCTTTCATTTTACTGTCCGCCCCTGTACCTGGTCAGGGCCGCGCTGATTCGCTGATAAATCTCCTGGTCAAAGGTTTTTCCCAGCAGGCTGGGGATTACCCGCCGCATTTCGGCCCGCCAAACCTCTTCCTGGGCGGGGCTGAGCTTGTTTATCTTTAGGCCCCGCCGGCTCATTTGTGCGACGGCGTCCGCCGATGTTTTGGGCATGGACGCGTCAAATTCCGAGGCTATCCGCTGGGTTACCCGTATCAGTTCCCGCTGGTAGGCGGGGTTCAGCCTGTTTATTTTATTCCAGGTGATTTTGTTAATCACTATCCCGCCCATGGCGGCGGCGATGGGGGGATCCATCATGTTTTTCAGGTAGGTGTCAAGCTGATAGGCGGCTATCGCGGCGGGGGCCATGTAAACCGACCCAATCGCGCCGCTGGCCAATTTGGGCCCCGCGTTGGTCAGTTCCGCCTCTTCCACCTGGAAACGCATGGTGATGAAGGCCGTGTTCATCTCCCTGGTTTCGGGGCTGGAGGCGATCTTTTGCTTCCGCAGATCATCCGGGGTGAACACGGGGTCCTTGGAAAAGAAATTAACCCACCCCACCTTGGACCAGGCCAGGACAAAAAAATCAGTTTTGGCCGCCTCGGCCTCAAGCAGGGGCTTGGTTTCTTTAAGCGCCAGATCCAATTCCGCGTCGTTCCTGATAATAAAGGGAACGCTTAGGGTCATAACCCCGGGACAGATCTTGGAAAGCCCAAAGGAGGTAAAAATGCCGGCCTGGATATTGTTGCTCGAAAGGGAAGAGAGCATCTTGCCCTCCGTTCCCTCCTGGCCGTTGTGCAGCACCCTAAGCCGGACCTCGTTGTTGGTTACCCGGGCCCATTCCACCGCCATGCGATCCAGGGTTTTGCCCCAGGCGGAATCCCTGGGCATGGGGGAAGCCAGCTTTACCTCCACCATCCCTTCCCCCTGAGCGCTGCCCCGCTGGGCCAAAAGCCCCGGGGAAGCGATTAGGCAGAGAATGGCCCATAGAAAAAGGACTTTTATCCTCATCGTGTACTCCTTATTATGATTATGAATTTTCATAGATCCTCATCCTCTTCTTCACTATAACCCAAATCGCCGGGCATGGGTAAAAAAGAAAAATAATTGTACGCCGTGTCCAGCAAAAACCGGGCCTTTCGCTGGCTGATGATGTTGACCAGCCTGGTCGAGGGGTTGGCGTTCACGTCGACAGCCAGGGCCAGTTCCAGTTTTTCCTTAAACGAGTCATAGTCCTGGGCGGGAACGCAGATTGTCTGGGCGTAGGAAACGTGGACCCCCGCGGAATTACCGCCGGTTTTTTCCAGCGCCCGTTGATAGTGGAGCGCCGCCAGTTCCCCGCTTCCCCCCAAAATTTCCGGCAGGGAACCGTAGAGGAGGACAAGAAATTCATCCAGCGCGCCGCCGCCGTAATCCGGGTCCAGTTCATAGGCCCGTTTTACCATGGCGACCAGTTCCGGCAGCCGGTTTCCCAGCTCAAAATCAAAAACGTCAATGGAATAGGCCCCCAGCCCCCCCGCCGCGGCCCAGTACAGGAGTTCCACGTCATTTTTGGTACATTTGGTCAAATAGGCCCCCATGGTCCCCTCCTGGAGGGTGGCGGCGGTAAAACCGGGGTACTTTTTGTCCAGCGCCGAGTTGAGTATCCCGATTCCCCGGATATAAAGGGCCTTGGCCCTTTGCCTTCCCGCGTCCCGCTCCTCGTATCGTTCCACCGGCAGCGCGTCCGCGGGGCCCTGCACAAAGGCGTTGGCGTACATGATAAAGAGGGAACCGGTGGTAAGGAGCAGCCCCGGATGATCGGGGTTTTTGGACAGCAGCGTTTCATACAGTTTGATGGCGAAGGGAATGGCGTCCCCCACCAGCTGGGGATCCGAATCGCCGGTGAACACATCATTGGAACCGCCCCCGGTAAGGGCGTCGGAAACCTTGTTGATCACCAGGCGGTTCAGGGAGCAGGCGCTGAACATAAGGGCCAGCAGAACGGAAACACCCGCCGCCAGGGGAACTGTACCGGCCATCTTCATTCCCTATTCTCCAATAACGCCCAGGATATCTTTTTTTATGGCCCCCAGCTTGCGGGCCGCCTCCGCCCTGGCGGCGTCAATCCCCCCCTCCGCCGAGGCCCGGCAGGAGGCGTAAAATTTAATCTTGGGCTCGGTGCCGCTGGGTCTGGCGCTGACCACGGTTCCATCTTCCATAAAAAACTGGAGTACGTCGCTTGGGGGTAGGCCGTCCGCGCCGTTCTTGATGTCCCTGACCCGGCTTATCTTGATTCCCCCCAGCCGCGCCGGGGGATTCTTCCGGTATTCTTCCATTATGCCCCGCATAATCTCCGGTCCCTCCGGTCCCTGGAAGTACTTGGAAATACCCATTTCCTCCCAGTAGCCGTATTCGGCGTAAAGCTCGTTGAGCCGGTCCAGCAGGCTTTTCCCCTTGCTTCGCCAGTAAAGGGTCATTTCCGCGGTCAGCGCCGCGGCGGAAATCCCGTCCTTGTCCCGGACCTCGTTTTCCACCAGGTAACCGTAGCTTTCCTCCGTGCCAAAAAGGAAGGTTCCCGCCTTCTCCCCGGTCTCGCACTTTCCCATCACGTCGGCGATCCACTTAAAGCCCGTCAGGACTTCCACGCACTCCACCCCGTAACCGGCGGCCACCGCCTTTTGCATTCCCGTGGTTACTATGGTATTGACCATGAGGCCCCGGGGGGGCAGTTTTCCCTGTTCCCGCGACGAAAGGAAAATATAATCCGCCAGCAGTACCCCCATCTGGTTTCCCGTGACCAGGACAAACCCCCCGGCGCCGGGAATGGCCGCGCCAAAACGGTCCGCGTCCGGGTCCGTGGCCATCACCGCGTCGGCGCCCTCTTTTTCGCCCAGCTTGATCGCCATGTCCAGGGCGGCGGCCTCCTCCGGGTTGGGAAAAGCCACCGTGGGGAAATCCCCGTTTCCTTCCCGCTGCTCGGGGACGGTAATCACCCTAAGGCCCAGGTCCCCCAGCACCTTTTCCACATGGAGCGCCCCCGTGCCGTGGAGGGGGGTGTAGACGATCTTCACCTCCCCGGCCTTTTCCTTGATCAAGCCGGGCCGGAAGAGCCTGCTTTTAACCATGGCCCAATAGGGTTCGTCCACCTCCCGGTCGATGATCCGAAGCGCCCCTGTCTTAAGGGCCTCTTCCCTGGATATTTCCCTGATTTCCCTGACGTTGTTTACCTCGGCGATAATTCCCTTGTCATGGGGGGGGATTACCTGGGCGCCGTTGTTCCAGTAGGCCTTGTACCCGTTGTACTGGGGAGGGTTGTGGCTGGCGGTAACGACAATCCCCGTGTCGCAGCCCAAAAACCGGATGGCGAAGGACAGTTCCGGGGTGGGCCGGGGGGCGGAAAAAAGATAGGCCCTGATCCCGTTGGCGGCGAAGATAAGCGCGGCCGCCTCGGCGAACTCCGCGGAATACCGGCGGCTGTCAAAGGCGATAACCGCCGAAAGCCCCCCCTCCAGGCCGCTTTTGGCCGCCTTTTGGGGAAAAGCCCGGCGGATATAGTTGGCCATCCCCTGGGTAGCGCTTTTGACCACCAGGGTGTTCATCCGGTTATAGCCGCCCCCAATAACCCCCCTCAGTCCCCCGGTCCCGAATTCCAGGTCCCGGTAAAACCGGTCTTCCAGTTCCTTCCAGTCCCCCGCGGCCAGGAGCTTTTCCACCCCCGCCCGGAAATTTTCGTCCCCTTCCCTGGCTATGTATTCTTTCGCCCGGGCGATGATCGCCTCTTTTTCCATACTTTTCCCCCTGGAGTTTATAGCCGCGCCGTGAAGCCTTAAGGCCAAGGGCGCGGCGTCTTTGTTATTCCACCTTAAACCTGGAGACTTCCCTGACCAGGATGTCGATATTTTCCTTGTTTTTCCCGCTCAGCTCGTTTACCCGGGTTACCGCCACGTTGATCTGATCCGCCCCGGAGGCCAT
>JAIRPD010000006.1 GCA_031257195.1 Treponema sp. | reverse complement strand
GATTTTCTGGACCCCGCGGACTACGGGGCCGTCTGCGCCTGCGGGCCGGAGGGAATGCTTCGGGCGGTGGCGGAGCGCTGCCGCCGGGCGGGGGTTCCCTGCTATGTAAGCCTGGAGCGCCGCATGGCCTGCGGGGTTGGGGCCTGCCTGGGCTGTTCCATCGCCGGGGCGGGGGGAAACCGCCGCTGCTGCGCCGACGGTCCCATCTTTCCGGCGGTGGAGGTTTTCTTTGACCGGGGCTGAGGGGCGCAGGGGGGGACCGGATCTTTCCGTTACCATCGCGGGGGTCAAGCTGCGGAACCCGGTGATCGCCGCGTCGGGGACCTTCGGCTACGGCGGCGAATACCGGGGGCTCCTGGACATCGCCGGCCTGGGGGGGATCTGTACCAAGGGACTCACCCTTCACCCCAGGCCGGGAAACGCCGGCGTCCGCCTCCACGAAACCCCCTCGGGACTGATGAATTCCATTGGCCTGGAGAACCCCGGCGTCGCCGGGTTTATCGAGGGGGAGCTGCCCCGACTGAGGAGGCTGGGGCCGGCGGTAATCGTCAACCTGGCCGGGGCGGATATGGCGGAATACGCGGCGGCGGCGGCGCTGCTGGACGGGACGGAGATCGACATGATAGAGCTTAACATTTCCTGTCCCAACGTTAAGGCCGGGGGCATGGCCTTTGGCCTTGACCCCGCGGCGGCGGGGGCGGTAACGGCGGCGGCGCGAAAGGCGGCGGCCCACAAGCCCCTGATGGTAAAACTTTCCCCCAACGCCCCGGACCTGGCGGCGGTGGCCCGGGCCTGCGTAAACGCCGGGGCGGACGCCCTGTCGCTGGTCAACACCTTCAAGGCCTTGGCCATAGACGTGATCCGGCGGCGGCCGGTGTTCGACAGGGAAAGCGCGGGCCTTTCCGGTCCGGCGATACGGCCCATCGCCCTCCGCATGGTCTGGGACATATGGGCCGCCCAGCAAAGCTGGGCCGCCGGACCCGGGGGGCCGCCGGGCGGACCGGTCCCCATCGTCGGCATGGGGGGCATAGCCGCCGCCGGGGACGCCCTGGAATTCCTTATGGCCGGGGCCGCGGCGGTTCAGGTAGGGTCCGCCACCTTCGCCCGCCCCCCGGCGATGAACGAGATTATCGCGGGTATCGGGCGGTACATGAAAGAAAACGGATTGTCCGCCCTGGGGGAACTGACCGCCGCGGCGCGGTATCCCCGTTAACGGCCCCCGGCGGCGCGGCCGCGGCTGTTTTCACGGCAAGCCCGCGGGGGTCTTGGCGAAAAAAAAGTGAAAAAAAGTAAATCTACCTGGACATCGGCGACGGCTCGGGCGGCTCGACGCCCGGTACCCCGGTCAATCCCCCGGGACTGATTGTCATTATTCAGTAGCGGCGTTATCCATCTGCCTCCCCGCGGATGGATAACGCGGGAATTCGCGCTAGGCGCAAACCCCCGCCCGTCCACTTCGCGGACGGCTTGAAAACAGCGCCGTCCCTGACGCCCCGCGGCAGGTCCAGCGGAAAAGTCCACCCAAGCCCGCTTCGCCGCCTCGCGGCGGCGGGCGGTCCGGGGACGGGGCGGCCTCGCGGAACATTATGGCAACCCGGAAAAAAAGCTCAAAGGCCTTACGGAACGGCCCCTTTACCCACCCGGAAAACGCCCCGATCCCCGTCAATCCGTTGTCCATCTGTTCCGCGCGGCCGCCCCGCCCCCGGACCGCCCAGCTTCGCCAAGCGCGTTGGCCGCGGCGGCGCTATTCCGGGGTCGCCCCCAGGTTTTCTTCCGACCAGCGGTGGACCAGCGCTTTAAGGCCGTCATCGCTCAGCTTGAGGGTTCTGCCGCAGTCCGGGCAGGTAAAACGGCCGGAATCGTCCAGGGCCTCCCGGCGGCAGCCCACACAGTAGGCTTTGCCGCAGCCCGGACAAACGCCGGCGGGAAGGTCCTCCGGGGGCGCGGCGTAGAGCCGCAGGGCGGGGACCGGGGGAGGGTTCCGCTCCACCCGCCACTCCCTGCCGCAGGAGGCGCAGTTCACGGTCCGGTACAGGGCTTCCCGCCGCCGGGTCGCCAGCTCATCCCGGCCCCGCCGGACGTCTTCCTTCATGTCCAGCCCCTCCAGGCGCTGGAGGATCTCCTCCACCTCCCCCCAGCGGGCGGTGAGGGCCCGGATCCAGCCCAGCCGAAGCAGGGAGGGGGCGTGGTCCGGGTCGATTTCCAGGGCCGCCCGGGCGGCGGCTTCGGCCCGCGGGTACTCGCCTTTCTTCACCGCCACGTAGGAGATAAGCTCCAGCGTTTCCGGGTCCTCCGTCTCCGGCCCGGCGGTAAGGGCGTCGTCGGCCTCGCCGTAGCGGCCCAGCTCTATAAGGCAGTTGGCCTGGTTGCGGCGGTACTGGCTGTTTTCCGGGGCCCTGGCCAGGGCCCGCTCGTAATAGGAAACCGCCTCCTCACAGCGGCCGGAGCGGACCAGGAGGTTCCCCGCGCAGTTGGCCATCAGGCCCTCCGGGTCTTCCTCCGGCCCGGCTTCCAGGACCCCCAGGGCCTCCTCCAGCCGGCCGTTTAAGTAGAGAGCAACCCCCCGGTTTACCCGGATGGAGGGAACCTCGCCCAGCGCGGCGGCGGCCTTGTCCAGGTGGGACTGGGCCTCTTCCAGCCGGCCCCCGCTGAGGGCGGCCTGGGCAGCCAGGTTGTGAACCCATCCGTAGGTTTCCCGTTCTTCCTCCGGTTTAACCGTCAGGGCCTTTTCCAGGTCTTCCCGAAAGGCCGGGTCCTGGGGATCGCCCTGGATAAGAAAGCGGTTTTCCGCCCGCCGGAAGCGGAAAAGGGGGTAATCCGGGGCCTGGCGGACGGCCTCCTCGAAGAGGGGCTGGGCCTCTTCCCGCTTTCCCTTCCGGGAGAGGAGCAGGGCCCGCAAAAAGGACAGCGCCGGGTCCGGCGGGGGGGAGAAGGCCGGGGCGGTTTCCCCGGGGGCCGGGGCGGGCGTTTCCGGGGCGGGCTGGGGGGTGTTCCGGCGGAGGTCCTCGGCCCGCCCCAGTTCCTCCTCGGCGGTTTCCCAGTCTTCCAGGGCAAAGGCCACCTTGCCGATCAGCCCCCGGGCTTCCCAGTTGGTTTCCCCCAGGAGGCGGAGCTTTGGCGGCAGCCGCTCCAGTTCCGCGTAGTTGTTTTCCGCCAAAAAGACGCGCCCCGCCTTCAGGTAACGGTCCAGGGCCAGGTCCCTCCGGCCCAGCGTTTCATAGGCGGCGGCGGCGTTTTTCGCCGCCAGGCCGTTTTTCCCATTCAGCTCAAAGGCCCTGTCGTAGGCGGCGGCGGCTTCCGGGTAGTTTCCCGTGTTAAAATAGGCGTGGCCCAGCAGGTTGTGGATCGCCGGGGGATCGGCAAAAGCGGGGGGGGCCAGCAGTCCGCCGGCCCAGCGGATCAGCTCCTCGTAGCGGGACCGGGTATAGAGAAAGGCCGCCTTCATATCCCGGGCCTCCGCCTCCACCCCGCCGCCGCCCAGGGCCGCCTCGATATACTCCTCCGCCTCGTCCCACCATTCCAGGGCCAGGGCAAGCCGCGCCCCCAAAAGGAGTTCCTTCCCCGTCCTGGAGCCCCGGGAAACCCAGGCCTTGCGGAGCTGAACCAGGGCGGGGTTCGCCTGCCCCAGGGCGGTAAAGGTTTCCGCCAGCCTGATCCGGTTTTCCGGGGGGGCGGAATCTTCCCGGGCGCTGTGGATTTCCCCCACCTCGACGGTCCGGGAATCCAGCTGGAAGGAAAGGAGGGCCGCCCGGGGATTCGGCGGCGGAGCCGCCCCGGACCGCGAAGCCCCGGACGGCTCATAGCCGGCGGCGGCAAAGCAGATCCGCCCCTCCGAAAGGGAGGGATCCTTCCAGTTCCCCGCCCACTGGCCGTTAATAAAAAGCAAGAGGCCGTCGCCGTAGGCGATCAGCTCCAGGTCAAACTCCACCACCGCCCCGCCGTCAGGGGCCGCCCCGCCGGCCTCCCCGGCTTCCGCCGGGCGAAGTTCCTCCATGCCCGGGGCCTCGGTCCACCCCGCCAGGGCCAGGGGAACCCCGTTCCGGGCCAGATCCAGCCGGAAGTAGCCCCGGTTTGACACCAGGACCATGTAGTAGGTAAGCTCATCCACCATCCGAAAGATAAAACCCGCGGCGGCGTATCCCCCCCCGGCTTCTATCCTGATCCGGCCCTTCATATCCAGGTCCCGGTAGCGGAAAAAGGTGTCCTCTGTCCAGGCGATGCATCCGGTTTTTTTCAGTTCCAGGCAGAGGGCGGGGCCGCCGGTTTTGTCCAGCCGGACCCGGTAGGCCGGTTCCTCGGCGAGGGAAAAACGAAGCCGGGGAGGCCGGCCCGGCGTATCTTCCCGGGTAAAATCGGCCTCCCACTGTTCCTCGGCGATTTCGTCGGGATCGATAACCCGGTCCCTGGATGGACCCCGGCGAAAGAACCTTTTCAAAAAACCGAACATATCTGATACTGTATCTTAAAAGACCGGTGTAGTCGAGGTTAAAGATGGATATGTCGCAGGCGGTGCCGAAATTTTCTTTTAAGTTCCTCCGGATTCCCAGTCCCGTGGATAAGCTGCTTTGGCTTTTGGTGGTTTTGTTAATCGCCGGGCTCTTTATGATCCGGTTCCTTGGCAGGAGCCTGCCGGGGATGGACGTAACCCTTGTTTTTGCCCAGTGGTGGGAGGATCAGATGGAGGGGCCGGTTCTGGCGGACCTGGCCAGGGAATTTACGGCGAAAAATCCGGGGATCCAGGTTACGCTGGTAAAAAAGAACTGGCCGGAAATTCTGGAATTCCTGAAAAACCCCGAATCCGGCGAGGTTCCTCCCCCGGACCTGCTCAGCCTTAACCCCTACTGGCTGGGCGCCCTGGAACGGGAATCCCGCCTGGCCCCCCTGGGAAGCGCCGGGGATTCCCCCCAAACCTACGCCGCGCCGGTGATCTCCTTTATCAACCTGCTTTTTTACAATATCGATCTGCTGAAGGAGGCGGGGTTTGACCGGCCCCCAAAAAACCAGACCGAATTCCTTTCCTATGTCCAAAGGATAAGCCAGACCGGCCGGGGCGCTTACGGCGCGGGGTTTGCCCTGGGCGGCCAGGACCCCCAAAGCGTCAGCCGTCATCTCCTGTCCTGGATTTGGGCGGCGGCGGGGAGCCCGGAAACCGCGGAGGATTTTAGCTTTAATTCCCCCCGGGTTATCACGGTGCTGACCTTCCTCAATCAGGTTAAAGAGAACCTCTATCCCGGGCCCTTTACCACCACGGAGGAGGCCCTGCTTTCGGCCTTTGGGGAGGGTAAAATGGGGATGATCATAGGGTCCAGCTCCTCTATCCGGGTCCTCAAAAACGCCTTGGGGGAGAAATTCGGTGTTACCACCATCCCCAGCGCCGAATCCTACGCCAAAAAACCCGTGTTTCCCCTTTCCGGCTGGTACGCGGGGATCCACAGCGGCAGCCCCCACCCGGAAGAGGCCCGGAAGTTTATCGCCTTCCTTAAAGAAAAAGCCGGAACCCTGGCCGCCGCCGCCTACGCCGTGCCCGGCGGCGGAAGGCGCAGTCCTGAACAGTCCAGGAACGATCCCTACTACGCCAAGGCCTTTGACATGTACGAAGCCGGCGAAATGGTCAGGGAATTCTACGGAAACATGATACTGAACAGCGATATCCGCAGAGAAATGGAGCTGATGTTCGCCGGGTCCAAAACGCCGGAACAGTGCGCCGGGGCGATACAGCAGAGCTGGGAAGAAACCCGGGCGGACGAGTAACCATGCGGGTCTTGATCGCCCCCCATGTCTTTACCCGCGCCGCGGCGGCGCCCGCCTCCAAATCCCATACCATCCGGCGGCTCATGATGGCGGCCCTCACCGGCGGGGTTTCGACCGTGGAGTACCCCCTGGATTCCCTGGACGCCCAATCCTGCGCCGCCGCCTGCCGGGTACTGGGGGCGGCGATCACCGAAGAGCGGGACCCCGGGGGCCGTCTTTGCCGCTGGACCGTACGAGGCCAAAGGCCGGACCCCCGTCCCGGCGCGGACCAGGAAGCGTCCCCCCCGCCGGAGGGGGCGGCCCCGTCCGGCGCGGCCCGGGAGCGGCTTATCCACGCGGGCAATTCGGGTACTACCCTGTTCTTCGCCATCGCCGCCGCCGCCCTGGGCCGCGAACCCGTTACCTTTACCGGGGACGCCCAGATTGCCCGGCGCGGGGCGGGCCCCCTGCTGGACGCCCTGGCAGGGCTGGGGGTGTCTACCCTCTCCAGTCCGGGGCCCCGGGAGGAGGGGGGCTGCGTTCCCATCACGGTCCGCGGTCCCTGGAGGGGGGGCCGGGTCAGCGTATCCTGTCCCACCAGTCAGTACCTTTCCGCCCTGCTCCTCGCCGCCCCCCTGGCTCCCGCCGGGACAATTACCGAAATCGGCGTGCCCCTGCTCAACGAGCGGCCCTATGTGGAGATGACCCTTTCGTACCTTAAAGCCCAGGGGTTGTGGGGCGGCGGCGGAACGCCGGGGGTGGAATTTACACCGGACTTTTCCTGGTTTCGCGCGGCGGGCGGCGCCTCGTATACACCCATGAACGGCCCCGTCCCCGGCGACTTTTCCTCCGCGGCCTTTCCCGCCGCCGCCGCCGCCATTTCCGGGGGAACGGCGGCCCTGCTGGGCCTGGATCCGGAGGACATCCAGGGGGATAAGGTGTTTTTCGACTATCTGGCCCACATGGGCTGCGATGTCCGGTGGGAGCGCCTGGCCCCGGTCTCTTCCCCCGGGGACAAGGCCGCCTGGCGGGTTACGGTGTCCCGAACAGGCCCGCTGCGGGGCGGAACCTTCGATCTCAACGCCGCGCCGGACCTGCTCCCCGTCATGGCCGTCCTGGGGGCCTTCGCCCAGGGAAAAACGGTCCTGACGAACGCCGCCCACGCCCGGATAAAGGAAACGGACCGGGTCGCCGTCATGGCCGGGGAACTGGGAAAGCTCGGGGTCCGCCGCGAGGAACGGCCCGGCGGCCTTGTTATCCACGGCCCCCGCCGGGGGGACGGCGGCAATCCCCGCGCCGGGGCCATAAAAGGCGGCGAACGGCTGGACGGCCGGGGGGATCACCGAGTGGTGATGGCCCTGGCCTGCGCCGCCCTGGGAGCGGACAGGCCGGTGGAGATCGACGGCGCGGAGGCGGTGGACGTGAGCTATCCGGGTTTTTGGGATCTCCTGGGAACGGCCGAAAGGTAGATGAGCTTCCGCGGGGTATAAAACCAGACTTTCAAATCACGCGTCACGTTCCATGAGGGTGGGTGGTAAAACGGCGTTGGCCGCGCCGCGGGGACGGTGGATGAATTATCTATGCGGGGATGTTGAAAAATCCATAGCGGGATAACAAATACAAGTATATGATAGGGCAAATTCGCTATAAAAGAGGCGCTTATGCTGTGTATTTCGAATCTTCGTTGTGAATACCGTACAAATCCTATCAATGTGTTTACCGCGAAGCCGCGGTTTAGCTGGAAACTGGAATCCGACAAGACGGGGGTAAAACAAACTTTTTGGAGTATTGAGGTTGCCGGAGACAGCGACTTTGGTTCCGCGCTCTGGCGGAGCGGGAAAACCGCTTCCGATCAGTCCCATCTGGTGGTTTATGGGGGGCCTCCCCTGGTTTCCGCAAAGGCGTATTACTGGCGGGTAAAATCATGGGACAACTACGGGGAGGAAAGCGCCTGGGAAACGGCGGGTTTTGAGACTACCCTGCTCTCCGCTTCAGAATGGAAGGCGCGTTTTATTACGATGGAAGATGAGAACGCCGGGGTAAGTTCCGCCGGAACCGTTATGCGCAAATCGTTCACTTTGGCCAGGGATATAAAGCGGGCCCGTTTGTACGCCTCCGCCAAGGGGATGTACGAAGCCTATTGTAACGGCGAAAAAGTTGGGGATCAGGTACTCTCTCCGGGCTGGACCGAATACCGCTCACGGCTGTTGTTCCAGACCTACGATGTTACCGCTCTTTTGACAAAAGGCGAAAACGCCCTGGGGCTCATGGCTGGCCCCGGCTGGTACAAGGGCGATCTCGCGGGCTGGCTGGGCAAACGTAATGTGTTCGGCAAACGTACCGCCGTTATAGCCCAGCTTAGGGTTGAGTACACCGACGGAACCACGGAGATCGTTGTTACCGACGAAAGCTGGACCGGGGCCGCCGCGCCGGTAACTTACGCGGAACTGTACCACGGCGAAAACTACGACGCGCGGCTTGAACAGCCGGGCTGGAAAAAACCGGGCTTTGCCGCGCAATGGAAACCGGTGTTAGTTGAAAACACGGATACAAGCGTATTACAGCCCGAAGACGGGCTGCCGGTTAAGGAGCGGGAATTTTTCAAGCCCAAATCGTTTTTTACCACCCCCGGCGGAGACCGGGTGCTTGATTTTGGGCAAAACATTTCCGGCTGGGTCCGCTTTAAGGTCAGCGGAAAAGCCGGGGACCGGGCGCGGATCCGCCACGCCGAAACCCTGGACGCGGCGGGTAATTTTTACACCAAGAATCTTCGTTCCGCGAAACAAACTATTGAGTATACCCTCAAAGGCGGGGAAACTGAGGTTTTTTCCCCATGTTTTACGTTCCAGGGTTTCCGTTATATCGCCATCGACGAATATCCGGGCGATATACGGCCTGAAAATTTCGAGGCCGCCGCCATTTATTCGGACATGCGCCCGCTTGGCTCGTTTACCTGCTCCGATCCCAGGCTAAACCAGTTTGTAAGCAATGTACGCTGGAGCATGAAAGATAACTTTGTCGATATTCCCACGGACTGTCCTCAGCGGGACGAGCGTCTGGGCTGGACCGGAGACGCGGAGATATTTGCCCGTTCAGCGTGTTTTCTGATGGAGACCGCGCCGTTTTTCAGAAAGTGGCTGCGGGACCTCGCCGTAAGCCAGCTTGAGGACGGGCAGGTTCCCCATGTGGTTCCCGACGTACTCAGCGATGTCGCCGAACATGACAAACGGGTCGCGGGTAACGCCGGCGCCTGCGCATGGGCTGACGCGGCGGTTATCATTCCCTGGATGATCTACGCCTATTTCGGCGACAAGGCTGTTTTGGAAGATCAGTATACATCAATGAAAAAATGGGTTGAGTATATCCACGGCGTCGCCCAGGACGGGCTGCTGTTCAACACCGGGTTCCATTTCGGCGACTGGGTCGCCCTGGACGCGAAGGAAGGATCATATTTCGGCGCCACTCCCAATGATCTCTCCGCCACGGCCTACTACGCTTATTCAACCGAATTGCTGGCAAAAAGCGCCCGTGTTTTGGGAAAGGAAGAGGACGCGCGAAAATATGAAAAACTCCGCGGGGATATTGGCGAGGCGTACGCCCGGGAATTTTTTACGCCCAACGGACGTCTTGCGGCGCGGACACAAACAGCGCATATTCTTTCCCTTTATTTCGATCTTACGCCGGAGGCGTACAGGAAGCGCGCCGTGGACACCCTTGTCGAGTTGATCACGGAGCAAAACAACCACCTGACCACGGGCTTTTTAGGTACCCCTTACGTATGCCGGGTGCTTGCGGATAACGGTCATCTCGATCTAGCCTATGAACTTTTGTTGAAAGAAGATTTTCCATCGTGGCTCTACCAGATAACCAAAGGGGCCACCACAATATGGGAACACTGGGACGGCCTGAAACCGGACGGGACCATGTGGAGCCCCGACATGAATTCCTTCAATCATTACGCTTACGGCGCGGTCTGCGATTGGGTATTCAGCGCGGTGGGCGGCCTGGACACGGATCCGGAACATCCCGGTTTTGCCCGCGGCATCATCAGCCCCCGCCCGGGCAAGGGTATCTCCTGGGCCGAGACAAAATACGAATCGGCCTACGGGCTTTTATCGGTACGCTGGGAAACAGGCGGCGGGAACATAAGGGTTTCCGTTACCGTGCCCCACAACACCACCAGCCTCGTTACCCTGCCCGGCGCTGAACCGGGGACCATCAACGGCGTGGCCTTTGTCAAAGCCGAGGGGGGCGCTCGCGCGGAACTGGGATCCGGCTCTTATTCATTCTCGTATCCATTCGGAGGGTGAAACCCCCGTAACTGAATGGAAGACGCGGCTGAAATAAAATTGATCGGTAAAGCCCGTCAGGGCGGCGGCGTCTTTGATCAGGATGTCCTTTCCGGCAAGCAGGTGTTTGGCCTTTTCGATCCTGAGTAATGTAAGGTGGTTAATGAATGACTGGCCGGTGTA
>JAIRPD010000115.1 GCA_031257195.1 Treponema sp. | reverse complement strand
GTTCGGCGTACCGCCGGCACCGCGGCGCCGGTCGATGATTTCAAGGATATGGGCAATCAACCGGAAAACGGCGCTTACGCCAAAAAGACAAATCATGGCGATATAAAGAATGTCGTCCTTCATGGTACTACCTCCCCTTGGCGCACTGGTAAATCCCCAAAATGAGTCCAAAGATACCGGCAACCTCGGAGACAAAGCTGATAATGTCTCTTAGTGTCGCCCACGCTTGTTTTTGCCGGGGTTTAGTCCGCCGCTTTTTCGCTTTCGTTTTACCCCGGCCGCCCATTTTCAAAAATCCCTGGACCTGATTTATAACAAACCGTCTCTACAGCTTATCATAAAGGCCTACCCCGCTGGTTGTCAAGTCGCAACGGTACGTCCGTCCCGCACCCTCCTACGGGACCCCCAAAAAACGGCGTCCGCTCCCGGCCCCGCCGCCCCCGCGGGGGGCTGGGGGCCGGGAGAAAAAGCGGAGGACCCCTCAGGCGCGTTTCAATTCCGCGTCCCTAATGTAGCCATGTTTTACCAGCCGTAACAGGGAAGAATCGTCCCGGCGTATAAAACCGGCATAGCTGCCGGGGGAAACGAAAAACCGGAAGACAAGGATCGTAAGCTTTTGGTACCTGTGGAATATCGTTACCGGCTGTTTACAGGATTGTTTCGCGCCCTTTTCACAGGCCGCCGGCCTTTCCCCGCAATTCCCCGGCGGCGGGGGAGGGCAGCCCAGCGCGCCGATTCCTTCAAACGCCAAGTCCCGGTTGGATTTGAGCGCCGCGATTATGGAATCGGCGGAATACATCAGGCGGCCTTTTCAACGGGGGTGTAGTCTACAATCAGGTTCTCGCCCAGGGCGGATATTTCCCCTTCAAGCTCGCGGGCCTCCCGGGATTCCAGTTCCCGTACCCGTTCCGCCAGGGATTCAAGGCGTTGCTGAAGGTGTTCCACGTTGTCCGTGGGCCTTCCCTGGGTGGACAACTGTATCTGCACCTCATGGTACGCGTCCCACAGCTCATTTGACCATTCGTCGGTTTTGAACAGGTCCCGCAAATTGTCCCAGGCGTCTTCTACCGAAAGGCTTTCAAAGTTTTTGGCCAGGAAATAAGAGATGTTTTCTACCATGTCCCCTTGGGCTTCCCGAATTGTCCCGCCGTACCCGTCTATCCGCAGGTGGATGCAAGTGGAAATAAAGGAGCCGCTGGGCTCCTTGATAACGAGGAACGAAAGCATTTGAATTTCGTGGTCAAAGTCCCGGGTCCGGGGGATTTTTACTTTTCCTATGCCTATGACTTCTCCCCGCTTTACGATGATGGACGGTAACAAACCCATGCCTTTCCCCCGCCTAAAAGTATTTGTCTCTGGTGTTTATCGTACTTCTTTTACCATAAATGCGCAAGCCCTCTTCGCCCGGGGCGCTCGCTTTCTGGAACGGGGGGCTTATGTCCCGGGCCGGGAGAAGGCGGCCAGGAAGCGCAGGGTCTGTTCCTTGCCGCCGTGGGGGCCCACGCAGGAGGGGCAGCCGGAGCGGCAGGGGCAGTCGGCGGCGGCCCGGTGGGCGGCGGCCAGGACTTGCCCGGCTTTTTGGGCCAGGGCTTCCGCCAGGCCCGTGCCGCCGGGGTACTTATCGTAGATGTACAGGGCGCTTACGGCAAAGTGGGGGTCCCGTACCCGCTCGGCGGCGCCCAGGTCCCGGGGGTCGCAGAGCAGATATACCGGGGCGATCCGCTTAACCAGGCTGCCCGCGCCGGAAAGCACCGCCCCCGCCTCTTCCTCGTTCAGGGCGGCCAGGACTTTTCCTCCCTCGCTGTCCGGGGGAAAGAGCAGCGCCAGGGCCCTGGTCTGGGTTTCCTCCTCCCCCAGGTCAATGTCCCCGTAGCCCAGGTTCTCGTGGGTATGGAAGCGGATCTTCTTGAACTTGGAAACCTGGGAGCGGACCAGCACATCCCCCACCACCCCTCTGAAGGCGGCGCCGCGGGAAAACTCCTCGTCCTCGGACAGTACTTTAATGTCGGTTTTTACCAGGCCGTCGGTAAAGTAGTTTACCTCCGCCTCCCTAACCAGGCATTTCCGGTTGGGGATGTCCAGCTCTTCCACCAGGTATTGCCGCCCCCGGTGGATGTACACGGCGTTCTTAAAGATCATCTCCTTGGCGCTGGGCCGGTCCATCTCGCCGATCACCGCGTTGCGTCCTTTGGTAAGGTCGATGATCACCACGTTGTCCGCGGTGGCGGACCGGAGGCTTATCCCCTCCGCGGGAAAGGACCGGTCCGACCAGTGCCACCGGCCGCCGCCGGGGCCTGTTCCCGCGTGGCGGACTATGCCGTCCTCCTCCAGGTAAGCCAGAGCGTCGGCGGCCCCGGGGCCAAAGGGCT
This sequence comes from Treponema sp., assembly GCA_031257195.1. Lineage (GTDB taxonomy): Bacteria > Spirochaetota > Spirochaetia > Treponematales > Breznakiellaceae > JAIRPD01. Next base: position 12,714 of record JAIRPD010000115.1, on the reverse strand, counting down.
CGCGTTCCTCCGCGATGTCCCCGTCCCTAAAGGGAAGCTCAAAGCAGGCGCATTTAACGTGGTCCGTAAAGATGTAGGGGTTGTCCGGGTCTATCCGGGCCTCCTCCGCACCCTTGCCAAAAAACCAGGCCGGGTCTCCCATGATAAACTGGTCGATGGGGCTGGCGGAGGCCACAAATACCGATACCGAGGTTCCTCCCCGGCGGCCCGCCCGGCCCGCCTGCTGCCAAAAGCTGTTAAAGGAGCCGGGGAATCCCGCCACCACCGAAGCGTCCAGGCCTCCAATGTCGATGCCCAGTTCCAGGGCGTTGGTGCTTACCACCCCCTGGATGGTTCCCTCCCGCAGGCCCCGCTCTATTTCCCGGCGCTCGTTGGGAAGGAGCCCTCCGCGGTAGGGTTCCACCCGGATCCGGCCGCGGGTATACATGTTGGCCAGGTCCTGGTTCACGTAGGAGGCGGCCACCTCGGTCTTGATCCGGGACTGGGCAAAGAGGATGGTCTTGATTCCCCCCTGGAGCAGGGCGGTCATCCAGCGCCGGGCTTCGGTCATGGAGGATACCCGTATCCCCTGGAGGGAGTCTACCAGGGGTGGATTGTAGAGGATCACCCGCCTTTCTCCCCGGGGGGCGCCGTTTTTGTCCACCAGGGCCAGGTCCTGGTCCCCAATCAGGGCCGCCCCCAGTTCCCGGGGGTTGCCGATGGTGGCGGAACACAGGATAAACGCGGGCCGGGCGCCGTAAAAGGCCGCTACCCGCTTAAGCCGGCGGATTACGTTGGCCACGTGGCTTCCCAGGACTCCCCGGTAGGTGTGGGCCTCGTCGATGACCACGAATTTGAGCCGGGAAAAGAACTTGATCCACTTGGGGTGGTTGGGGAGTATCCCCGCGTGGAGCATGTCGGGGTTGCTGATCACGATCCGCCCCGTGTCCCTGGCGGCGATCCGCAGGCTGCCCGGGGTGTCTCCGTCGTAGGTTACCACCTTGATGGGCAGGCCCAGGAAATCCCCCGGCGCGGCTTCCGGTTCCCCGTTTCCCGGGGCCGCCCCGGACGGGCCGGCCGCCGCCGGGTCCCTGGCGCCGGCTATCTCGTTCAACGCCGCCTGCTGATCCTGGGACAGGGCCTTGGTGGGAAAGAGGTACAGGGCCCGGCCTTCGGGGTCTTCCAGCAGGGCCTGGAGGACCGGCAGGTTGTAGCACAGGGTTTTCCCCGAGGCGGTGGGGGTAACCACCACCACGTTCCGCCCGCCCCGGGCTTTTTCCCACACCTCCCCCTGGTGGGTGTAGAGCCGGTGGATTCCCCGGTTTTGGAGGGCGGCGGCGACGCGGCTGTCCAGCCCCGGCGGGAAGGGGATGTAGACGCCCGCCGCGGCGGGGATTAGCCGGTTTACCACAATGTTCGGGGCGAACGCCGGGCTGGCGATGATGTCTTCCAGCGCCCGCTGAGGGCTGGTTTCCGCGCTCATATTCTAAGGATTTTAGTCCCTAAATACAAAAAAGTCGAGGTTTACTATCGACAGAAATGGAAAATGGTTATATACTGGTATATAGAGAAAACTAAGGAAAAAGGAGGACGCCATGTCGGAAGTACTGTCCATTGTACTGGGGGGGGGGAAGGGGACCCGCTTGTTTCCCCTAACGCAGGCCAGGGCAAAACCGGCGGTTCCCTTTGGCGGGAAATACCGCCTAGTGGATATTCCCATTTCCAACTGTATTAACGCCAACCTCCGGCAGATTTATGTGCTTACCCAGTTTAACTCCGCTTCCCTTAACCTGCATATCGCGCAAACCTACGCTTTCGACATCTTTTCCAAGGGTTTTGTGGAGATCCTCGCCGCGGAACAAACCTTTGAGCATACCAGCTGGTTTGAGGGTACCGCCGACGCGATACGCAAAAACTTTATCCACTTTAGGACCCAAAACCCTTCGTACTACCTGATCCTTTCCGGGGATCAGCTCTACCGGATGGACCTGAAGGATTTTATCCGGCAGCACAAGGATTCGGGGGCGGCTATCACCATCGCCTGCACCACGGTCCACCGGGAAGAGGCCAGCCAGCTGGGGATCCTCAAGGTAAACAAAAACGGCAACATTGTTGAGTTTATGGAAAAGCCCGGCCCGGATAAGGATATAGCGGATTTTAAGGCCCCGCCGGAGCTGACCCGGGCCAAAGACGGCAGGGATGAATACCTGGCTTCCATGGGGATCTATGTGTTCAACGCCGCCGCGATGGAGGAATGTCTGGCCAACGATCTTACCGACTTTGGCAAGGAGATTATCCCCCAGTCGTTGAATACCCTCAAGGTTAACGCCTATGTTTTTGACGGCTACTGGGAGGACATTGGGACGATCCGGAGTTTCTACGAGGCCAATCTGCAGTTAACCACCCTGAGGCCCCAGTTTGATGTTTACGACGAGGATATGCCTATCTATACCCACGTGCGGGCTTTGCCGCCCTCAAAGATGAACTTTAGCAACATGAACCAGTCCATCGCTGCGGAGGGCTGCATTATCACCAACGCGGCTATTTCCAACTCTATCGTGGGGGTCAGAACCACCATCGAGTCCGGGGCGAGCCTTAACGGGGTAATCTGCATGGGGGCGGATCGCTACGAGACGGAGGAGCAAAAAAAGGCCAACGATGAAAACCGGATCCCCAACATGGGGATTGGCAAGGGCAGCATCATCAAGGGGGCGATCATCGACAAAAACGCCTGCATTGGGGAGGGCTGCCGCGTCGGCATTGATGACATCCACCGGGAAGACGGCAGTTACGGCCACTACTACATCGTGGACGGGATCATCATCATCCCGAAAAATACCATCCTCTACCCCGGTACGGTCATATAGCCGCCGCGTCCCTGGCCCGCGCCGTTTAACGCGGCGCGGGCGCCGTTACTCCCGTATGTCTTCCAGGGTTATGTCGGAAAAGCCCTTTACTATGGTCTCCACATCGCCCCTGGAAAGGTTTTCCACCTTAAATGTACAGCGGCGGTGGGCCACGTCGTCCCCCTCGGAGGTAACCAGGGAAACAATGTTCCCCCCCCCTTCGGCGATGGCGGTGGCCAGTTTGGCGATCTGGCCGGGATGTTCCCCCATGCTCACCGCGAAGCGCACCCCCATGTGACGGGCCCCAAAGGCGTTCACAAACACGCCGAACAGGTCCGTGTCGGTGATAATCCCCGAAAGCAGGGAGCCCCGCATAACCGGAAGGCAGCCAATGTCCTTGTCCGCCATGATCCGGGCGGCCTCTTCCACCACCTCGTTCTCGTCCACGGTGATTACCTTTTTTACCATGATTTCGGAAACCTTCATCTTGGTTAAAAGGTAGCTAATCTCGTACATGTCCAGGGTGGTCGCTTCCGAGGGACCGGCCTTGATCAGGTCCTCTTTGGTGATGATCCCCACCAGGACATTGTTCTTATCCAGCACCGGCAGATGATCCACCTTTTCTTTGTCCATCAGGGACCGGGCTTCGGTAAGCGACACATCGGGGTGTACGTATACGGGGTTTTTGGTCATAACCCGGGAAATAATCATGGCGTCCTCCTTACTCTACTAATTATTATATACACGCCGTTTTCAATTTTATCCCCCCAAATAGGCGGCTTTAACGGCGCTGTCCTTCATCAGTTCCGCCGCCGGACCGGATTTTACCACCCGTCCGGTTTCCAGTATATAGGCCCGGGAGGCGATCCCCAGGGCCTTGTAGGCGTTCTGTTCCACCAAAAGTATCGCCGCCCCGGCCTCGTTGATCCGCCGGATAATGGCGAAGATCTCGTCCACCAGGATAGGGGCCAGCCCCATGGAAGGCTCGTCCAGCAGGAGGAGCCGGGGCTTCGCCATAAGCCCCCGGCCCATGGCCAGCATCTGCTGTTCCCCGCCGGAAAGGGTCCCCGCTGTCTGCCGGATCCGTTCCCGCAGCCGGGGGAAGAGGCCGTAAACCATTTCCAGGTCGTCCCGGATACCGGCGCGGTCTTTCCTGGTATAAGCGCCCATTTCCAGGTTGTCCCGCACGGTCAGGTTGGCGAATACCCGCCGGCCTTCGGGAACCTGGATCAGGCCGGAAAGAACAATCCTGTCCGGGGGCAGGCCGGTAATGTCCTGGCCGTTGAATTCCACCGCGCCGCCGGTCTTCCGGATCACGTTGGAGATCCCGTTCAAGGTGGTGGACTTGCCCGCCCCATTGGAGCCGATCAGGGTGATGATCTCCCCTTCCCCAACCTCAAAGGAAACCCCCTTGAGGGCCTGGATGGCGCCGTAATGAACCGTCAGGTCCCTGACCCGGAGTATCATTTTACCACGTCCTCCCCCAGGTAGGCCTTGATCACCGCCGGGTCTTTCTGTATTTCCTCCGGCGTTCCCGCGGCGATGGTTCTGCCATAATCCAGGACCACGATCCTCTGGCAGATCCCCATGACCAGCCGCATATCGTGCTCGATCAGCAGGATGGTCAGGCGGAATTCCTTCCGGATAAAACTGATAAGCCGCATCAGCTCCTCCGTTTCCTGGGGGTTCATCCCCGCGGCGGGCTCGTCCAGGAGAAGAAGCTGGGGGCCGGAAGCCAGGGCTCTGGCTATTTCCAGTTTCCGCTGTTCACCGTAAGGGAGGTTCCGGGCCAGCTCGTGTTTTTTGCCCTCGATCTTGAAAAGGGAAAGGAGTTCGCCGGTTTTCTGGATCATCCGGTCCTCGTCTTCCCGGAAACGTTTAAGCCTAAAAAGCACATCCACCGGGTTTTCCACCCGCTGGGCGTGGAGGGCGATGCGGACATTGTCTTCCACCGTCATATTGCCAAAGAGCCGGATATTCTGAAAGGTCCGGGCTATGCCAATGCGGTTCAAGTCGCAGCACTTCATCTTTGCTACATTGTGAACATGGCCCTGCCGGTCCCAGTAGTCTATCTCCCCCGCCGTGGGGGTGTAAACCCCGGACAGCATGTTGAACACCGTGGTTTTTCCCGCCCCGTTGGGACCGATAAGGCCCGCCAGTTCCCCCGGGGCCAGTTCGCAGGAAAAACCGCTTACCGCCTTAAGACCCCCAAAAACAATGGACAGGTCCGTAACTTTAAGAAGGAGGCCGCTCATGGACGGCCCCCTTTGGAGGCCGTTCCCCCGGTGGAGCCGGTTTTTCCCCGGCGGAGCAGGGCGGCAATCCGGTCCACCAGGCCCACCAGGGAAAGCTCCCTCATCCCCAAAAGACCCTGGGGCCGGAAGAGCATTGTAAAGATCAGGATCAGGGGATAGATCAACAGCCGGTAGTCCTGGAGAAAACGAAGGGCTTCCTGTAAATAGGTAAGCACATAGGCGGCGACAATCGACCCCGTCATGGAACCCATGCCTCCCAGGACCACGTAGATAAGAAAATCTATGGACCGGAGGAACTGGGCCATGTCGGGTTTAACAAAGCCCACCACCATGGCGTAAAGCCCCCCTCCTATACCGGCGATAAAGGCGGCGATAACAAAGCCCATCATCTTGTAACGGAAAATATTGATCCCGCAGGAATTGGCGGCGATTTCGTCCTCCCGGCAGGCCATGATCGCCCGGCCATAACTGGACCGCAGAAAGTTTTGCGCCAGGGCCGTAATGCCCGCCAGCGTCATGGTAACGGTGATCAGGGAAAGGGCGTTGTTCATCGCCAGGGGGGTAGTAAACTGCCTGCCGTTGGGCCCCCCCGTAAGGGCCTTAAGGTTGATAAACACGATCCGTATGATCTCCCCAAACCCCAGGGTAACGATGGCAAGATAATCCCCGGAAAGCTTAAGCACCGGAAAGCCAATAAGAAACCCCGCGGCGGCGGTGATCAGCGCGGCAAGAACCGCGGCGAGGGGCATGGGGAGCCCCGCGTCAAGGGTAAAGAAAATGCAGGAATAGGCCCCAATGGCCATGAACCCCGCCTGCCCCAGGGAAAGCTGGCCCGTGATCCCCACAATGGTGTTCACCGACATGGCCATAACCGCGTTGATCCCCCCCATGGCGAAGATCCGGGCGGTATAACTGTCCATGATTCCCGCGGCCATGAGGCCCATGGGAACAACCACGGCAAGGATCCCCGCGGCGCCTAAAATGCAGGTTGAACGGACAGGAAACGCGGTCATACTTTTACCCTTAATCTTTTTCCCAGTATTCCCGTGGGTTTAATTAACAGTATCACGATCAGAATAGAAAAGGAAATGGCGTCGCTGAACTGGCTGGAAATAAACCCCTTGGTAAAGGTTTCGGCGATCCCCAGAATAAAGCCCCCCAGCATGGCGCCGGGAATTGAGCCGATGCCTCCCAGGACGGCGGCCACAAAGGCCTTGAGTCCCGGCATCATCCCCATAAGGGGATCCACCTGGGGGTAGGCTGAGGCGTAAAGCACCCCCCCGGCGGCTGCCAGGATCGACCCCAGGGCAAAGGTAAACGAGATAATACCGTTCACCGGAATTCCCATAAGGCTGGCGGTGCTGTTATCAAAGGACACGGCCCGCATAGCCTTCCCCCGCTTGGTATAATTCACTATGTAATTCAACCCCGCCATAAGCAGGGTCGAAAGGATAATCACAATAATTTGGATATTGGAGATCGAAAGCTTTCCCCCCAGTTGTATCATCACTTCCGCGGGGCCGGGAAACTGCCGGGGATTGGGGCCGATGAAGGGCAGTACCCGGGCGCCGTTTTCCAGGATCAGACTTACCGCGATGGCGGTGATCAGGGAATTGAGCCGGGGGGCGGAGCGGAGGGGCCGGTAGGCCAGCCGCTCTATGCCGATACCAAAACCGGCGCAGATGATCATGGACACGGCGAAGGCGGCGAGCATTCCCAGGGGGCCCGCCCCGATGGCCCCCAAAACAAAAAACGCGGCATAGGCCCCCACCATAAGAATATCCCCGTGGGCAAAATTGATAAGAAGCACTATGCCGTAGACCATGGTATACCCCAGGGCTATAAGAGCGTAAATACTGCCCAGGGATACACCATTAATTAGCTGCTGTAGTACTATATACACCGCTGTTCAGGGCCCTTACTTAGGATTCACCGTGGTCTTGTAAGCGTTGGCAAGCCTGCCGTCCCGCCTGACGATTTCGTTGATCGCCGCGCCCTTGATGGGGTTCCGGTTCCCGTCAAAGCGGATATTCCCGGTTACATACGCCCCGTTAAGCTTGGCCATGGCGTCCTTTACCGCGGCGGTGTCAAAGGTCCCCGCGGCCTTGATCCCGTCGGCCACAAGCATCATCGTGTCGTAACCCAGGGCGGAAAATTGGGAGGCGGGCCGGTTAAACTTGGCCTGGAAGGCTTTGACAAAGTCCGCTCCCCTGGGGTCCGTGGTATCCGCGGCGAAACCGGCGGACCAGAAACCGTTGAGGGCCTCGTCCCCGGCGTTATCGATCAGGCTGTCCCAGCCGTCGCCGCCGACCAGGGCGCAGTCCACTCCCTGCCCCCGGAGCTGTTTGGCCTGAAGAGCCACGTCGTTGTAGTAGTTGGGAAGATATACCACATCGGGATCGGCCGCTTTGATCCGGGTAACCTGGGCTTTAAAGTCCTTTTCATTGGTCTGGTAGGCCTCGTCGGCCACCACTTCGCCGCCCGCGGCGATAAATTCCTTTTTAAACTCATCCGCCAGGCCGGTGTTGTAGTCCGCCCCCGCGTCGTAAAGCACCGCCGCCCGGCGGGCCCCCAGGGTTTCGTAGGCAAAATCGGCCCCCACCACCCCCTGGAAGGGATCGATAAAACAGGCCCGGAAGATATAGTCCCCCGCGTTGGTCACGTCCAAAGCGGTGGCCGAAGGGGATATGAGGACCACCTTACTCTGCTGGGCCTGCTGGGTCATGCCCTTGGTGGCCCCGGATGTGCTGGAACCCAGGATAAAAACAACCTTCTCCCTGGTGGTCAACTTGGTAAAAGCGTTCAGGGCCTTGGCCGCGTCTCCCTCGTCATCCTCGGAAAGCAGGGTAATCTGTTTTCCCAGGAGCCCGCCGGCGGCGTTGATCTCGTCAACCGCCAACAGGGCGCCGTCCCTGGATTCGGTGCCGTAAAAGGCAACCTGGCCGGAAAGGGGAAAGATCGCCCCCACCGGAAGGGTATCGCTGTTTTTCTTTGCGCAGCCGGCGAGGACCGCGAGGGCCGCGCCGCAAACAAATAGAGATAGACCGAGCTTTTTCATTTCCATTCCTCCATAAACTCGAATATGTCTTACCTTACCGATATATACGCGAAATGTCCAGAGGAGGACCGCCAAGATATAGTTACCCGCGGCCCTGGCTCAGATACTTCCGCAGGGCGGTTAAAACCTCGTCCATTTCCAGGGGCTTTCCCACATGGCCGTTCATCCCCGCCTCCAGGCACTTGTCCACGTCTTCTTTAAACACGTTGGCGGTCATGGCGATAATGGGAACCGCCCCCGGCCCGCCATCCCCCGGAGAACTTTCGCCAGAGGCGGCGCGGCGGCCCGCCTCAAAGGCGCGAATCCGGCGGGTGGCCTCGTAGCCGTCCATTTCGGGCATCTGCACATCCATGAAGATCAGGCTGTACTTCTCCGGGCCGCCGGTATACAGGTCCAGCGCCTCCTTTCCGTTGGCGGCGCAGTCAATGGCAAGACCCGTGGGTTCCAGCAGGGAGATCAGGATCTCCCGGTTAATCTCAATATCCTCCGCGAGGATGAGCCGGTATGTGGAAAAATCGTCAACGCCGCTTTCTTCCCCCGCCGGAACATGGGCCGTCAAGCCCACGCACTGGTTAAGGCAGTCTACCAGGGGGGAAGGGAAGAGGGGCTTGGAGATAAAATAATCCACCCCCGCCTCCTTGGCCTCGTCCTCTATCTGGGACCATTCCCCGGCGGAGACCATCGCCACCGCCGACCTGGCCCCCCCCTCGCGCTCACCCGCCCGGATCCGCCGGGTCAGTTCCATGCCGTCCATGCCGGGCATCTTCCAGTCCACAAAGTAGACATCGTAGGGGCCGTTTTGGCGGATCCGTTCCAGGGCCTCCTCCCCGCCCCGGGCGGCGGAACAGGTAAGGCCGAACCGTCCGGCCAAATCCATAAAGTATTCCAGTATATCCTCATCGTCGTCCACCGTGAGGATCCGGAGGCCGCCCCAGTTCAGGTTCGGCCTGGAACCTTCCTGGTTTTCGTCCGTCCCCTTCCTCAGCGCCGCGGTAAAACTGAAGGTGGAACCTTTGCCTGCCTCGGATTCCACCCCGATGGACCCCTCCATCATTTCCACGATACGCTTGGAAATGGCCAGCCCCAGGCCGGTGCCCCCGAATTTCCGGGAAGTGCTGGAGTCGGCCTGCTCAAAGGAGGTAAAGAGCCGGGACTTTTGCTCCGGGGTGATCCCAATGCCCGAATCGGCCACGCTGATCCTTACCGTGCAACGGCCGCCCTTTTCCTCCACCAGCCGGGCATCCAGGCGGATCGACCCCTCCTCGGGGGTAAACTTAACGGCGTTGGAGATCAGGTTGGCGATAACCTGGGCCAGCCGCTGATCGTCCCCAATAAGGGCGCCGGGAATGTTTTTGTCGATAAAAACGGCGAAGTTCTGTTTTTTTTCGTCCACCCGGAAGCTGGAAACGTTTACCACCTTTTGGAGCATTTTTTCAAAGTTGAATTCCACCGGGGAAAGCTCGAATTTGTTGGCCTCGATCTTGGACATATCCAGAATATCGTTGATCACCCCCAAAAGATGGGTGGAAGCGTCCTCTATCTTTTTAAGGCAGTAATCCTTCTTTTCAATGTCATGGGAGCCCTTGGCGATGGCGGTCATGCCGATAATGGCGTTCATGGGGGTACGCATCTCGTGGCTCATGTTAGCCAGAAAGTCGCTTTTGGCCTGGCTGGCTTTTTCCGCCGTTTCCCGGGCGGCGTCCCGCTCCCGTTCCCGCCGCTCCCTGGCCACCGCCCCGGCGACAACGCTGGCCACGGTACTTACCAGCTGCCGGTCGCTGTCACTCCAAAGCCGGGGAACGCCAAAGTGTTCCACCTCCATAACGGCCCAGAATCTTCCGTCCACATAGAGGGGCGCCCACATAAAGGCCGCGACCCCCGCGAGCTTCATAAAGGCGTACTTCTCATGCACCGAGGTATCGCCGCAAAAGAGGATCACAATATCCGTCCCCGGGTTGGTTTGGGGAAAGCTGCTCCTCAAAAGGGCGTTAAAGCCCCTCGTTTCGGGCGGGACAAACCGGCCATCCTGGCTCCAGTAGTAGGACGACTCGACCGCCCCCTCCTCCCCCCCGGGGATCTCCACCGCTATCCGGTGGACGTTAAGGAACTCCCCCGTTATCCGCAGGGCGCTGTTAACCAGCGCCTTGGTCTCCTTGGTGGAAACAAAGCTCCCCGCCAGCTCCGCCATCAGCTCCTGCTGCTTAAGCCGCTTGGAGAAGGTGGCGGCGTTTTTCCGGTAAACGTGGAAGCTGCTCAAACCGCTGATCACGGTAATAGCCATCGCGGCGATAAGGAGAACCGAAAGGAGCCGGAAGCGCCGCCGGGAATAAAGCAGGACCTCGTCGGTAATATCCACCCCGGCGATGGCGAAAACCTTCCCCTCCCGGTCAAACACCGGGGCAAAGGCGGACAAAAGCCCGGAAAAGCCCAGGCTGTACTGGCCCAGCATGGTAGTTACCGCGTCCCCCTCGTCTATCGCCAGCTGAAGGGCCGGCTCCATCTCCAGGGGCTCCGTCTCCAGGGTGTAGGCGTCTTCGGTAAGGTCGTTATCCACAATAGGCTGCACCCGGCCGTCTTCCAGCAGGTAGTAATAGTAGACAAACTCCAGCTTATTCTTCCCGGCGAAGGCGATCAGCCGGTCCTTGACGCCGGCGTACAGGGGCTTGGCCATATCCCCCGGCTCCCGGAGCTGGGCCAGCTCTTCCGGCGAGACCAGCCCCACCGCGGAACGGACGGCGGCGAGCATCCGGTCCTCGATGCTCTCCACAAAGAGGGCGGAAAACGAATCAATCAAGTGGCTGGTGTAGACCGTGATCACCAGCACCAGTACGGCGGCGATGGAAAACAGCACCGTCGTCAGGTTATTGTAGAGCTTTCTCCCCAGCCCCTTCATCGCCGCCCCTTCTTACCAGGCCCCGCCCGCGGGGCTCCCCCGGACCGCCCCCGGACCGCCGGGGGGAACCGTCCCCCGCCGCGACGGCCCCCCGCCGGACAACCCCGCCGTTCCGCGAAAACGGCTAGGCAAACTTCGCGATAGGCGCGAAGGTTTCGGCCTTCAGGGAAGCGCCGCCCACCAGGGCGCCGTCGATGTTCGCCTTGGCCATAAGTCGCGCGGCGTTGTCGCCCTTCACCGATCCGCCGTACTGGATAATCATCCGTTCCCCGGCGGCCTCCCCGTAGAGCTTTCCCACCACCCGGCGGATAGAGGCGTGGATCGCGTCCGCGTCCTCGGGGGTCGCGGTTTTCCCCGTTCCAATAGCCCACACCGGCTCATAGGCGATAACCACCCGCTCCAGGTCCCCGGGGGCCACCCCGTCCAGGCCCTTCGTGGTCTGGCCCTCGCAGATCCCCTCCGCGATCCCCCCTTCCCGCTCGTGCAGCTGTTCCCCCACACAGAGAATCACCTCAAAGCCGTGGGCCAGGGCCAGCTTTACCTTCCGGTTGATCAGGGCGTCGTCCTCGGAGTATACGTGCCGCCGCTCGCTGTGGCCCAGGATGATCGTCTGCACCCCCAGCTCCTTGAGCTGCAACACCGACACCTCCCCGGTATGGGCTCCCTGCTCCTCGGGGGCGCAGTTCTGGGCCCCCAGACGAATATTCGTTCCCTTAAGGATGGGCGCCACCGTCTCGATCAGGGTAAAGCCCGGGGCCACCAGATACCGGTGCTTCCCGTCCTTTAGCCCCTCCACCAGGGCCCTGGCCAGCTCCGCCGCCTCCGCCCGGGTCTTATGCATCTTCCAGTTTCCCGCTATGTAATAAGGTCTGCTCATCGATCGCTCCTTTGGACAAAAAATACGACGACCCCCCGGGCCGCCGGGTGGATGTAGTGTACCACAGGGAAGGAATCGGGGCAAGCCGCGGGAATCCCCCCGCCGCGCCCCGCCCCATCCGCCCGCCGCCCCGGCCTCCCCGCCTTCCGTCCCGGTCCCTCCACCCGTCGTCCCGGTCCCTCCGCCTTCCGTCCCGGCCTCCCCGCCTTCCGCGGCGGAGGTCCCCGCCGGGCCGCCCCGTCCCCCCCGCTCCTCTGGATGGGGCGCTCAACGTTCCCCGGAAGGTTCCGGCCCTTCCGGCGGAGCCGCCGGAGCCTCCGGTACGGCCGCGGGGACTTCCCCCGGGGCCAGGGGGACCCCCGGCACAGCCGATAGAACTTCGGTAAAGGTTAACGGAAATCCCGTAAAAGGGAATGGTCGTCCGGTAACGTTTGATGGATCCCTTGGCGCCGTACGCCGGCGCTGTGGCAAGCTGGCGGGAGAGCTTCGCCGCCGTTGACGGGGCCTCCGGCGGAGCCGCGGGAGGCTTCCGCGGGGCTGACGGGGCGTCCGGCGGAGCCGTTGAAAACATCCGCTCCCGGGGTTTGCCCGCGGCAAACGCCGCCGCCCGGCTTTGCCGGGCGCGTTGGCCACAGCCGCGTCCTTGCGGCGCGTCCTGAGCGGCGCGTTGCGGGTTTTCGGCCCGGGGTTTGCCCGCGGCAAACGCCGCCGCCCGGCTTTGCCGGGCGCGTTGGCGGCGGCCGCGGCGGGGCGGCTAGAACAGGTGGGCCTTCATGATCAGCCCCGCGAACACGATGGAAACCATG
>JAIRPD010000043.1 GCA_031257195.1 Treponema sp. | reverse complement strand
CGGGCAAGGCGGCGGGTCATCGCGTAGGCCGCCTCGGTGCCGGCTTCCACAAAGCGGTCGGGGAAGCTCTCATCGTAAAAGCCGGGCCGCAAGGTGCTGGCCATGTGCTTGGTGCCCTCGATGCCGTGGAAGGGCGAGTCCGGCTGCACGGCGATTGCCCGGATTGCGGGGTTGTAGTCCTTGAGCCGCCGGGCGGTTCCCATAAACGTCCCCGACGTGCCCATGCCGGTGATAAAGTGGGTGACTTTACCGCCGGTCTGCTCCCAGATTTCAACGCCGGTGGTGTTATAGTGGGCCTTCCAGTTGGCGTCGTTGTTGTACTGGTTGGGCCAAAAGTACCTGTCCGGGCGGGCCTCGGCCTCGGCTTTGGCGGCCAGATACGCGCCGTCGGAGCTTTCCAGCGGGCTGGTCTCCAGCACCGCCGCGCCGCAGCAGGCAAGGATAGTCTTTCGCTCCCGGCTGGCGTTGGCGGGCAGGTAAACCGTTACCGGATAGCCTAAAACGGCCCCCAGCACGGCGTAGGCGATGCCCGTGTTGCCGCTGGAGGCGTCGATGATGGTCTTTCCGGGCCGCAAGTCCCTCGATTCGATGCCCGCAAGGAGCATGGCGCGGGCAGCCCGGTCTTTCACCGAGCCTGAAAGGTTGCGGAATTCCGCCTTTGCCCAGATTGCCACGCCGTCAAGTCCGGCGGAGATTTTCTTGAGTTCGACGAGAGGCGTGTTGCCAATCAAATCCATCACGGTCATACTATATAAATCCGATTGGAATAATAGGATAATCTTCAAAACTTGTCAAGGGGTCGCGTTGATAATTCCCTAAATCGCGGCTGTAACTATTATCCATAAAAGACAGCGAGTACCAGGGTTTTTATAAACTACGGTTTTAAGCGTCCGGTATGCCGGTTCCATTCGGCGGCGTCCACGGCGTTGTTCGCACCCGCCGCCTACAGGCCCTCTCCGCCGTCCATGGCGGCCGCGGGGGGAACGGGCAGCCCCGGACCGGGGCCTTCGACGGACCGGCAATGGCCGCTGATAATCCGGCCCATCCCCGCCAGGGTTTCCTCCCGGTTGAGTTGGTTCCGCAGAAATTCGGCCCAGGTAAAGTTATCGCAGTAGTAATGAAAGAATCGCCGGGCCCGGCTGAGGTGGAATTCCGGGGGTTGATGCCGGGCCAGAAGCTCCAGAAACCGCAGGGCCGTTTCCTCCCGGGGGTCCGCCCCCCCGGTAAACGGGGGGCTTTCAAAAGCCCCGTCCCCTGGCGGCTCCACGCGAAAGCCTTCCGGCCCCGGTCCCGGCGGCTCCGCCAAACCCGCCGCCTGGGCAAAGACCCAGGGCCGCCGTACCGCCAGCCGCCCCGCCATAACCGGCCCGGCGGCGGCCTTTCGCGCCATCTCCTCCGCGGAAGCGATGTCCCCGTTTCCCGCCACGGGAATTCGCAGCTCCCCCCGGAGGCGCTCCACATAGTCCCAGCGGGCCCGGCGCTTGAACTTCTCTTCCCCGGTCCGGGGATGGAGGGCGATAAGATCCGCCCCCTCTTCCTCAAGGCGGCGGCAAAACCGGAGCAGGGGCTCCCAAAGCGGAAGTTCCCCGGGGCCATTCACCGCCGGAGTCCCGGCCTCTTCCGCCGGGAACCGCCGGGGGTTCCTGTCTCTTCCGCCGTTGATTTTGGGACCAAGCCGGATTTTAACGCTCAGCCGCTTGGTTGTTATCCGCCGGAGCGTTCGTATAAGCCGCCCCGCCCGGTCCTGGTTCTCCATCCACCGGATTCCGGCCCCGGTTCTGGTGATCGCCGGGGCCGCGCAGCCCATATTGATGTCTATCCCCAGGCAGTCCCGCCGGTCCAGGAGGGCGGCGGCGGCGGCAAGCTGATCGCCGTCCGCGCCCACAAGCTGGTAAACCAGCCTTTGGGCGCAGGGTCCGCTGTCCAGATACCATTTTTCAAAGGGTCCCCGGGCCAGGAGCCCCGGGGCGCTGATCATCTCGGTATAGTACACCGGCCTGTACCGCTCACCATCGTTCACGGTCCCGGGCCCGGCGGAAGGGGACGGGGGGACGGCAAAAAATCCCTCGATCAATTCCCGCAAAGCCCGGTGGCTCAATTCCGCCATGGGCGCCAAATAGTAACCCGTGAACCGGTTCATGGCCCATTGTGGCGGGTTTTTGCCGAAAAAGTAAAGAAAGCGTTTTTTGTTTCCGGGTACTTGACTTGTTAAAAGCTTCTGTATACCCTATCATTAAGAAGAGGAGCATACCGCATGATTGCAAAGACTGATGGGCTTAGCCTCAATGATAAAGCGCCTGAGGGGATTAAATCCGACGGTACAGCTTACCGGGTTCTTGTGGTGGATGATTCCATGTTTATAGCAAAGCAACTTGGGCAGATATTTACCTCCGAGGGCTTTGAGGTCGTGGGAACCGCCGGGGACGGCGCCCAAGGGGTGGACAAATATAAGGAGCTGTATCCCAATATCGATCTGGTTACCATGGATATCACTATGCCGGTGATGGATGGGGTCTCGGCGCTGGAAAAGATACTGGAATTTGACAAGGCCGCCAATGTCATCATGGTAAGCGCCCTGGGGAAGGAGGATGTGGTTAAAAAGTCCCTTTTGATGGGAGCAAAAAGTTACATCGTTAAGCCCTTAGACCGGAAAAAGGTACTGGAACGGGTCGTTTCTGTCCTTAAACGGTAATCGTTGTTTATAAAAACTGTTTTCTCCATGAAAGCCCATACAATTTCGGAACTGGTGCATTGTCTCCACGCTGATATAAAAACAACGGATCTTTTTGAGGGAATCTGGCCTATTCCCCAGGGAGTTTCCCTTAACGCGTACCTGGTAAGGGGCGGGCCCGGCGGAAAAACCGCCCTCATCGATCTTTTTAAGGATTGGTCCGGGGCGGCGGGTCAGTTTGAGGAAGCCCTGGCCTCCGTGGGGAGCGGTTTTGACCAGGTCGATTATCTGATCCTCAACCACCTGGAGCCGGACCACACGGGCTGGTTGGGGGAATTCCGCCGCCGGAACCCCCGGGCGAAGATCATCTCCACCGCCAAGGGAATAAACCTCATAAAAACTTTTTACAAAGAGGACGATGGCCTGCGGGCGGTAAAGGACGGGGACAAACTCGACCTGGGCGGACTGGAACTGACCTTTTTTGAAACCCCCAACATCCATTGGCCGGAAACAATGGTTACCTGGGAGCCCTCTTCGGGGACTCTTTTTTCCTGCGACGCCTTCGGTTCCTTTGGCGCCCTGGGGGACCGGGTTTTTGATGACGAATTCAGCGGGGCCGAGCACGCGCTCTTTGAAAAAGAGTGCCTGCGGTATTACGCGAATATCATTTCTTCCTTTTCCACCTTTGTGGAAAGGGGGATGGCAAAGCTCTCCGGCCTGGATATACGCCGCGTCGCCCCCAGTCATGGCATGGTGTGGCGGAAGAACCCCAAGACGATCATGGACCGCTACCGGACCTACGCCTCCTATTCCCGGCCCGCTTTGGAGGGGGCGGAACCTTCGGGGGAGCGGGAAATCGCCGTTATTTGGGGTTCCATGTACGGCAACACCCGGCGGGGGCTGGACGCGGTGATCCGGGGCATTGAGGCCGGGGGGGCGCCCTATTCCGTCCACCAGGTCCCCAACGAGGACGTGTCCTACGTCCTGGCGGACGCCTTTAAATCCCGGGGTCTGGTGCTGGCCATGCCCACCTACGAATACGCCATGTTTCCCCCCATGGCCTATGTGCTGGATATTTTCCGGCGCAAGCATATCTTTCATAAAACGGCGCTGCGCGTCGGTTCCTGGGGCTGGGTCGGCGGGGCCAGGAAGGAGTATGAGGCGGCCATAGAAGCCCTCCAATGGGAAAGCGTTCCCTCCATGGAATGGGCCGGCGCCCCTACGGCGGAGGAATGCCGGGTCCTGGAAGACCGGGGCCGCGAGCTTGCCCGCATAGTGAGGGCCTGACCGGGCCGTTTCCGGACCCGCAATTCGATGGATCCAATAAATTGAAGCCCGCGGCTGTGAGGGTGAGTTCAGAATAGTTATACGAAACATTTACCCTGGTGATTTTCAGGCCGTCATCTTTTCGGTAGATAGTCAATTCATCCCCAATATGGGTACACTCATGTTTTAAGGGCGCGAACTTGATTGTGTAATTATAGATGGCTATTCCCCATTTAGACGCTAATTCAATGGGCGACGCCAGGCGGTATATAAAACCAACTTCGGGAGCGCCAAACCGGTATCCCGTCTTTGTTTGGCGTAAAGTTCCCGCCCCGGACAGCGCCGGCGCGTCATCCCGCTAAAACAGCTCCCCCTGCTCCGTATCCGGCCCGCCGCCTTCTTCCCCGCCCGGGGCATCCCCGTCCGGGTCGCCCGCGCCCGGCTGCGGCGAAGCATCCCCCGCCGCCGCCGGTTCAGCGGGCCGCGCTTCCGCGCCCCCGCCCGGAGCCGGCGAAGCATCCTCCGCGGATGGCGCGCTTTCTTTCACGATTTTATCCAGGCCAATCACAAAGTCCGGCTTGTCGATGCTCAGGACCTTTACCCCCTGGGCGCCCCGGCCCATCACCCGGATGTCCCCCACCTTAAGCTTGATAGACTTGCCCTGGCTGGAGATGCACATAATCTCCTCGTTGTCCCCCACGCTGACACAGCCGGCAATCTCGCCGGTCCGTTCCGTTACGGTGTAAATCTTCTGCCCCCCGGTGTTGCGGCTGTGGGCGCTGAATTCGGTAAATTCCACCCGCTTGCCAAAGCCGTACTCGGTAACCAGCAGCATCTTTTCCCAGGGAGTGGTTTTTTGGGAGAGGGCCTCCTCCGGCTTCGCGCCTTCTTCCGGGACGGCGGTTTCCTCCCCCCCTTCGGGGGAAGACCGTTCGGGAAGGGGGGCCGCCTTGTCCACCAGCAGCACCCCCGCCAGTTCGTCGTCCCCCGCCAGCTTCATCCCCGCGATACCCCGGCTGGCCCGTCCCATGGAACGCACCTGGTCCTCGTGGGTCCGCAGGGCGTGGCCCTTCCGGGAGATCAGCACCACCTCGTCCCCGCCGCTGGAAAGGACGGCGCTGACCAGCCGGTCCCCCTCGTCCAGGCGGATAGCGTTGACCCCCCTGGTCCTGGCGTTGCTGAACTCGCTGGTGGTTACTTTTTTTACCACCCCCCTGGCGGTGCCCATAAAGAGGAATTCGGTATCGGAAAAGTCCTTCAGGGAAACCACGGCGGTAATTTCCTCGTTGGGAGACACCGTCAGCAGCGTCTTGAGGTGGGCGCCCTTGCTGGAACGGCTGCCCTCCGGCAGTTCGTGGACCTTCATCCAGTACGCCTTGCCGGCGCTGGTGATAAAGACAATGTACTCGTGGGTGGAGGCCACAAAAAGCTGCTCCACAAAGTCGTCCTCCGCCAGCTTGGCGCTCTGCGTTCCCTTGCCCCCCCGGCCCTGGTTCCGGTAGGCCGACACGGGCACCCGCTTAACGTAGCCCAGGTTGGAAATCAGAATCACCATCTCCTCTTTTTTGATCAGGTCCTCGATGTCGATGGTTTCCACTTCCCCGGCCACAATTTCCGTGCGCCGCTGGTCGCCGTACTTTTCCGCCACCGCCCGGGTCTCGTCCTTGATCACCCCCAGCAGTTTACGCTGGTCCGCCAGCAGGGATTCATAGTAGGCGATCCGCGTCCGCAGCTCCTCCAGTTCCCGCTCGATCTTTTCGATTTCCAGGCTGGTAAGCCGCCCCAGCCGCATGTCCACAATGGCCTGGGCCTGGATCTCGCTCAGGGCAAACCGCTCCTGGAGCTTATCCTTTGCCGCGGCGATGTCCCGGCTGGCCTTGATCACCGCCACCACCTCGTCGATATGGGCCAGGGCGATAACCAGCCCCTCCAGAATGTGGGCCCGTTCCCGGGCCTTGCGAAGGTCGTAGCGGGTGCGGCGGGTTACCACCTCCACCCGGTGTTCCACAAAGAGGCGGACCAGGTCCTTTAAGGTAAGGCACTGGGGCCGCCCCTTAACCAGCGCCAGGTTGATGATCCCAAAGGCGCTTTGCAGGGCGGTGTTGGAAAAAAGCTGGTTCAGCACCACCTTGAGGATAGCCCCCCGCTTAAGCTCGATGACGATCCGCATCCCCTCCCGGTCGGACTCATCGTTAAAGGCGGCGATGCCGTCGATCACCTTTTCCCGGACCAGCGCCCCAATCCGTTCCAGGAGCACCTTTTTGTTCACCGCGTAGGGGATTTCGGTAAAGACAATAAGCTCCCGCCCGCCCTTGCCGGTTTCCACGGCAAAGCGCCCCCGGACCAGCACCCGGCCCCGGCCCGTGCGATAGGCGTCCCGAATACCCTGGCGGCCAAAGATGATCCCCCCGGTGGGAAAGTCCGGCCCCTTAACATGGGCCGCCAGGCCGTCGATGGTAATATCCGGGTCGTCGATGTAGGCGCAGACCGCCTCGCAAACCTCCCCCAGGTTGTGGGGGGCCATGTTGGTGGCCATCCCCACGGCGATACCGCTGGACCCGTTGACCAGCAGGTTCGGCACCGCGGAGGGCAGCACCGCCGGCTCCTGGAGGGACTCGTCAAAGTTGGGGGAAAAGTCCACGGTCTCCTTGGCCAGGTCCGCCAGCATCTCGTCCCCCACCTGGGAAAGCCGGGCCTCGGTGTACCGCATCGCCGCCGCCGGGTCCCCGTCCACGGAGCCAAAGTTCCCCTGCCCCCGCACCAGGGGGTAACGGAGGGAAAAGCCCTGGGCCATGCGGACCAGGGCGTCGTACAGCGCCAGGTCGCCGTGGGGGTGGTACTTACCCATGGTATCCCCCACAATGCGGGCGCACTTTTTGGTGGCCGCCGTGGGCCTCAACCCCAGCTCATCCATGGAGTAGAGCAGCCGCCGGTGGACGGGCTTTAAGCCGTCCCTCGCGTCCGGCAGGGCCCGGGCCACGATCACGCTCATGGCGTAGACAAGGTAGTCGTTTTTAACCTCATCCTCTATGGAGATAGGAATAATCCGGCCGGTTTGTACGGGAGCGTCCGCGGTGTCTGACATAGGCTAAGTATAGCGGAAATCCGGGGGAATTCAAAGGGGATGATCCGCCGGGGCCGCCCTCCCGTTCCCGGGGCGGACTTTTTTACCCCAAGGGGGAGCTTTTTTACCCCAAACGAGGGCTTCTGAACCCCAACCAAAGACGTATGTACCTCAGGGGATGAGCTTTTTTACCCCCCGTGAGGGCTTTTAAACCCCAACCGAGAGCTTTTTTACCTCAAATGAGAGCTTCTGAACCCCAAGCGATGACATATTTAGTCCATAGGATGAGCTTTTTTAGTCCATGTGAGGGCTTCTGAACCCCAAGCGATGACGTATGTACCTCAGGGGATGAGCTTTTTACCCCCCCGTGAGGGCTTCTGAACCCCGGGGGAGGGCTCTTTTACCCCAACGGCGGATCGAACCATCCGGTGGATTGACAGAAAAACCGGCGCGGCCCTATGATGATCACCATGATCATCGCCT
The DNA here is from genome assembly GCA_031257195.1 of Treponema sp. Classification (GTDB taxonomy): domain Bacteria; phylum Spirochaetota; class Spirochaetia; order Treponematales; family Breznakiellaceae; genus JAIRPD01. The sequence goes on along the minus strand of JAIRPD010000043.1, from coordinate 29,657 downwards.
TGGCTCAAATCAATTCGATTATTGGGGACTTCGCGGGGAACCGGAAGAAGATCGCCGCCTTTGCCCGGCGGGCACAAGAGGGGGGGGCGGACCTGGTCCTCTTTCCCGAGCTGGCCCTCTGCGGGTACCCTCCCATGGATTTGCTGGACCAGGATTGCTTTGTGGAACTGAACATCCAGTCCCTGCGGCTCCTCCAGCGGGAGGTTCCTCCGGGGATCGCCTGCGGGGTGGGCTACGTGAACCGGAACCCCCGCCAAAGCGGCAAGGTTCTGGTAAACGCCTACGGGTTTGTCCTGGACGGGGCGCTGGTTTTTGAGCAGGTGAAGACCCTGCTTCCCACCTACGATGTGTTTGACGAGGCCCGGAACTTTGAGCCCGCCGCCGCCTGGCCGGTCTTTGAGTGGCGGGGGGAGCGGATCGGCGCGGCGATCTGCGAAGATGTGTGGCGGGAGACGGAAACCCCCGGCACCCGCTATGCCCTGGACCCGGCGCGCCGTCTGATGGATCAGGGGATCACCCTGTTGTGCGTCCCCTCCGCCTCGCCGTACTACGCGGGAAAGCTCCGGGCCCGGCTGGCTTTGGCGGAACGGCTGAGCCGCCGGGGGGGCGTTCCCCTGGTGTATGTCAACGCCGTGGGGGCCAACGACTCGATTATCTTTGACGGCCGCTCCTTTGTCATGGTCCCGGAAGGGAAGGCCGCGCCGCTGGCGGGGGGCGCGCCCGCGGCGAAGGCCTTTGAGGAAGACCTGGTGTATTGGGATTCCCGGGCCGCCGGTACAACGCCCTCCGCCGGCGTGGAGCCGGAGGACGACCCCTACGGCGTAGGTCTTTCCCCCGCGGAGCTGGATACCCTGGAGGACGCCCTGGTCCATGGCGTTCGGGACTACATGGCTAAATGCGGCTTTAAACGGGTCCACCTGGGGCTTTCCGGGGGGATTGATTCGGCGCTGGTGGCTTATCTGGCGGTGAAGGCCGCGGGCAAAGAAAACACGGCCTGCTTCAGCATGCCCAGCCGCTTTTCCTCCCAGGGTTCCCGGGACGACGCCGCGGAATTGGCCGCCCTCCTGGGCTGCCGTTACGAGACCCTGCCCATTGAGGGTGTTTTTACCGCCTACCTCGCGGCCCTGGAGGGGGTGTTTGAGGGCCGGCCCTTTGACATCGCGGAGGAAAACCTCCAGGCGAGGGTCCGGGGGACCCTGCTGATGGGCTTTTCCAACAAGTTCGATTCCATGCTCCTGACCACGGGCAACAAAAGCGAGCTGGCCATGGGGTATTGTACGCTGTACGGCGACACCAACGGGGCGCTGGGGCCCATTGGGGACCTTTTTAAGACCGAGGTTTTCGCCCTCTGCCGGCGGATTAACGACCGGGAAAGGGCGGCGGGGAGGGGGGGGATCATCCCCCAGGCGATTATCGACAAGCCCCCTTCGGCGGAACTCCGGCCCGACCAAAAGGATCAGGACAGCCTGCCGCCCTATGAAATCCTGGACGAGATCCTTAAGTTGTACCTCTTTCATAACCTTTCCGCCGGAGAGATCGCCGCCCGGGGCCGGCCGGTTATTCCCGGGGGGCCCGGGGCCTTAAAGGCCCTGGCGGAACGGATTATCCGTACCGCCGCCCGGGCGGAGTTCAAGCGCCGTCAAGCGCCGCCGGTACTCAAGGTCAGCCCCCGGGCGTTTGGCATGGGCCGGAGGATGCCCATCGCGCGGTTTGTGTACGAGGGATGACGGCGGCGGACTGGCGGGCTGCCGGCGGGCCATAGAACAAAAACGCCGGGCCCCTTCCGTTCCCCCTTTACATGTCCCCCGTTCCCGGGCACAATACTTCCATGAGCCAGTACCTGATTACCGGCGGCGTTTCTATCAACGGGAAGATCAAGGCCAGCGGCAATAAAAACGCCGCCCTGCCCTGCATCGCCGCCGCGATTCTTACAAGCGATCCGGTGATTTTACGGAATATCCCCGATATAGAAGATGTTCAGGTTATGCTGGATGTGTACCGGTCCTTTGGGGGTACGGTGGAACCGCTGGATGAGCGCAACGCCTACCGCCTTTGCCTGGGGGACATCAAGAACTCCCAGGTCCCCCTGGAGGCGGCCAGGAAAATCCGGGCGTCCATCCTTTTCGCCGGGCCGCTTCTGGCCAGGACCGGCAAGGCGATCCTTCCCCCGCCGGGGGGGGACGTAATTGGGCGGCGGCGGCTGGATACCCACTTCCTGGCCCTCGAGGAACTGGGGGCCAGGGTGGACGCCAACGCCGCGTTTACTTTTACCGCGGCAAAACTTACGGGGGTGGACATCTTCCTTGACGAGGCGTCGGTAACGGCCACGGAAAACGCCGTTATGGCCGCGGCGCTGGCGGAGGGGGTAACGATCCTCAACAACGCCGCCAGCGAGCCCCATGTGCAGGATCTGTGCCGCATGATTGTGTCCATGGGCGGGCACATTGAGGGGATTGGTTCCAATGTCCTTACGATTACCGGGGCGCGAAAACTTTCCGGCTGCGATTTCGCTATTGGCACGGATTATATGGAAGTGGGTTCCCTGATCGGCCTGGCGGCGGTTACCCGGGGGGAGCTGGAAATAACCGGCCCCACCCCCCGGGATCTGCGGCCCGCGAAAATGGCCTTTGGCAAGCTGGGCATAGTTTGGGAGCATGAGGGGAACACGCTGAGGGTTCCCAGGAACCAGTCCATGAAGGTCAACCACGACCTGGGGGGGATGATCCCCAAGATCGACGACGCCCCCTGGCCGGGTTTTCCGCCGGATTTGACCAGCATCATCATCGTGGTAGCCACCCAGGTGGAGGGGACGGTACTGGTCCACGAAAAGATGTTCGAGTCCCGGATGTTTTTTGTGGATAAGCTCATTGGCATGGGGGCGCGGATTGTTCTTTGCGATCCCCACCGGGCGGTGATTTCCGGTCCCGCGAAACTCGCCGGCTCGGAGCTGACCAGCCCCGATGTGCGGGCCGGGATGGCCATGGTGATCGCCGCCCTGGCCGCCGAAGGTTCCAGCGTGATCCGCAATGTGTACCAGATTGAGCGGGGTTATGAAAACCTGGTGGAACGGCTTTCCGCCCTGGGTGGAAAAATAGAGCGGCAGGATTAGGCCCCCGCCTTCCGTCTATCCGTGCTGGAGGGCAAGCGTTACCAGGGAGGCGATAAAGCACAACGCCGCCCCGGCGATAAAGCAGATCATGGCGGTGGAAAAACCAAAGCTTAAGCAAAGCCAGATGGAGAGGTTGTTCATAATTCCCCGGTAAAAGAGGAGGATTCCGTAAAACACCAGGGGGAGGATTCCCAGCATGGGGACGTACACATAACGGGGCTTTTTTCGCGCCCGGTAACGCCAGCCCAGGATCAGGACGATGATGGTTATGGGAAGGAAAAACACGGGGTCCGCCAGGCGGCGCAGTATCTCCGCCTGGAAGCTTTCGCTTATATAGCCGTAAGCGCCGAACTGTTTTTCCGCGGTAAAGAGATCCCGCAGGGTAAGGGCCCCGGTTCCCCGCTTGAGTTTGGACAACAAAAGAAAATGGTCATAGCTTACGTCCAGCATGATTTGGGATGCCCCGGCGGACGACCCGGGGTTCTGTGAAAGACCGGTGTCCTCCCCCGTAACCCAGACAGGGTCCCAGCGCCGGGTTTTGTCGGTCCGGTCCAGGGCCTGAAACAGCATCACAACCCTGTCGGGGCCGCCGCCGTCGTCCCAAACCGGGACGGGCAGGAGCTTGGCGTAATTGGCGCTGACCCGGTAAAGGAAATTTCCCGCCCCATCGGCGGCCACCATTTCCGGCCCCCAGGCGTAGGCAAAGTCCGGCAGGGCCGCCAGGGAAGAAAAGCGCAGAGCCACCCTGCCGCCGTTTTGCCCGCCCCCCGCGCCGTCGCCGGAAGAACCGGGGGCTGGAAACTCCGGGGCGGCGATGTGGAATTCTGGAAGAGAAAAGACCGCTCCGGTCAGGATATTGCCAATGGCCAGGTCCAGTTCGTCAATAAAGAAGGCCGTGGAACTAAGGCCGTTTCTGCTGCGCTCCAGGTAATTGGCCGCGTCGGGATCCTCCGGGCTAAGGACGGCCAGTTCCTGGAAAGTGTAAAAGGCGCTGATCCAGTCCCCGGCGTTCATGGCCTCATAACCTTCCCGCTTCAAGCGGTACAGGGAAAACCGTTCCTGCTCCTGGGCGCTGGGCTCCAGGGCGGCGATTTTATCCCAGGCCCGGGAAGCCAGGGCCAAGGCGGCGCTGATCTCCGCCGCCCCCGGCCTGGCAAGCCGCTGGGCCAGGGTGGCAAGCCAGTGGGCGTCGTAGTATCGTTCCTGGTTAAAGGCTTCTTCCGCCAGCCGCAGGGCGTCGGTGGAGTTTACCGGGTCGCCCGGTATACCCTGCCAGACCGGCAGTTCCCCCCCCGGCGGAGTTTCCGCGTCTACTCCGGCGGCGCTTCTCCGCTCCCCCGTCAAAGACTGGTGGGGGGAGGCCAGGGAATCGGTAACGCCGCTCTTCAGCTTGTCCACTTCCTCGCTTCCCCGCCAGATCTGTTCGCAGATGCCGATAAACTGGGCGGCCTCGGACCATTCCCGCCGGGCGATGGAGGCTTTAGCCTTTTCCAAAGCCTGGGTGTAGAGTTCCCCCCGGTCTTCCATGGAGGCCCTGGCGTTGAGCGTTAGGGGCAGGGCCAGGAAGAAGAGCAGGGCGTATAGGGCGGAAGAAACACAGGCGGTGATCACCGGCGGGGTGATGTACTTAAGAAAAAGGACGGAAAAGCTTTTTTTGCCCACATAGGTGGTTCCCGCGTAGCCGCCAGCGGAATGTTCCTTGAGGCCGAAGGGGATAACCAAGGCGGAAAAAGCTAAAGCGGGAAAGAGGTGAATAAAGGCGATAACGCTATTTATCAAGCGCCAGGATACCCGGTAAGAGGGTAAGGGTTCCCTCTGGGCGGAAAAGATAAAGGTATAGCCGCAGATAACGATAAAGGCGGCGGACAGGTAGATAACAAAAACCACCGGGGAGATGATAAACGATTCCTGCCTTTGTTCGGACCCGGGCTTTTTCCGTTTAGCCATCGAAAATCCTCCCCCGGGCGAGGTATACCAGGGCGGAATAGAGCAGGATCAGTATTCCCAGGGTGGTAAAGATGAGGGGGGTGATCAGCGATTCGGAGATAAATTTTCCCGCGAAGGAAGCCAGAAGTCTATGAATGTCTGCCTGGTTAAGGAAGGTCTCCAAAGCCAGGGCTCCCCGGAAGGCTAGGGCGCCAAAGAAAAGGTTGGCCAGGGACCAAAAGCTGATGTTCACCAGGCATCCCAGGGAAAGCAGGAGTACCGCCAGGGACCCGGCGTAAACCCCATAGGGCAGAAACCCCGCCTCGAACCGGGCGGTAAAATGCCGGGCGCTCCGCAGAAAATCGGCGCCGACGCTTTCAAAAAAAGAAATTTTTTCCTCCGTAAAGGGGAGCCGCGCCGGAACCAAGGCCGGACCATGCCGCTGATAGTACAGGGATTGCCCCGGGGGGGAGACCGCCCTGGCGGCGCCGGTTTTGTAGGGATCTTCCAAAAAAACCGCCTGCACGGCGGGTTCCTGACCGGGCGAGATGATAAACCCGGGCTTAACAAGATTCACGGTTTTTTCGCCCGGTCCTGCCGGTACCGCGATTCCCGCCCCGTCCAGACTTTTTATCCCCAGCAGGACGGCGGCGCTTAGGGTCAGGACCAGGACCAGAAGCGCGGCGAGAACCACGGGGTAGATCATCCGCCGCCGGGCGGCATAGTTCAAACCCAGGAGAAGCGACAAATAGAAGGCCGCCGGCAGCGCCCGGCGGGCGTAATCCGCTACGTTCCCGGCAAATTCCGCTTCCCCGGCGGTTTCCAGGGGCGGGAAAAGAAGCGCCGCGCCGGCCCACTCCCTCAGCAGATCAAGGAACCCCGCGAAAAGCAGAATACCAGCAAAACAAAGGGTAAAGAAAAGTATCAGGCTGGCGAAATTCCTCACCTTTTTAGCCTAGCATGATGATCTTTGATTCGCAAGACATGACTAATGTACAAAATACCCACAAGTTTTCCACAAAGAAAGAACATTTTCTTACCTTAAAGATTTTTGGCTGAGCAAAACAATAAGAATACGGAAGCCAATCTTTGGCAAAAATAAACCTAAATCCTTACAGCATAAGGAATTAGATAAAACCACCGCCGTTTTATCATCTTTGTTTCTTACTATCTGTATAAAAACTAATACACCCTTTTAAAAACACAGGAGTTATCAACAGGTTTTCCACAAATATTTTGTACTTAACCCAGAAAAACCTGCCCGGCGCTGTCGATAGCCAGCACCGTCTTGCACTCCGAGCAGCGGAAACGCCCGGGTTTTAGGGCCTTGAGTTTTTTGGAACAGATGGGGCAGGAAAACACCTTGGGGAACAGGGCCATCGTGTCGGAGGCCGTTCCGCTTTTGAAAAAGCTGATGGAATCGTCCAGGTTGTCCCTAATGTTAAAGAACTGCGAAAAACCAAGGAGTTGAAATACCTCGTACACTTTAGGCTGGATCTCCAGCAATACCAGGTCTCCACCCCGGGGTTTTACCGATTTAAGGAAGGCGGTAAATGAGCCAATACCGGTGGATGAAACATAGTTAAGGCCCCCGCATTGAAAGATCAGCCGGGTAAAACCCGCCTCAATGGCTTTAGCGATTCGTTTTTGGAAATAATTGGAATTATACGTGTCAATGTACCCGGTAAGATACAATATCAGACAACCCTCTACCTCATTAGCCTTTTCCAGTTTTATTTTGAGGCTGTCATCTTTTTCATCATCAAATCCGCTGACTATATCATTGTTTGCCATGATTTCCTTCCAGTCAAGATATTCACCCTTTTTTTACACAATGTCCCTGTTTAAAATATAGTATTCCGCCAATTCTTGTCAACCCTGCGGCCATGCCCGCGCGCCTCACGGGACTCCCCGTTCCACGGCGATCAACTCCCCATTCCGCAGGGGATTTTCCAGAATTTCCAGGGCAATCCGGGCGACCTCCCCGGGAACCAGGGCCCGGCCTCCGGGGCTTTTTTCGCGGTTGTATTCCCGCTCCTGGGGGCTTAGGTATTCCGTATCGGTAAAACCCGGGCAAAGGGCGTTACAGGTAACCCCGGTGTTTTTCGCCGCCTTTGCCGCGGATTTTACCAAAACCCCCAGCGCCGTTTTTGCCGCGGAATAGGCCGCCGTGGTACTAAAGCCCCGAATTTCCCCGGTACGGGTACCCCCAAACAGGAGGATGCGCCCCCATTTTTTATGAACCATGCCGTTTATTACCGCGGAAACCAGGATTCCGGGAAAGATTAAATTGTTTTCCGTCAAAAAACGCCAGTCCGCCGGGGTGGTCCCCCCCAGGGAAGCCCTTTTGAAGGGGCCCCAGGCGATAACCAGAATGTTTGGCCCCTCCGGTTCCGCTGTCCTCTCCAGGATGAATCCCGCCGCTTCCTCGGGTGAAAGCCCCCCTTGCTGTTGAGGGCCGGGCCGGTTACCGCCGGGCCGCCCATGATCGGGCCGCCCAATTCGGCACAGAAAACCGCGGTGCCCCCCGGCCCCCGGCCCGGCCGCACAAAAGGGCGGGCTTACGGCGTCCAGGTCCGCCAGGGCGGCGTCCAGCCGTTCCCGGGAAGCGCCTCCGGTGATCGTAACCGCGGCGCCCCGTTCAGCCAAGCCCAGGGCCACAGCCCGGCCTATACCGCCCGTACCCCCAATGACCAGGGCCCGCTTTCCCGCGAAAATTTCTTTCATGCGGTACAATAGTATCATGCGCTTGGATGATATAACCATAGTTCTGGTCCGGCCTTCGGAGCCGGGAAACGCCGGGGCGGTGTGCAGGGCCATGAAGAACATGGGCCTGCGCTGGCTCCGTACCGCCGCGTCGGAACTAAACCTGGCCGGGCCGGATCTGGAAAAACTCCTGGCCCGGGCGGTACACGCCGCGGACATCTGGGAAGGGGCGGAACATGTTGATACCCTGGAAACGGCCTTAGCGGATTGCGCCCTGTCCGCGGGAACCACCCGCCGGCGGGGCCGTCACCGTAAATCCAATACCCTAAGCCCCCGGGAATTAGCGGAATTCCTCAAGATTAGGCCGGGGAAGGCGGCCATTGTTTTTGGCAACGAACGAACCGGCTTGAACGGCGGGGAACTGGAACTGTGTAACATGGCCTCCCATATTCCCGTAAGCCCGGAATTTCCCTCCGTTAACTTGTCCCACGCCGTCCAGATCTACGCCTACGAGCTATACCAGGCCCTGGCGGAAAACGGCGGGGACGCCGCGGCTGACGGTGGGCCTGCCGCCGGCGGTGGTCCCGGCGGCGTAAGCGGCCGGTGGGTTCCCATGGTTCGGGACGAAATCGACGCCCAGGTAAAGACCATCAGCGATTCCCTGGAGGCCCTGGGCTTTTACAAACATCCCGGCAAGGAAGAACAAGAGCGGTTTTTGCGGGACCTGATCGCCCGGGCGGGCCTTGGCCTTAGGGAAGGCCGCTATTTGGGGAACATCATCGTTAAGGCGGGGCGGCTGGGGCTTTTGTCCGGGCGCTCATTCGCGGCCGTTCCGGCTAATCCAGATTGAAGATCCGGTAACTTAAAAGAAGCAATTTGTAATAGAAATAGGGGAAAATCCGAAAAACACGCCAGGGTTTTTGAAAACAAAAGCCAAACCACTCAAGGCCCCGGTCAAAGATCCGGCGGGAGGGACGGCGTTTGCGTTCGGCGAAGATGTCAAAGAGGTCGCTGCACCAAAGCCGCAGGCCATTGTTAAGGCCCGTATCATTCCGGGCTATCCAGCGCTCCCCCCCCTTTACGCCCCTGCCCACCAAAAGGAGGGATGGGGCCGCCTTCCGGATCGCCTGAAGTATGGTGGGTTCCTCGTGGTGTTTAAAATTCCCCACAAAACGGCCCACAATGCGGAGCCGGGGGAAGGTTTGGCGCAGGTTTTTTTCCGCCCGCTTAAGGGTTCGTATCCTCCCCCCCAGGAGGTACAGGGACAGTTCCCGCTTTTCCAGGATAGAAAGCAGGCTGATCACAAAGTCAAAGGGCATATAACGGTAGGCCTTTTTCTTTAGCAGGAACCGGGCGCCCCCAACCAGGCTTTTGGCGATGGGGATAACCATGGTGGCCCGCTGTACATAGGGACGGTATTCGGAATTGTTTCTAGCCCGCAGCATATCCCACAGGGAAAGGAGGATTACGTTTTGCCCCGTTTCCGTTTTTAAAAGATCGTAGATAATATCCTCCAGTTGTTCCGGGGGTATTATATCCAGAGGAACCTTTAAAAGATTAAACCGCTCGATCCTGATCCTGTCCGTACCCGTTCGTGTGTTTATTTCAGCGTCCACCAGGCCCTCTCCAAAAGTATGATTCGTACCGCCGCCGCCCCGTAAAGAGCCGCCGTTTCGGTCCGCAGCACCGTATTTCCCGCGCGGAGAAGCTTAAATCCCGCGCCGGTAAAGCGTTCAAGCTCAAGCGGGGAAAAGCCCCCCTCCGGACCCACCGCTAAAGCCACCGCGGAGGGTCCTCTACTAAGATAATGGTGAAAAGAACTCTGTTCAAGGGGGCTTTCCCCCGGACCCTCCGGGGCCGTTTCGTGCAGGACAATCCCCAGCGCCGGGGAAGCCGCCAAACCACCGCCGCCGGAACGCAGCTCGTCCCAGCGGGCAAAAAGCCCGGCGGCGGAAACGACGGGACGTATCTGGGTATCAACGGGAGAACCGCTTTGCTGCCGGGCTTCTTTAACAATCCGGCGCCACCGTTCCAGCCTGGGGCTGTTTCCGCCCGCGGGTTCCCGGCCCGCCGCCCTTTTCCCGCCCCCCGTATCCCGGCCGGGAACAGACCGCTCCGCGACAAAGGGAACCACTTCGCTGATCCCCCCTTCCGCCGCCTGCCGGACAATAAGGTCCATCTTGGTTCCCTTGGGAAGGGCCTGGAACAGGACAAGCGGCGGAAGGGCGGGGGATGAAACAGCGGCGCCGGCGGGACCCGTCAGGGCCGCCAGAACACCGCCCTCAACACTCTGGACCCGGGCGGTAACCTCTTCGCCGGAAGGAAGAGCCGCGGCAAAGACACCCCCCGGTTTAAGGCGGCGCACATGGACCAGATAGTGGTACCCCTCCCCCCAGACGCGGATAAGGCCATCTTTGTCCGGGCCCTTATCCAGAATGAACCGCTTCATCCACCCCCTGACCCCTATGAAGCCAGAGGCAGGGCGTCATCGGCCTCGTCCTGCAGGGCCTTAAGGGTCTTGCTGGTTTGCATCAACTGGGTGTAGTTTCCACTGCGGAATATCTTGACCGCCTCCTGAAGCTGAACGTCGTATTCCAGGTCGTAGACCGGCGCGATAACCGTCCGGTTCTGTTCATTCCTGATAAGCCGCCGGATCAAAGGCTGATCCAGCCCGTACTGGGAACTCAGTTCCCGGGCAAGGGCGTCCACCTGGGAGGCCGCCGCCTGGGGGTTATGTTCCACAAACGCCGGAATTGTGTTGGCGGCGATAAGCTGATTAAGCTTTTCCGCGTCCGCGGCGGAAAATTCGGGAAACAGCACCTCCCTATCCGGGGGGATGCCGATCTTGTCGATGTTCACATCACTGGGAGTATAGTACCGGGCGGTGGTAAGCCGGAACCCGTCTTTGCCCCCCGTGGGATATACCTTCTGCACCGAACCCTTGCCAAAGGACTTTTCCCCCACCAGGTAAGCCCGGCCCCGGTCTTTAAGCGCCCCCGCCACAATCTCCGACGCCGAGGCGGAACCCTTGTTGATCAGCACAATCACCGGCGTATCCTGGGGCACCACCGGCCTCCGCCGGGCGTTGTACACATAGTTTTCCGCGGCAATGCGGGACTTGGTAGACACCACCACACCCCCATCCAGGAAAAGCTCGCACACCCCCACCGCCGCGTCCAAAAGCCCGCCGGGGTTGTTGCGAAGATCCACCACCAGGGCCTTGTAGTTTTTGGCCTTAAAGCTGTCCAGCGCTTCCCGGGTACGGGTAACCGTCATGGGGGTAAAGGAAATGATCCGCACATAGCCAATATCGCCAATCATGTCATGCTTAATCACCGGCACCTCAATAACCGCCCTGGTAAGGGTAACGGGAAATTCCAGCTTGGCCCCCCGGCGGACCAGCAGCTTCACATCACTGCCCGGCGTTCCGCGCAGCCGGACCAGAACCTCGTCCATGGAAAGGGCGTCCGTGGTTTCCCCGTCAATTTCCACAATCAGATCCCCCGGATTGATCCCCGCCCGCCATCCCGGGGTGTCCTCTATGGGGGAAGCCACCTCCACAAAAGGCGGAGTGCCATCAGGCTTAGCCTGGAGGGGCTTGCTGATATAGAGACCCACCCCTCCAAAACGGCCGGAGGTGGTATCGCTCAGATCCTCCATCTCTTTGGAGGGAAGAAACGAAGAATGGGGATCCCCCAGGGACTCAAACATTCCCTTCATGGCCCCCTCAAAGAGGACCTGGGAATCCACCTCGTCCACATAGTTCCGCTGAATAAAGTCAAACACATTTTGGATAATCGCGGTAAAGGGACGCTGATCCTGGGCCGCCGCCTTGGGAATAGAGGCGATACTAAAAACCGCCCCCAAAACAAGCCCGGAAAGGACCCAGGGAAGGGTCCTGAATTTACCCGCCGGTAGTTTATGCATGCGCATATCATAGAATAGAACGGCGGATCATGCAAGCGCGAAAGGGGCGCGCCGGCCAGCCCCGGCTCGCGAAACGCCCGCGGGCAGCGTCCCCGGGGCCCGGCCAACGGGGCGGCCCCGGCGTCGGTATGGCCGCCCTCCCCAAAGAAGCCCGCCCCCCGGAACCAGCGTCCCGCCCCGCCCGGTTCCCCGGCAAACCCAAAACGGCGGCGAAACCATCGGGCAAGCCGCCGCCCTCCACCGCCGGACGGATTGCCCATCCCGCCCCGCCCCGCTCCCGCCGTCCCGCGGGGGCATCGGGATACCCTTTTTGAGCCCCCGTTCCCCGGCGCGGCCCCGGGGCGGCCCCCACCCCCCCGCCCGGCGACACCCAACGGCCCGGTTGCCCCCCCGCGCCGCGCGGGGGATCCCCTGGATTGCGCGGGGGATCCCCTGAGCCATGCGGGGGATCCTCTGCGCCGCGCGGGGGCGCCCCTGAGCCGTGCGGGGGCGCCCCTGTACTACGCGGGGGATCCCCTGAGCCATGCGGGGGATCCCCTGAGCCACGCGGGGGCGCCCCTGAGCCATGCGGGGGATCCCCTGAGCCGCGCGGGGGATCCCCTGTGTTATGCGGGGGACTAGACGAACAGCGCGAGAGAGTCCCCGAACGGCGGGGGGACGCGGCCCCGTTCCCCATCCAGGCAAACCGGGGGCGGAGCTTCGCGGATTGTTCCACGGGGAGCGGCCCCCTTTGGACGACGGTTGACCCGGTAATCTGACCGTCTGGACTAACGGGCATATAACGGTTATACTAGAGGGTAATGAAAAGAAACGACCGCCTTATGATACGAATGGCGGTTTTTACCTATGACTGCGGCAGGCTGCTTTTTCTTATCACCCTGCTGATGGCGTACGCGGCCGCGAACCAGGGGGCGGCGGGGTTCTTCCAGGGCTCCGGGATGATCTTTCCCTACGTAATGTACGCCGCCCCCAACGCCCTTTTTCCCCTCATGTCCTTTTTTTTGCTGATCCGCTTTACCTCCTCCAGAACCTACATACCCCTCTACCTTACGGGCAAGGGCCTGTCCTTCTTCTGCACGTTCCTTTGGCTGTTTTTTTCCCTCCCCCGGCTCAGGGAAATGCCCCAGCTGATGCTCTGGCCCTTTGCCCTGGCCGCGGCGGACCTGGGAACCCTTGTGGGAATGGTCCTGCTCCAGGACGCGCCGGAAGAAACGCCTTCTTCCGGGGACGCGGAAAACCTTCCGGGGGATACGGCGGAACCGCCGGCCCTTCCCGCGGTTAAAGCGGCGGAAGGGGGCGGATGATGCGTATCATTCCTATCGCCAGCGGTAAGGGCGGCGTGGGCAAGTCGATGGTGGCGGCGAATTTGGCGGTCGCGCTGGCCCAGGCGGGTCAGCGGGTGGTCCTGGCGGACCTGGATTTGGGGGCCTCGAACCTCCACCTGGCCCTGGGCTTTCATTCCCCCGCCAGGGGAATCGGCACCTTCCTCAGTAACACCCGTTCCGATTTTTCCCAGATCATCGCCAAAACCGATGTCCGGGGACTCCGGTTTATTCCCGGGGATCAGGAAGTACCGGGTATGGCGAACCTTAAATCCTATCAGCGCAACGCCCTGGTGGGCCGCCTTTTAACCCTCACCGACACGGATACCCTGATCCTGGATTTGGGGGCGGGAACCCATCAGTCTATCCTGGATTTTTTTCTGCTCTCCGGCCAGGGCATCGTGGTCAGTTCCCCCGCGGTAACCGCCACGCTCAACGCCTACGTTTTCCTTAAAAACACCGTTTTCCGGCTTATGTACACCATCTTCAGAAAAGGAACCGGGGCGTACAATTACCTGGGCAGGGCCCGGAGGGACAGCCCGGGAAACCAGCACCTGTACATACCCCAGATGCTCAAGGAAGTCGCCCGGATCGACCCCGAATCCCGGGTACGGTTTGCCGAGGCGGTGTCCCATTTCCACCCCCGGCTTATTATGAACATGATCGACGACCCCAAGGACGCCGACGTGGCCATGAAGATCCGCCATTCCTGCGAGGAATACCTGGACATTAGGGTGGAGCATCTGGGAATTATGTACCGGGACTCGATTCAGGAAAAAGCCCTGTCTTCCCGGATTCCGGTGGTACTCTACAAGCCCAACTCGATAATCGCCCAGGCCATTTACCGCGTCGCCGACAAGATACTCCAGTCGAACGAGGAAGCCTTTACCCTGACGGAGAAGAACATCGACGACAGCTTTCAGGAGGCAAGCCTGGAGGCGGAAATTGATTTTGAAAGCAAGATGGAATATGTGGAGGAACTGCTCCATACCGGCGCCCTTACCCAGGGGGATCTTCTGGAAACGGTCAAGTCCCAGCAGTTCGAGATTACCAAGCTCAAAAAAGAAAACAACTTCTTAAAACACAAACTTACCCAGGCCGCCGCCCGGGGATTCCAAGTCTAATCCGGGGCGGGCCGTGGCTGTTATCGCGAAGGGCGGCGCCATACTTGCCGTCAACCAGGACGAAACGGAGGCGCGGCTTGTTTTTACCCCGGACCCGCAGGGGATGGAATGGGACGTGGAGGCGGTACTCAGGCTGGGCCGGGACAGCGGCCTAAGCTCCCTGCCGGCCCCGGCGGATCTGGAACGGTTTATCCAAAGGGCGGGCGGGGCCCGGGAGGTCTCCCTGGAATTTCCCCTGGCCCGGGGGATCCCCCCGGAACCCGCCGTCCCGGAAAGGGTAGCCTGGGAAACGCTGACCGTCCCGGACGACGCCGCCCCCTTTAAAGAAGAGGCCCTTTCCAAAGCCGGGCCGCCGGCCCTTTTCAGAGTCCGGGTGGAAAGGGCGCGGCGGAATACCCCGGGTAAGCGGCGCGGAAAATTCCCCTTCATGGCCGCCAGGAACGAAACGGCGGCGGTGTGGGATGAAAGGGAGATCCGGGAACCGGCGCGGGTTAATCCTGAGGTAAGGGAGATCCGCTACGCCGAACGGGACCAAAAACTGGGGCGCTTCGAGGCCGCCGGACCGGGAAAGCCGGGGAAAAGCGTATACGGCCGGTCCCTGCCGCCGCCGGTTTTGGAGGATCCGGCCTTTTACCTGGGCGCGGGTATACGAAAGGAGCGGGACGAGCTTTTTGCCCAGTACCCGGGGTTTGTGCGGATTGGCGGAAACTGGGCCGATCTGGTCCCCCTGGCAAAGCCCGGCTGGAAATTCGTTCCCGGGCCGGACCGGATTACCCTGTACCTTACCTTTTATCCCGGCGATTCCCGCTTTGCCCCGCCCTCGGGGGAGGAAATTCGGGCCCAGGCCCAAAAACAGGGGGCCGGTCTGGAGGGGCTGGTGGGGGCTGAAGAAATTGACGCCGCCATAGCGGCCTCCACAAAGACCGGGGAAGTGTTAACGGCCTTCCCCCTGATGAAAGTCCAGGAGGGGGAAGTCCGGGTGGAGGTTTCCCCCGATCTCCTCAAGGCGGAATTGGTTCTTCAGAAGGGGATCGCCGGAGGACGGCCCCTGGAAATGGCCGCCATTTCCCGGGTCGTCACGAATTCCAGGGTCCAGGGCATTAACGCGGAGAAACTGAAAAAAACTATCCACGCCTTCATGGAAGGGAATTCCACCGTTCTCCGCTGTATCCTCGCGGAGGGCAGGGCCGCTACCCGGGGACCCGGCAGGGAGGTGAACCTCCTGGTTCGGCCCCTGGAAGCGGAACTCAGAACGGTCTTGCTTAAACGGCTCATCGGCCTAAAGACCCTTCCCGACTTTCACCAGGGCTTTCCCTGTTCCGACGCGGAACAGCTCTGCGTGGTACGGAAGGGAACCAGGCTTGCCCAGATAACCAAGCCCCCCAATGGCGAACAGGGAAAGGACGTATACGGCAATCTCATCCCCGGACTTCCCGGCAGCGATCCGGAACTCAAACTGTTCCGGGGGCTGTACCAGGGGGGCGACTATATCAACGCCGGCAGGGACGGCCTTCTTCTGGTAAAGGGAAAGGGGAAGGTCTTTTGGGGAACGATTGTTGATTACCGGGATTCCCGGATTACCGTCCATGTTTCGGAAAACGCCATGGAAGCTTCCGTGGAGCTGGTAAGCGAATTGGGACCGGGGCTTCCCCTGACGGAGGAAAAAATCTACCGGGCCCTGGCGGAGGCGGGGGTAACCCGGGGGATCAGCCAGGAGGCGGTGCGGACGGCCCGCAAAATGGCGGTTCTGGCGGGAAGCTCCATCCAGGTTCTGGCCCGGGGAAAAACACCGGTGGCCGCCGGCGGCCAGGAGATTACCTGGCTGGAGCCGCTTAGTACCCCCGGAATTAAACGGGCCGTTACCGCCGGCGCGCCTCTGGCGGAACTGCGCAGGGTCGCGGCGGACAAAACCGGCTTTGATGTCCGGGGAAATGAGTTAAAACCGGCGGCCATATCCGCCGAATCCGGCGGCGTTGACGACCTCGACGGGACTACCGGGGAACTACGCTGGGACAAAACGGTGCTTGCCACAGAAACGGCCCCGGGGGTACAAAAGCTCCTGGCCGCCCAAAGCGGGGAACCGCGCTTTGACGGCGGTATCCTGTCTATCAGCGGCCTCAAGGAAGTTAAGGGCGACGTGAGCGCGTCCATGGGGCGGATAAATTTTTCCGGGGCGCTGCGGATCTCCGGCAAGGTACGCCACGGCTGCCGGATATTGGGCGGAAAGGATGTTTTTATAGCGGGCAGCGTCGAGGGCGCCCTCATTTCGTCCGGGGGAAAGGTGGTGATTGTCCAGGGAATTAAGGGCGCCGGCCAGGGGGTAGTCCGGGCCAAGGCCACCATAGACACGGATTACGCCGAATCGGCCACCCTGCTGGCGGTGGACGATATACGGCTGATAAACCACTGCGTTTCCTGCAGCGTAAAAACCAACGGCCGGGTGTTTCTCTCCAGCGCCAGGGGGAGGCTGGTGGGGGGAATCTGCTGGGCCCGCCGGGGGATCAGCGCCGCGGAGCTGGGCGGCGAAAACGGGGAGCCCACGGAAGTCTCTTTTGGCCAGGATTACCTCATCAAGGACCAGATTGAGGCCCTGGAGCGGGAAGTCAAGAAGATCCTCGCCATTTTAGCCAAGGTCGAGGAGGTTATCAAAGACTCCGAAAACAAGCCCGCCCAGCTTGAGGCGGCCAGGACGGAAAAGGCCCGGCTCCTCAAACTCCGGGAACAGTATCCCCTTAAACTTTTTACCCTCCGGGAAAAATTCGAGGAACACTACGAGTCGGAGGTAACCGTTACCGGGGCGGTACATCAGGGGGTGGTCATAGAAAGCCACGGCAGGTATTATGAGATCAGTAAAAAAAGACGAGGCGCGGTCTTTTTTTTCGACAAGGAAACCGGACGCATCATGGAAAAGAGATTGTAATGCCCCTGGCCGTTCAATTCCCCGCCTGGCTTAAGCCGGAAATCATTCCCGGCCTGCCCTTCCGCTGGTACGGTCTTATGTACCTGGTGGCCTTCGGCGTCGCCTGGCTGCTCTACCGGCGTCAGGTGCGGGAGCGGAATTTTCCCATCAAGGACGAAGAGCTTTCGGGCCTTTTTTTCTGGGGAATCCTCTGCCTGGTTATGGGGGCCAGGATCTTCGCCACCCTGGTCTACGAAACCAGTCCCATTTACCGGCGGGAACCCTGGCTGATCTTTTGGCCCTTCCGGAACGGCCGTTTTACCGGCCTCCTGGGGATGAGTTACCACGGCGGCGTTATCGGCGGTATTTTGGCGGTTTTGGTTTATTCCGCCCGGCATCACTTTGATTACCGGGAAATCGGGGATATGTACGCCGCCAGCATCCCCCTGGGTTACACCGCCGGGCGGCTGGGCAACTTTATCAACGCCGAACTCTACGGCCGGGTTACCGCCGGCCCCCTGGGGATGATCTTTCCCGGCGCGGAACTGCCCGTCAAAGAAGCCTGGGTCCGGGACATGGCGGAAAAAACCGGCCTGGCCGGTACCGCGGCGGGCGGTTACGTAAACCTGCCCCGGCACCCCTCCCAGCTTTACGAGGCCCTTTTCGAGGGGGTAGCGCTGTGGATCATCATTTGGCTCCTGCGGAACAGAAAACCCTTTAAGGGTTTTCTTATTGGGATCTACCTGATCGGTTACGGGTTCTTCCGGTTTATCATTGAGTATTTTCGGGAGCCCGACGCGGATCTGGGTTACCGGATCACCCTGGTTAAAACCAGCATACCCCCAGCCCTCTTTACGTCGCCCCTTAACTTTTCCACCGGCCAGGTCTTTTGCTTTGCCATGATCCTCCTGGGGCTCCTCTGGCTCCTCATCGCTTCCCGGCTGCCGGAAAGAGAACCGGTGCGGGTTTACCCGGCGGCGGAAGCGGCCAGGGAAGACCGGAAAGAGGAAAGCCGCCGGAACCGGCGGAAGCTCAGAAAAAAACTGGGATAGATCCCGCCGGGGCAAAGAAGCCGGTTACACCCGCGGAGGTTCGGCGGATGGCAGGCACTCTCGCGCTTGCCGCACGCCGGCATTCGGTGTCACTCCAACAGTTCTTCGATGCATGCGGCGACTTTGCTGGCGGGAGCCATACCGGGAGGCATTCCCGGCATGGTTTCAGACATGGATATGGTGATACCTAACGCGCCCTTCGGATACTTCCCGTTCAGAGTTCCAGCATGATTCGGGTTATTTTTTCGATGACTTTTGCCGCAAAGGCTTGCGCGATTTCTCAGTAACCGCTATACTATCTCCATCTTAGTAAAAATGGTAATGGCGGTGTCCATGCTGCCGCAAAATTGATATGTTTCGGAGGTTATTATGGGTATTTTTAGGAAAATTGTAAAAAATATTTTACCGTATTACATGGTAAAAAGCATTCAGGTCAGGAATTTTAAGGACAGGAACTCTAAAAAAAACACCGTATTTCCAGTAGAACTAGCGGAAGACGAAAAAAAATTAATAAACTATGTTCTTGAAAACAATTTAACCCTTGTTTCAAACGAGCGGCTTTTTGCGACCTTGATGTCTTGCAAGTATGTTCTGGAAAACAATCTTGAAGGTGATTTTGTTGAATGCGGCGTATGGAGAGGCGGTAATTCAATAATCGCGGCCGGAATGTTTAAGTTATACAATTCAAATAAAAAAGTTTATTTGTACGACACCTTTCAGGGAATGACCGCCCCCACGGAAGCGGATATTGAATTACGGGGGGGGGGGGGAACCGTACCGCCGAGGAAATGCTTCGCACTGATAAACTGGATAAAAATGAAAAATGGTCGTCGAATGTATGGGCGTATGCGTCTATTGATGACGTAAAGACTAATTTTTCAAATTTTGGTTTATTGTCGACAAATGTGAAGTTTGTCGAGGGTGATGTTCTCCAAACATTGGACCAGACAATTCCCGATAAAATATCCGTATTGAGACTTGATACGGATTGGTATGAATCAACGAAAAAAGAGATGGAAACGCTGTATAAAAAAATTGTTCCCCATGGAGTAATTATGATAGATGACTACGGACATTGGGGAGGCAGTAAAAAGGCTGTGGATGAATACTTTAACGAAAATAATAATCGTCCTTTTTTACAATATATTGATTATACGGGAAGGCTGGGAATAAAGACACTATAGACTTGTTCAGTAACCCGGTTGGTTGCTGAACAAGTCCCGCAAAATGCCGCGCGTTTTGCCATTTTTCAGCGGAAGTTGTTCAATAACTGAAGTTATTGAACAACTCTTATTTAAAGAAAAGTCTGCCCCCATTCACACGCGTATGACTAAGGGCGGAGTTGTAAAAATTTTTGTGTACACAGCGCGTCATAAGGGGGGAGCCTGTCTTCCCCATAAATGACCGCGGATTGAGTGAGGGCGGCCCGCGCCGGTTCTTCGTCCTTTCCGGCGGGGCTTGCCCCCGGGGCCCGGCGGCCGGGCCCTATAAGTCCTCGGTACCGCCGTTCTGGAGGTTCTTCACGTAAAAATTCAGGGCCGTCAGCCGGACCACGATGCTTTCGTCGGTGTTACCGCCAGTTTGGCGGACCCTCAGGGCGGCGGCGAGGTTTTCTATAAGCCGTTTCCCCGCCTTCATTCCCAGCTTTTCCGCCTGGCCGGCGCAGGAGTCCAGCGCGCCCATAAAGCCGGCGTCTACCGAGTCAAAGTCCGCTTCGGGAAGAGCCGCGATTAGGGCGCCAAGTTTGCCCTGTAATTCCTCGATGGTCATAATGCCCCTTCACCATTATCGGCGGTTTCGGGGAGAAGTATCACCTCCACGGGCCCGGCGGCGGCAAGTTCCGCCGCCAACGCCGCCGCCTGTTCCGGGGTAACGGAACGGTACAGGGCGGGCCGGCGGGCCAGGTGGGAAAGGGGCGCGCCGGTAACAACGGAAAAGTTCCCCAAATTCCGGGCGATAAAGGCGTTGTTTTCCATGGATCGCTCAAAACTCTTAACCAGCGCTTCCCGGGCCCGGGAAAAGATGGTTCCGTCGATCTCCCCCGCGGCCAGGGCGGCTATCCGGTTTCGTACCGCCTCCCGGAGTTCCGCTTCCCGTTTGGGATCGCAGACAAAGTAGACGCTGAGGGAAAGTTCCCCGGCGGGCATGGGGGTAAGGGCCGCGGAGGCGGAAATGGAGTAGACCCCGCCCAGGGTTTCCCGGATTTCGTCGTTGAGGACGATGTCCAGGTATTCGTTGAGGGCCAGGGCGGCGGCGTTATCTTCCCCGGTCCAGGGCTTGGGGACAAACCAGCCCATGTACACCACGCTCTTCGCTTCCCGGCCCTTGTGGATAATCCGCCCGGTTTTTCCGGGCCGCCGGATTTCCGGTTTGGCCCATTCGTTCCGGCGGGGTTTCCCGGTGCCGGGGATGGAGGCCGCCCAGGTTTCCACCAGGGCCCGCAGGGTTTCCCTGTCTCCCAGGCTGCCCGTCAGGATCAGGGTATAGTCCGCGGGGTTGAGGGAAAGGAACAGGAAGGAAAGGACACCGTCCAGGGTTACGCCGTCCAGGTCCGCGATTTCTATGGGCCTGAACAGGGGGCTGCCGCCGTAGAGGATCCGGGGCAGTTCCCGGAAAAAAACCGATTCGGGGTTGTCCGCCTCCTGGAGGAGCCTGGTCCGGTACTGATCTTGCACCAGATGGAGGGCGTTTGAGTCGACCCGGGGCTGGGTAAAGTAGACGTGGAACATCTGAAAAAGGGTGGCCAGGTCTTTTACCGTGGAGGAACCCCGGAAGCCCCGGACAAAAGGACTGGTCCAAAAGGAAAGACTCACCTGTTTACTGGAAAGAAAATCCAGGAGTTCCGAGCGGTTGAGGCGGCCCAGCCCGGAGGCCCCCTGTATTTCCGCCGCCAACTGGGCCGAGAAGAGCTGAGCCTCTTCCGGGGGAAGGTCTTCCCCGGGAATAGTTCCCCCCCTGGCCAGGGCGTAAAGTTCCAGCTCGTTGTTCTTATTCGCCGTTTCCATAAGGATCACCCTCATGCCGTTGCTCAGTTCCCAGATTTCCGCCCCCGAATCGTCCCGGCTAACGGAGGCAACGCTTCCCGGGGGGGGCTCTTCGTCAACCAGGCCAGGGTTTTCCACCTTTTCTTCCCGGGGGGATACGGCGGCAACGCGGATCGCGCCGGCCAGGGAGCGGATTTCCTCCTCCGCGGGAAGGGCGGCCGCTTCCGCCTCCGGGGCGGTGATAAGCGCGGCAAGGTCATCATCGGCGTAGTAGGAAAGGAGGGTTTGGTTGACGGTTTTTAGGGTGATCCCGGGAAAGAGCCGGGCCGCCGCTTCCCTTTCCCATTCCGGGTCCGGGGAAAATTCCCCCTTCAGGTAATCCGCGGTAAGTTCCGTTAGATAATCCTCCGATTCCCGCCGGTCTTTTTCGGCCTCCGTCATTTCCAGGATGGAAGCCAGGGACGTTTTGGCCCGGTCCAGCTCCGCCTGGGTAAAACCATAACGGACAAGCCTTTCCTTTTCCAGGAGCAGGGCTTTTAGGGTATCGGCGGATTTTTCCGCCTTGGCCTGGGCGGCCATGATATAGTACCGGAATTCCTGGTTGTACCCGGTCTGCCAGGACCAGGCCCCGGCGGCTATATAGGGGCAGTCTTCCCTGGAAGCCTCCTCCTCATAGCGAAAATCGGTCATAAAGGAGATAAGGGTATCGATAAGCCGTTCCCGGTAGGCTTGCAGGGTTTTTGACCGGATTTTAGGACTCTGTTTGTAGTAGAGATATACCGTGGAGCCGGGAAGTTCCGGGTCCGTTACCACCGTCGTGATGACCGATCCTTTTTGGGGACCGGGAAGCCCGTAGCGGGGGCGTTCCAGGGGGCTGCTGGGGGCGGGGGCGGTAAAGTGGGCGGTCAAATCCTTTTCCAGGGCCGCCCCGTCAAAGTCTCCCACCAGAAAAATCGCCATGTTGTCCGGTCTGTACCAGGTTTGGTAAAAGTTCCGCAGTTTTTCCGGCGGGGCGTTTTGGATAACCTCCGGGAGCCCTATGGGCAGGCGGTCGGCGTACCGGGACCCCCGGAAGATCACCGGCAATATCTTTCGTCGTACCCGGTCTTGGGCGCCCAGCCGGGTACGGTATTCTTCCAAAATGATGGCCCGTTCCTTGTCCACATCGCCGTCGTTAAAGGTTACCGTATAGGTCCAGTCATCAAGGATCGCCAGGGCCCTTTCCGGGATTCGCTTAAGGCCGTCTTCCCCTTGTTCCACGGGGGTTTCGACGCCGTAAACCGTTTCATCGTAGCTGGTATAGGCGTTCACCTCCGGGCCAAAGCGCATTCCCAGGGAGCGGAGGTAATTTACCAGTTCCGTCCCGGGAAAGCGCCGGGTTCCGTTAAAGGCCATGTGTTCCACAAAGTGGGCCAGGCCCTGTTCATCCTCCGCTTCCAGGACGGAACCGGCGTTAACCGCCAGGGTCAGGTAAGCCCGATCCGCGGGGAGGGAATTTTCCAGAATATAGTAACGCAGGCCGCTGGGCAGGGTTCCCGTACGCAGGGCCGCCTTGGGGGGAAGGGGGTCCCCCGGCTGGCCCAGACCGCCATAGAGGGTCTCGGTGGGCAGGACAAAGAGGGGCAACTTGGGATCCGCGGCGGCGAAAACGCCGGCCCCCAGGTACAGCGCGGCGCAAAGCGCCCCTTTCCAAAAAGCGGATAACTGGCCAAAAAAACGGCGGTTAATAAAAATCATACTAGAAGTATACTAAAAAACCGATCTTCATTATATACTGGAGTTGTTTGAAAACCGCGGTTTTCAAACAGCTTCTTCTTAAAGACGGCGTAATCCGCGGCGGCCTGCCGGGCCGCCGGAAAAGTCTTTTGAATAAGGAGAGTAAAAAATGAGACTGTTAACCAGATCAGACTTTGACGGCTTGGCCTGCGGCGCTCTGCTTGAATACCTGGGAATTATCGATGACTATCAGTTTGTCCATCCCAAGGACGTTCAGGACGGCCTGATCAAGGCCACCTCCAACGACATAGCCGCCAATATCCCCTATATTGAGGGATGCAAACTATGGTTTGATCACCACCGCAGCGAACAGGAGCGGCTGGGCCGGGAACCCCGGTTTGAGGGGGTTTCCCGGCAGGCCCCCAGCTGCGCCAGGATTGTTTACGACTATTATGGCGGCGAGGCGAAGCTGGGCCGCTTCAAGACCATGCTGGATTATGTGGACAAGGTTGATTCGGGGAATTTAACCCCCGACGAGATCCTCAATCCCAAGGGATGGATACTCCTGGGCTTTATCATGGATCCCCGGACCGGCCTGGGCCGGTTCCGCGCGTTTTCCATCAGCAACTACGATTTGATGAAGCTCCTGATCAGGGCCTGCGTGGATCGGCCCATCGAGAAGATTCTGGCCATGGATGACGTAAAGGAACGGGTCGATGTCTACCTGGAGCAGGTTGAGGTTTTTAAAGAGATGATCCGGAAACACGCCCGGATTGAGGGGAACGCGATTGTGGTTGATCTGCGGGGGATGGACGCGATATACGTGGGAAACCGCTTTATGCTCTACACGTTGTTTCCCGAACAAAACATTTCCGTTTGGATCATAGACGGCAAGAACAAGCAGAATGTGGTTATCAGCCTGGGTTACAGTATCATTAACCGGGGGGCCACGGTCAACGTGGGAAGCCTGCTCCTGAAGTATGGCGGCGGGGGCCACGCCCAAGTGGGTACCTGCCAGGTGGCCGGCGCGGACGCGAACCGGGTAATAAAGGAAATTATCGACGCCGTTAAAGCCTAGGGGCGGATCCGGTCCAGGGCAATCAGCGGTTCCCCCGTTTTACGGGCGCCGCCGCCAGTTCTTTTACCCCCTGGATCAGATCGCCGTCCCCGCGGATTTCCCCAATGGACGCGGGAAGCCGGTAGGTCCAGTTGAATTCGTTGGCCGTGCCGGGAACGTTGATCCGTTCCGCGGGGGGATCCATGGTGTACCACCGGGCGGAAAGGTGAAGCAGGTCCTGGATTTGGAAGACCCGGAACCGGGAAACGGCGGCGGCGGCGTGGCGCAGGATAACCTTGGCCGTGCCGGGGTTGTACATCCTGGGCAGGGAGGGGACCCCGATAAAATTGGCGAAAACGTTCTGATCCGCCTCGGTGTTCCACCATTCCCGCAGGGTGGAGCTGTCGTGAACCGCCGGGGTGCAGACCGAAAGTTCCGGGTACTCCTCGAAAGGCACATAGGGCTGGCCCGCCTCGTCCCAGCGGCGGAACCAGCGGATCACCCGAAGGCCAAGGATCTTGAGCTTTGCCAGGACCCGGGGCACACACTCCGGTACCGCCCCCAGGTCTTCCGCGCAGGGAAGCATGGGGGAAGACGCGGTCAGCGCCGAAAGGAGCTTCTCCCCTTCCCTTTCCCAGACCGCCTCCGATTCGGCGTTGTGCCCGGCCACCGTCTTTTCCAGGAGGGCCTTTTCTTCCGGGGAAAGGGAGGCGTAGGCCCGGGAATCGCGGCCATACCAGGCGGGGAACAATTCCCCCCCGGCGTATTCGTAAAAAAACCGGTTGTGCCAGGCCCGCATGAGGGTCCTTTCCACCGCCGGGTGAAGCCCCAGGGCGTGAATATCCTTTTCACCCTGGATATGGTCCTTGAAGAGCCACAGCTCCTGGCCGTCAATCCGGTCCAGGGCCTGGCAAAAGCACCGTTCCGCCTCCGCCGCGACTTCCCCCGGCGAGGGGTTTCCCTCCCAGCCGCGCCGGATCTCTTCCCAGATTTCCCCCGTGGCAAGGTGGGGCTGGGAAAGCCAGCGGATCCGCCCCTGGTCAAAACCCAGTCCCTCCAGTTCCGTCCGGGTGATGGGGAGGTAGGGGATATAGCGCCCCAGGATGGAGGAATAGTCCGACCGGGAGGAGGCCCAGATGCGGAAGAACCCCAGGACATGATCGATCCGGTAGGCGTCGTAGTACCTGGAGGCCGCCTTGAGCCGGGCCTTCCACCAGGCGTAGCCGTCTTTGGCCTGGGCCTCCCAGTTGTATATCGGGAACCCCCAGTTCTGGCCTTCGGGGCTGTACATATCCGGCGGGGCTCCGGCGGACAGGTCCTCCCGGAAGATCTCCGGGTGGGACCAGACATCGCAGGAATCCTCGTTCATCAGGATGGGCAGGTCCCCCTCCAGGAGCAGCCCCGCCTTCCGGATCGCCTTCGCCGCCTGGGAGAATTGGCTGTCCAGGGCCCGCTGCAGCCAGGCCCAGAAGAGGTGTTCCCCCCGAAGGGCCGGGTCTTCCCAGAGGGTGTTGATGGCGGCGGCGTCCATCCGCCGGGGTTCCCGCCATTCTTTCCAGCTCCGTTCGCCGTTGTCTTCTTTGAGCCGCCGGAATACCGCGTAGGGCTTAACCCAGGGGTTTTCTTTTATCCACCCGGAAAGGGGGCCCGAGGCGGCGTCCTTTTCGACCGCCCCCTGATTGGCGCCGTAGATGGTCCGCAGGAGTTCCATCTTCGCCCGCAGTACCCGGTAGTAGGGGAAGCGGCTTTCCCCGCTAAAGCGCCGTCCCAGCTCGGCGATCTGCCCGGCAAAGGGGGCGGCCTCGTCCAGGGCGCTGAGCCGGATGTACAGGGGATGAAGGGCAAAGGCCGTGAGGGCGCTGTAGGGGGAACTTTCATACCCCGTGTCGTTCACGGGCAGAATCTGGATCAAACCCACCCCCATTTCGGCGCAGAGGCCGGCAAAGTCAATCAGGTCCAGGTACTCCCCCACCCCGGAAGGTTCCGCGCCCCGCAGCGCCCCCACAGGAACCGCCGCGCCGATAAGCCGGTTTTGTTTTTTGCCGCCGTTTTCCGCCATAGATGTGCCCCCTCGAATCGAATTTTATACATTTTTATTATAGTCCAAGAAGAGAGGGGCGTAAACAGCCCCCTTGCCCATGCCCGGCCCTTGTTTTGCCCGGCGTCTCTGTGTATAGTATAACCGGCCATGAATAAGATCCTGAAAGAAAAAATCATGGAAGCCTTTGCCTCGGTCCTTCCCATCACTTCCATAGTGCTTATCGCGAGCGTCTTCCTCGTCCCCATGTCCACGGGGACCATCCTTACCTTCCTGGTGGGGGCGGCTCTGCTCATCGTGGGGATGGGCTTTTTTACCCTGGGGGCGGACATGGCGATGATGCCCATGGGGGAGGGCATAGGCATTCAGCTTGCCAAGACCTCCAATGTTTTTGTGGCCCTGCTGGTGAGCTTTATCATGGGCCTGGTGATCACCATCGCCGAACCGGACCTCCAGGTGCTGGCCCGGCAGGTGCCTTCTATCAACACGGACACCCTGGTCCTTACCGTGGCCGCCGGGGTGGGCTTTTTCCTGGTGGTGGCGGTGCTGCGGATACTCTTTAAGATCCGGCTTTCTATTATGCTCCTGATCTTTTACCTGATTACCTTCGGGCTGGTGTTTTTTACCCCCCCCAAGTTTATCCCCGTGGCCTTTGACTCCGGGGGAGTTACCACCGGGCCCATCACCGTGCCCTTCATCCTGGCCATGGGCATTGGCGTGGCGGCAATCCGGACGGACAAAAACTCCCAGGACGACAGTTTTGGCCTGGTGTCCCTGTGCAGTGTGGGACCTATCCTGGCGGTACTTCTGCTGGGAATCATCTTTCACCCGGAAGGCGCGGAGGCGGAGGGCCACACGGTGCCGGTGGTGGCTACCTCCCGGGACGTGGTGGAGATCTTCGCCTTTGAATTTCCCCACTACGCGAAGGACATCCTTAAAGCCATGGGGGCGATCCTGGTGTTCTTCGCGGTGTTCCAGCTTATTTCCCGGCGTTACAAGGCCCACCGGCTGGGCCGGATTTTCGTGGGTTTTTTGTACACCTTCATCGGGCTGGTGGTGTTCCTGACGGGGGTAAACGTGGGGTTCATTCCCGTGGGCCAGTTTCTGGGGGCGGAACTGGCGGCGTCCTCTTTTAAGTGGGTCCTGGTTCCCCTGGGGATGCTCTTTGGTTACTTTATCGTCAAGGCCGAACCGGCGGTGGTGGTGCTGAACAAACAAGTGGAGGAAATCTCCTCCGGGGCGATTCCCCAAAGCGTGATGCGGCGGGGGCTTTCCGTGGGGATGGCCGCCGCCCTGGGGCTGAGCATGGCGCGGATCCTGCTGCACATTCCCCTGTTTTGGATCCTCGTACCGGGGTACATCGCCGCCCTGACGTTGACCTTCTTTGTGCCCCGGATCTTCACGGGCATCGCGTTTGACTCCGGCGGGGTCTGCACCGGCCCCATGACCAGCACCTTTCTCCTGCCCCTGGCCATGGGGACCGCCCAGGGATCGGGCTTAAGCCTGATGGAAAACGCCTTTGGCATCGTGGCCACCATCGCCATGGCGCCCCTCGTCGTCATTCAGTTTTTGGGGCTGATCTACCGCGGCAAACTACGGATCTCCGAAGAGGAGGGGCAGAGCGAGTTCAAAGCCCTGTCCCGGGACGCGGGGGTGATCATTGAGTACGAGGTTGTTTCCTGATGGCGGGGGAGAAGAAGACGCCGCCGGCAAAACCGTCCCGGGCCAAACCGGAAACGCCGGACTCCCCGGCGATTCGGGGCGTCCCCGCCGCGCCGGACACACCGGTACTCAGGGCGCTGATCTTTATCATTGAATGGAAGGCTGCGGGGGACATCACCCGGATCTTTGAGGAACAGCATGTCCGGTTTCATTTTATCTGCAAAGGCCGGGGGACCGCCAACTCGGAGATCCTTGACATCCTGGGCATTGGGGCCAGCGAAAAGGCGGTGGTAATCTGCCTGGAGCAGGACATGATGGCCCCCCTGCTCATCAGAGAGGTAAGCCAGGCCCTGGGGCTCTACAACCTGGGGGCGGGGATCGCCTTTACCATTCCCCTTTCGGGGATCAACAAACCGGTCCTGCAGGTTTTTAAGAACAGTGTACACAAGCATATTTCCGAAAAAAAACCGGGAAGCCGCCGGGGTAAAAACGAACGGGAGGACACCGTGGGCGCTGAAAAGAAGTACGATCTTATTGTGATTATCGTGAACCAGGGGTACAGCGATGAGCTGATGGCCGTGGCCAGGGACGTGGGCGCCACGGGGGGGACGATTCTTAACGCCCGGGGCCTGGTCCACCGGGGGCCGGTAAAGTTCTTCGGCATCTCCGTTCAGGACGAGCGGGAGATTATCACCATCCTCGCCGGCAGGGACAAAAAGGTGGCGATCATGCGGGCGGTGAGCGAGTCCTTTGGGCTTAACTCCAAGGCCAAGGGGCTGGTCTTTTCCCTGCCGGCCCAGGACGTAACGGGGCTAAGCCAGATATAGGCGGCGGAAAAAGGCGGGCGGCATACACCGGCGCCGCCGCCTCCCCGCCGCGAACCGCTATTCCCAGACTGAAACGATGGACTCGGCGATGCCGCCGCGCCTTCCGTCGGTGAGGGAGGCAAGCTCGCTTACTTCTCCTTCCGGCGTTACCTTCCACACTTTGGCTATGCCGCCCCGGGCGGTGGTCTCGTTACCCGCGACATAGAGGATGCCCTCGCCCAGGGTAAGGTTCATGGCGAAACTGCTCCGCCTTGTGTTGACCAGGGTGGCAAACTCGCCAGCGTTTCCCTCCGACGTTACCTTCCATACTTTGGCGGTATCTTTATTACCGGCCTGTTCATGGCCCGCGAAATAGAGGATACCCTCGTTCAGTTTATGGGCATACACATGCAGGCTACCCGTCTCGCTGGTAAGGGAGGCAAGCTCGGCGGCCTCGCCTTTGGTTGTTACCTTCCATACCGTGATGACACCGATGCCGTTGTTGTAGAGGCCAATGCTCCCTTTCCCGCCCACGACGTAGAGGGTGTCCGCGGCGGCGGGGAAAACGTATGAATGGTTAAAGTCGTCCAAGACGGCAAGTTCGCTGACTTTGCCCTTGGCCGTTATCTTCCACATCTTGGCATTGATATTATCCCACTGACCATCTTTCCATTCCTGACCCAAAACATAGAGATCGCCGCCGCTGGCGGTGATCTGGGATCGGATGCTGCTGGGGATGATCTGAGATCTGACTTTACCCTCCGCCGTTATCTTCCATACTGTGGTAACATCCGGGGAACCGTCTTCTTTCCGTTTCCCGCCCAGAACATAGAGGACGCCGCCGCTGGCGGCGGCGGTAACTTCGCCGTTCAGGGTGGCAAGCTCGCTGACTTCGTCCTCCGCCGTTAGTTTCCACACCCTGGCGGCATAGTTGGGGTGCCAAGACACTTGGTTCAGAATATAACGAACGCCGCCGCTCTCGATAATGCCGTTGGCTTGACCCTCAAAAGAGGCAATCTCACGCGCCTCACCTTCCGCCGTTACCTTCCACAGTGTACTGGCCATATCGCCGTTGGCGAAAGCATAAACGACGCCGCCTCTTACGCTGACGCTTCCGGCCCTGGCGTTACCTTTCTCATCTAAAAGGGTGGCAAGCTTGGCGGGTTTTTCCCCTTCCGCTACCTTCCAGAGCGTAACGGTCCCTACCGTATCGCCCAGGCGGTTGATCATCTCGGACTCAGTAACCAGCACATAGTGGACCAGTTCCGCCTCCGGGCTGGGCCTGGGGCCGGGACCGGGTTCAGGGTCGGCGGCGGCGGGTTTACCGCC
>JAIRPD010000042.1 GCA_031257195.1 Treponema sp. | reverse complement strand
CCGTTGCGCGGGATTGATATAGATTGATAAAAAAGGGGGGACTCGCTGTTAGGGGGTTGACAAAGTGAAAAGCAGCCCCATAATTCTGTTGCCTGGTGCCTGTTGCCTGTTGCCTGTTGGGGCAATTTGCTTCGCAAATTGCCTCGGAGTTTGCCGCAGGCAAACTCCACGCGGGCGCTTGCTGGTGGAGTTTCGGGCTTGCCCAAAACTCCGAGGCAATCCGCCGTAGGCGGATTGTCCTGCCTGTTGGGAGAGGTCCGCTCTAACGCCGGGGCCCTATTCATAGCAAGTCATTGTAGCCGATAGCGGGGAAATGTGTCAAGGGCTGCCATGGTTACAGCCCCGCGCGGGCCGGGGGCGGGGAGGCCGCCCGGAACATTATGGCAACCCGCGGCGTAAGCCGCAGGGCCTCCCGGAGCGGCCTGTTTACCACCCCGCCGGCGTCCGTTATGCCGCCCGCTTGAACACCTGCGCCGCGGTTACCGCCGCCACCAGGGCCAAGCCGGCCAGATCGCTTACCAGGCCCGGATTGATCAGGAGGAGCCCTCCGGCTATGGCGGCGAAACGCCAGGGAAGGCTCAGCTTCTTCAGCATGTATCCTTCAATACCGGCGGCCAGACCGAACATCCCAACACAGGAGGTAAGCGCGATCTGCGCCACCTTGAAGGGTCCGGTGTCGATAAGAAGCATCGCCGGACTGAACACAAAGATGTAGGGAATGATAAAGGCGGTAATGGCAAGCCGGGTGGCGTTGACCCCGGTCTTGATGGGGTTTGCTTTGGCGATAGCCGCCCCGGCGTAAGCCGCCAGGGCTACCGGCGGGGTAATGTCCGCCACAATCCCAAAGTAAAACACAAACATGTGGGCCGCGAGGACCGGCACGCTGACTCCGGCGGCGGTTCCCGCCCGGATCACCATGGGGGCGGTTATGGTCGCCATGATCACATAGTTCGCCGTGGTGGGAATCCCCATACCCAGGATGAGGCAGGCGATCATGGTGATAAAGAGGGCCGCGAAGAGGCTGGTTCCCGTCATGGCAAAGAAGGGCATGTTCACGATGGCGGCAAGCTGGCTGATAAGGGTTTGGCCAATGCCGGTCAGGGCCACCACCCCCACCACAATACCGGCGATGGCGCAGGCCATGGCCACCCCTATGGTATTCCGGGAACCCGTGGCCAGTGCTTCCACAAGCCCCGCGGGACTAAAGCGCGTATCCCCGCGGAAGAAGCTTACCAGGAACGCGGCAAGGATGGCAAAGCACGCGGCGTAGGCGGGGGTAAAGCCCAGACTCATCAGCGCCACCAGGACCACCACCGGCAGAAAGAGGTAACTCTTGATAAAGAGCTTTCCAAAACGGGGGATCGCCTCCGGGGGCAGACCCTTGAGGCCCAGCTTCTTCGCCTCAAAGTGGATCATCAGGAAAATGCCGGTAAAGTACAGCGCCGCCGGCAAAGTGGCGGAAAGGGCGATTACCGGGTAGGGGATGCCGGTAAGTTCCGCCATCAGAAAGGCGGCGGCGCCCATGATGGGGGGCATGATCTGCCCGCCGGTGGAAGCGGCGGCCTCCACCGCGGCGGCGAATTCCGGCTTGTAGCCGGTTTTTTTCATCACCGGGATGGTAACGCTGCCGGAGCCCACGGTGTTGGCCACGGAACTGCCGGAGTACATGCCCTCCAGGGCGCTGGCGATTACCGCCACCTTCGCCGGTCCCCCGGAGGCGAACCCCGCCACCGAGTTGGCCAGGTCAATAAAAAACCCGGCGATGCCCGATTTTTCCAGAAAAGAGGCCAGAAAGATAAAGAGGACAATAAAAGTTGAACAGACCCCAATGGGGGTGCCGATAATTCCATCGGTGGTATAGAAGAGCTGGTGTATGATCCGCCGTAAAGAGTAGCCGGAGATAAAAGCGTAGGCGGCGAATCCCCCGGCCACCACCAGAATCGGGACCCCCACCACCCGGCGGCATAGTTCGGCAAGGATAACAATCCCCACCGCGCCCGCGGCGATGTCCATGGGCTGAAGCCGCACCGCCCTGGCGGTGATGGACTGAAAATTAACCGCGTAATAAAGAAACGCCGCCGCCCCCAAAACGGCAAGGCCAAAGTCGTACCAGGGGATGTGGTTTTCCCGCCTGGTCCCGCTCCGGCGCGCCGGGTACAGAAGAAAACCGCAAAACACCAGGATCCCCAAAAAGAAACTCCGCCGGACCTGTTCGGGCAGGTTGGCGATCAGGGTTACCCAAAAGACATAGGCCGCAAAGAACAGCAGCAGGCCCTTTATCAGGCGGCCGGGAATTCCCGAAAAACGGCGTACGTTTGATTCCCGGTCAAACTGGCTGATCAGATCCCCCGTTTCCTGTTCCGTAAAGACGGAATCCTTTTTTTCCTGACGCGCCGCGTGGTTCATGGGTTTACTCCAAAAGTGATATGGGCGTTTCTTCCGCAAAGTTCCCTCAGGCTCAGGGTTTCCCCGTTAATATACAGCACATGATCCGAAACGGTCCCCACAATATAGTTCAATTCCCTAAAAGGACGGTTAGGGCCGCTTAACACCAGCGCCTCCCCGTCCCGGCTCAATGTTTGGCCCTCCTCCAGATCGCTTTGCATTCCCGCGCCAAAGGAGGTAAAACGCGCCGCCGCCGGCCATATTGTCCCTTGTTTGACCCGGAAACTTTCCCGCACCGGGCTCTGGTTTACCGAATGGACAAACTCAACGGCGAATTCCCCGTTTTCCGCAAGAGGCCAGCGGCCGTACACCCCGCCCGAAAGGGCGTCCCGGATTTCCAGCGCCGGGCCGGCGGCGCAGGCCGCCAGCGCGAGGGCCGCCAGCGCGAGGCTACTTAAGCGCGCCAATTTCCCTCAGGTACTTTTCCGCGCCGGGATGAAAGGGAACGGAAATCCCCTCCACCGCGTAAGAGGTGGAAAGTTCCCTGCCCTTTACGTGGGCGGCCTCGATTTCGGCCTTGCTTTCAAAGAGACTCTTGGTCAACTGGTACACCGTATCTTCCGGCAGCCGGGAACTCACAATAAAGGTGGCCTTTACCGCCACGGTCTTTACCTCCCCGTTCTGCCCCCGGTAACTTCCCCCAGGGATGGGGAACTGGGTATAAAAGGGATACTTCTGGATCAGCTGGGCGGCGTGGGCGTCATCAACTTCCAGGACCACCACGTCCTTCCCGGTGGCCAGATCGATAATAGCCGGCGTAGGCGCCCCGGCGACGCAGAAAAAGGCGTCCACCTTGTTATCCCGCAGGGCGTCGGCGGAAGCGCCAAACCCCAGGTTTTGTTTGTTGATGTCCTCGAAGGTAACGCCGTAGGCTTCCAGGATCTGCCGGGCGTTAAATTCAGTACCGCTGCCCGCGTCCCCCACGGAAACGTTTTTCCCCTTCAGATCGGCGATGGTTTTAATGCCGGAACCAGGGTTCGCCACCACCTGGCACACCTCGGCGTAGATTGCCCCCAGCGCCGCGAAGGAGGCGATCTTCTCGCCGTTAAACAGATCCACCCCCCGCCAGGCGTAGTCCATCACATCGTTCTGGACTATGGCAAGCTCCGCCTCCCCGGCGTCGATAAGCTGGATGTTCGCCTTGGAAGCGCCGGTGGACTGGACGGTGATGGGGATTTTGGTCTTTTCGGCGAGGATCTGTCCCGCCGCCGAACCAAAAGCATAGTAGGTGCCCTGGGTTCCCCCGGTGGCCATCCGGACCTGCGGGGACGCGGCTCGTCCCTGTTCCCCGGTTTTGCCCCCGCAGGCGAGCGTCCCCAGGGTAAGCGTCAACACGGTCAGCGATAAAAGTGCCCTTTTCATGTATTCCTCCTGGCTAAGGATACACTTTTTACCGGGAAACGCGCAAGCTTCCCGCGGCCCTTTCCGGGGTTTACCGCCGCCCCGGGGGTTTTGACCGCCGTTAACAAGCGCCGGTGAACGGCTGGGCGGAGCGCGTTCCCCGGCGCGGTTTACCAAAAGTTTACCGCCCGTTTATCCTCGATTTACTATTGCCGTATATGCTTAATCAACAGAGGGCGGGAACGGCAAAACAATCCGCCGGATACTTTGGCGCGGAGGAGGCCGGCAAGATGAGCCCGTCCGCGCCGCGCGATCCCGCCTGGGGAACAGGCGGATCCCGCCGCCTGAAACGCGTAATGGCGTGGAAGTGGAAGCCGGTGAAGCGTTATGGAAAAAAATCATCCGCGGTTTCGGGGGAAAACAATATGAGGAAAACAATAGCATTTGACGATCGTGAAACCGCGGAAACACCGGAACAAGCAGAATTAAAAGTATCACTAGTTGACAGGGTGTTTTTATGGAAGGGTGTTATAAGGCGCTTTTTGTTATATATTGCCCGCGGGGGATATGTCAGGGAGGGGCGAACCTAGCCCCGCACCCACAGTCCCAGGATCGCCCCAATGTACATCCGGTGGTAATCTTTTTCGGGGTAGCACGTCTTGTCTATCTCCGGGTCCAGGAACCGGGCGGGATCAAAGTTGTGGGTATACATCTTCCGGCAGACAATCACCTCCCGGGCTTCCTCAAAGCTTACCGCCCCGGCCCCGGCGCCTTCCTCGAACACAATGGGGGTCAGCCCCGCGGCCGCGGCCTTGTCGGTGTCCCGGCCCGAAAGGGAACCGCAGATTTCCAGGGCGCCGTGATGGGCGGCGTCGAAGAACGAAAGGGTAAACAGGGAAGCGTCGTTGGCGAACCCATAGGTATGCCGGGTGTTTCTGATAAAGCAAAAAGCCGCCTCGGTACTCCACAGCACCCCCAGGCCGCCCCAGGAAGCGGTCATGGTGTTCCAGTTACCCCTGTCGTTCCCGGTTACCTCCCCGGCGGTGATCAGCATCCATTCATCGCCAATCCGCCGTATGGGAGAGCCGGTGAACTCCCGGATATTGGTCTCGATCCATCCGGCCCCCGCGGGGACCACCTCTTTTTGCCGCATCGTATCCTCCCCTGGCTATACGTTTATCCCCAGCAGCCCGCTGTAGGCGTCCAAAGCCCCGTCGCCGGAGGCCCCCGCCAGGACCTTCTTGGTGAGGATCTTGCCCAACTGGACCCCCTCCTGATCAAAGCTGTTCAGGTTCCACACAAAACCCTGGAACATCACTTTGTTTTCATAGTGGGCCAGCAGGCTTCCCAGCGCGGCGGGGGTAAGCTGTTTCCCGTGGATCAGGCTGGAGGGCCGGCCGCCGGGGAAGTACTTGTTTTTGTCGGCGTTGTCCCGGCCCTTGGCGAAGGCCAGGATCTGCGCGGCCAGGTTGGCCTTTAGCTTGGTTTGGCTGACCGAGCCGTCCACTTCCACATCGTCGTCCCGCTGGCTTTCGGTGAACCCCACAAATTGCAGGGGGATAATGTCCGTCCCCTGGTGGAGGAGCTGGTAGAACGAGTGCTGGCCGTTGGTTCCCGGCTCGCCAAAAACCACGGGCCCCGTGGCGTAAGCGACGGCCTCGCCCCGGCGGTTTACCCGCTTGCCGTTGGATTCCATGTCAAGCTGCTGCAGGTGGGCGGGAAACCGGGCCAGGGCCTGGCTGTAGGGCAGCACCGCCGTGGCGGGGTACCCCAGGAAGTTCCGCTCCCACACCCCCAGGAGGGCGTCCAGGAGGGCGGCGTTCCCGGCAATGTCCTTTTCCAGGGCCAGCGCGTCCGCCTCCCGGGCGCCGGCCAGGAAATCCCTAAACGTCTCCGGGCCAAAGGCCAGGGAGAGGATCACCCCGCCCACGGCGGAGGTGGAGGAGTAGCGGCCGCCGATAAAATCATCTATATAGAAGGAATCCAGGTACGCCGGATTCCGGGCCAGGGGGCTTGTCTCGCTGGTAACCGCCGCGATATGCCTCCGGGGATCCAGGCCGGCCCGGGTTAGTTTGTCCTTGATAAACAGCTCGTTGGCCAGGGTTTCCTGGGTGGTGCCGCTCTTGGACACGAGGACGCAGATTGTCTCCGCCAGGTTTAACGAGGCCGTCAAGGCGGAGGCGTCGTCGGGGTCCACGTTGGAAACAAAGTACCCGTTCAGCTTCTTCCCGCCGTTCTTCGCCGCCCAGTTGTCCAGGGCGATGTACATGGCCCGGGGTCCCAGGTCGGAGCCGCCAATGCCGATCTGAAGGACGTTCGCGAAGGGTGTTCCCCCGGGGCCGGACAGTTTCCCCGACCGGACATCCCCGGCAAAGGCGAAAAAGCGGTCCCGCTCCTTTTGATAGAACGCGCCCAGGTCCCGGCCT
Source organism: Treponema sp. (assembly GCA_031257195.1). GTDB lineage: Bacteria > Spirochaetota > Spirochaetia > Treponematales > Breznakiellaceae > JAIRPD01. The sequence goes on along the minus strand of JAIRPD010000042.1, from coordinate 785 downwards.
TCGTGGATTACCGCCTTTCCCTGCTGGCCCCGGAGGAGGTGGTGGAGGACCCGGCGTTGTTCGCCGGTGTTCATGATCTCCCCTTCCAGCAGGGCCTGGTACTTGGCGGTTAGTTCCTGCTCATCCGCCAGCGCCGCCAGCGCCGCGAGGACGGGCTTGTCTACTGCCTTGGCGGCCCAGTTGTAGGCAAGTCCCCCTGCCATGGGCGCGGAAGCGGCGCGGACCCGGTCCGCTGTTAAGGCTGCCGAAAAGTCAAAGCGCCTCCCCCCGGGGGCCAGGGTTTGTAGTACGGCCCACGCGGCGGTTTTATCAAGATCGGTATAGTTCATGGTTGCTCCTGAAAACAGCCTATCACAAAGCGAAGCCCCCTGACCAGTGGCCCGCGCCCGCGCCCGCGCCCATGCCCATGCCCGTTCCGGGCTTTTTAGAACCTGTTGTAGCCCGTTCCGGGCTTTCCAGAACTTCTGGAACATGCTCTAGGATTTCTAGAACATGCTCTAGGATTTCTGGAACATGTTCTAGGACTTCTAGAACATGCTCTAGGACTTCTAGAACATGTTCTACGACTTCTAGAACATGCTCTAGGACTTCTAGAACATGCTCTAGGACTTCTAGAACATGTTCTACGACTTCTAGAACATGTTCTACGGTTTCTAGAACATGTTCTAGGACTTCTGGAACATGTTCCAGGGTTTACGGGCCGGGCTGGGCTGGGGGCCGGAGGATGATCACCACCAATTCGGGGGGATTAAAAATCCGGGGGAGCCGGGGGTTTATGGAAAGCC
>JAIRPD010000130.1 GCA_031257195.1 Treponema sp. | reverse complement strand
CCTTGCCGCCCTCCTTTTAACGGGGGGCTAGGTCCCGGGGGTGTACCGCAGGACGGGGTTTCGGGCGGCGGCGGTTTCGTCGAGTCTTCCCACCGGGGTGTGGTGGGGCGCCTCCTTGAGGAGTTCCGCCCCGGTCTGGGCCTCTTCGGCGATCGCGTTCAGGGCCCCCGCGAAGGCTTCCAGGGTTTCCTTGCTTTCCGTCTCGGTGGGTTCCACCATGAGGGCCTCTTTGACGATCAGGGGGAAGTACACCGTGGGGGGATGGAAACCGTAGTCAATAAGCCGTTTGGCGATGTCGATGGTGTGAACCCCGTTTCCCAGACTGGGGGCGGCGGTAAACTCATGCATACAGGGCCGGTCCGCGCCGTAAGGGGTGGGATAGCGGTCCTTTACCAGGTGGCGCAGGTAGTTGGCGTGGAGGACGGCGTGTTCCGCGGCCCGGCGCAGCCCCGGCCCGCCCAGGGTGAGGATGTAGGCGTAGGCCCGGACCAGGACGGAAAAGTTCCCGTTAAAGGACTTGAGCCGCCCAATGGAGGCGGGGGGCCGGATCAGCCGGTAGGCCGGCGTCCCCTCCGGGGGAGCCTCCCCGGTACCGCCGAAAGCCGCCGGTCCCAGGGGGACGCGCCCGGCCGGGGCCGCCACCGGTCCCGGCAGAAAATCCGCCAGGGTTTCGCCCGCCATAACGGCCCCCGCGCCGGGGCCGCCGCCGCCGTGGGGGGTGGAAAAGGTCTTGTGGAGGTTCAGGTGCGCCGCGTCAAACCCCAGGTCCCCGGGTTTAACGATCCCCATGAGGGCGTTCATGTTGGCCCCGTCGCCGTAGACGAGGCCCCCCGCCCGGTGGATCACCCGGATGATCTCCAGGATGTTTTTTTCAAAGAGCCCCAGGGTGCCGGGGTTGGTGATCATCAGCCCCGCGAGGGTGGCGGCCTTGCCGCCGGAGACCGCTTCTTCCAGGGCGTCCATGTCCACCCCGCCGTCTTTGTCCGAGGGGATCGTTTCCGCGGTAAGGCCCGCCATGGAACAGGTGGCGGGGTTTGTGCCGTGGGCGGAATCGGGGATGAGGACCCTGGTCCGTCCCGTCTCGCCCCGGCTTTGGTGGTAGGCGCGGATCATCAGGACCCCCGCGAGTTCCCCCTGGGCCCCCGCGGCGCCCTGGAGGGAACATCCCGCGAAGCCCGTCAGCGCCTTGAGGGCTTCCTGAAGGCGGTACATCAGTTCCAGGTTTCCCTGGCTGTGGGCCGGGGGCGCCAGGGGATGGGACCGGCGGAAGCCGCTGAGGGAGGCGGCTTCCTCGTTCATCCGGGGGTTGTACTTCATCGTGCAGGACCCCAGGGGGTAGAACTGGCCGTCCACGGAAAAATTTTTATGGGAAAGCCCGGTAAAGTGGCGGACCACCGAGGCCTCGTCCAGTTCGGGCAGGTCCAGTTCAGTTCGCGGGAGTTCCTTCGGGATGGGCGTCTCGTCCACCTCGAGTCTGGGCAGGGTAACCCCCCGGCGGCCGGGAACGCTTTCCTCAAAGAGGGAGGGCGTTTCCGCGACAAGGGGGGAGGTATGGGGCGCGTTCATTGGTAAAGCTCCTTTAAGGCCAGGACCAGGCGGTCGATGTCGGCCCGGGAATTGTTTTCGGTAACGCAGATCAGGAGTTCGCCGGGCCGGGCGGGGAAATACCGGGAAAGGGGAAGTCCCGGCGCTATGCCCTTCCGACAAAGGGCCTCCCAGGCCGCTTCCGCCGTTTTTTCCCCCGGGAGTTTTACGGTGAATTCCTTGAAGAAGTTTCCCCCCGGCCCCCCGGCCTCTTCCGCCGCGGAAAAGCCCGGCAGGGCGGCGATACGTTTCGCGGCGTAGTGGGAAAGGTTCCAGCACAGCTCCGCCGCCCGGCGCAGTCCGGCCTTTCCCATCAGGGCCAGGTAAATACAGGAACGGAGCATGGCGAGGCCCTGGTTGGAACAGATGTTGGACACCGCCCGCTCCCGGCGGATGTGCTGTTCCCGGGCGGAAAGGGTCAGGACGAAGCCCCGCCGGCCCCGGGAGTCCCGGGCTTCCCCCGCGATCCGGCCGGGGATCTTCCGTACCAGGTCCCGGGTAACCGCCATGATTCCCAGCAGGGGGCCGCCGTAGTTCATGTCGTTCCCCAGGCTTTGGCCTTCCGCGGTAACCATATCCGCCCCCCACTCGCCGGGGCTTTTAAAAAGCCCCAGCATCACCGGATCGGCGTGGACGATGAACAGCCCCTCCTGGGCGTGGATCGCCTCCGCGGCCCCGGCCAGGTTGGGGATGGTCCCAAAAAAGTCCGGGTAGGCCGCCACCAGGCAGGCCCGGCCCCGGAGGTCCGTGAGGGGGGCCTCGATGACGGCGGCGGCGGGATCCCCCCCGTACTCCTCCAGCACCGGCCGGTAAGCCGCCAGGTAGGCGGTGAGGACTTCCTTGTACTCCGGGTGAAGCCCCCGGGGGATCATCACCCGTTGACCCGGCTCACAGGGCTCCCCGCCCCGCCCCCCGTTTTGTTTCAGGGCGATGATCACCGCCTCCGCCAGGGCCGCGGCCCCGTCGTAGTGGCCGGCGTTCACCACGTCCATGCCCAGGAGGCCGGCGATCATGCTTTGGAACTCAAAGATCGCCTGCAGCGTTCCCTGGCTTACCTCGGGCTGGTACGGGGTATAGGCGGTGAGGAATTCCCCCCGGGAGGCCAGGGCTCCCACGGCGGCGGGGATAAAGTGGTTGTAAACCCCGGCGCCCAGGAACCACGCGGTCTTACCGGCGTCGAGGTTCCGTTCCGCCAGGGCGGCGATTTCCCGCAGCGCCTCCCCCTCCGAAAGGCCCCCGCCCAGGGCGGCGTCTTCAAGGGGGGGGTAACGAAAATCCCCGGGGATTTCCCGGAAAAGCTCCTCCAGGGAAGAGATCCCCAGGGCGCGGAGCATCTCTTCCCTTTGGGCGCCGGTGGTAGGTATGTAGGGCACCTATTCCTCCAGGACGGCTATGGCTTCATACTCGGCGGGACTGAGGAGGCCGTCGAAGTCCGCGGGATTGTCCGGCTCCACCTTAACGAACCAGCCTTCCCCGTAACAGTCCCTGTTCACCGTCTCCGGGGAGGAAGCCAGGGCCTCGTTTACCTCGCCGATCTTCCCCGATACGGGAAGGTAGAGGTCGCTGGCGGCCTTAACCGACTCCACCGCCCCAAACACCGCCCCGGCCTTAAAGGCCGCCCCCGGTTTGGGCAGGTCCACAAAAACAATATCCCCCAGGCTCTGTTGGGCGTGATCCGAGATCCCCACCACCACCAGGCTCCCCTCTTTCCGGGCCCATTCATGGGTCTTTACATACCGGGCGTTCCGATCCACCGTCATTTTTCCGTCTCCCTTAATATTGATATTTCCCTTCGCCGGGCGCGGTTACTTCCCCGCCCTCCGGTACACCGGCGTATAGAGGGGCCGCTTAACCACCACCGCCTCTTTCGCGTTCCCCCGGATTTCCACCGCCAGCCGGGTTCCCGGAACAGCCCGCTCCGGGGGCACAAAGGCGTTGGCCGAATAGGTTCCCACCGTGGGGCAGAACATCCCCGCCGCCACCACCCCGGTTTCCTCCCCCGCCGGGGTCAATACCCGGTAGCCCTCCCGGGGAACCCCCCCGGTTACGTTCAGGGTTGCCAGTTTCCGTTTAAGCCCCGCCGCCTTTTGGGCCGCCAGGGCCTCCTTGCCGGTAAAATCCTTGGTAAAGTCGCAGGCCCAGGAAAGAAGCGCCTCCAGGGGGCTGATCGAGGGGGAAATCTCGTGGCCATGGAGGGGCATCCCCGCCTCGAACCGGAGGGAGTCCCGGGCGGCGAGCCCCACGGGACCGGCCTCGATACCCGCGGCCGCCGCCTCCGTCAGCAAAGCCTCCCAAAGGACCCGGGCCTGGGACGCGCCGTAGAACAGTTCCGCCCCGTCCTCCCCGGTATACCCCGTACGGCCCGCCAGGACGGGGATTCCCGCCAGGGTCAGCGCCCCCATCCGGGCCCTGGGTATGGCGGAAACCAAAGCGGCCCCGGGCGCGCCCCCGGGAAGGACCTCCTGGCCGCCGGGGGAAGCCAGCCGGTCCAAAAGCTCCACCGCCCGGGGACCCTGGAGGGCGATCATATAGGTTTCCCCGGAAAGGTCCTCCAAAGAAACCGCCCGGGGAAGGCGTTCCCGGAACCAGGCGTAGTCCGTTTCCCGGTTTCCCGCGTTCACCACCACCAGCCAAAGGTCCCGGCGGCCGCCCCCTTCCCCCAGCCGGTAGATAAACAGATCGTCCACAATCCCCCCGGCCTCGTTTAACAGCAGACTGTACCGGGCTTCCCCGGCCCCCATGTCCAGGACAGCCCCGGAAACCTGGGCGGAAAGGGCCTTGCCCGCCCCCTCCCCAAAGACCAGAAACCGCCCCATATGGTCAATATCGAAGAGCCCCGCGGACCGGCGGCAGAGCCGGTGTTCCCCCACCGCGCCGGCAGGGTACTGGATGGGCATGTCAAAACCGGCGAAGGGGGCAAACCGGGCGCCCGCGGCCTCGTGCCAGGGGCGAAGAAGGGTGGTCTTCATGGACCTTAGGATACCCTAAAACCGGGGAAATGTAAACGCGGCGGCGAACCGGGCGCGGCGGGCCGCCGGCCCCGGAGGAAGGATTGGACCCCCGCGGGTCAGGACGCGCCCCCTTCCGCCGTTCCTTTTACAACAGCAACGCCTCCCATGAATCACCGTGGGCGCGCTCAAGCCGCTGTTTCGCCATATCTATCCTCAAGTCCATGTCTTCCAGGGGAATAGCGCCCAGCAAGACAGCCTTCGCGCCGGGAACAACGGCGGCTTTGCAGGTTGTGTCCCGCTCGTTCCAGCGGATTTCCACCGGCTCGGTAAGCCCGTATTCTTCCCGCGCCCCGTTCGCGAGCGTTGTCATCCGTTTGCCCACCACCGCCAGCCCAAGCCGCCGCCGCGTATCCTCGTTAATGACAACCGTGAACGCGCCGGAATCAACGATAGCTTCCACCGTTACCTGCCGGATTTCCTTCCGCGCCCCGCACTCAACCCGCGCCTCATCCTTGCAATTTAACAGCGTAATTTTTTCCGCGAATGTTCCCATTTCTGCCTCCACGCCCCCATTCTACCACAAAAAAGGCGGCGCGGCAATTTTCCGCCCCGGGGGCCTCCCCAGGCTCCACACCGCCGGCACGGCGGCGCGGCCCGCGAAGCGGATCGGGCTTACGCCTTTTTACGCAGCCGGAACGTTTGCTTGCCGTTGTATTCCCCGTTCTTAATGGTATTGTCATGGGCGCTGTTTTCGATCGTTATCGTCAACATACCGTCATCATCCAGGGAAAAAGAAGCCTCGATTCTGCTGCCTCCCCATCTGTTTCCCCCCCATAATTCGGACGCGTACACCGTTCCATCCTCTTTTTCATAAATATTGAGCCGGTATACCCCCTCCTCGGGGATAGCCCGGTGTCCAGAGTAGGTACAGTTTCCCCAGCGCAAAACATTCTCGGCGATATCGAGGTTCCCCGCGGTGATGATCACCACCGTCGCGCCCCTCTCGTTCACCCAGGTTCCCCGGATTCCCTCCGGGGCCTGCCCAAAGGCCGCCGCCGCGGCCAAAACAAACCAGCCCGTCAGGGCGTAGATCTTCCGTCTCATCCTCATCTCCTTCGCGGGTGTTCCCGCCTTTCGTTATCTCCCGCGGCCCCCGGGCCGCCGGCGTCCCTTCCGGGGAGGGCCGTACGCGCCCCCTCGCCCGTCCTTAGTACTACCCCACACCCAGACTGGGTGTGATCCTTCACCCGGGCCGAGCGCGTCCCCACACATAGCCTGAGTGTATCATCACACATAGGCCAAGCGCTACCTCACACATAGCCCGAGCGCCTCCCCACACATAGCCTAAGTGTGTCATCACACATAGGCCGAGTGTGATCCTCCACCTGGTCCTGGTGAACCGCTTTCATCCAGCCCTGGTGAAGTTCCTTATCCCTTACCTGAACCGTCCCCGGTTCTAAGCTGGAACCACTCCCGGTTCCAGGCTGAAACCGCTTCCAGTTCCAGGCTGGAACTACCTCCGGTTCCAGTCTGGAACCATCGCCGGGCCGCCGTCAACTCACGGCCAAAGCCGAGGGTCCGGGACTCCGTGAGGAGGCCGCCGCCCCCGCGGTTCCCCCTATTGTTTTTTCCTGGTGAGGGTTACGTCGTAGGGGTCGTCCCAGCCTATGCCGGTGCCCCCCACCGGTCTATAGGAGACAAGCACTGCATAAACCCCCGTCACCGCGTCCGACTCGGGGTCAAACTTCTCGAAATAAAAGCCGGG
>JAIRPD010000126.1 GCA_031257195.1 Treponema sp. | reverse complement strand
ATGGCGGGCGGCGTTTTGATAGGAATGTGGGGCGGCTTCAAGAACCGTATATATACTATGGCGCTTTCCTGTGTGCTGTGCGGAATACTGGCCGCCGGATTGGGGCTTGCTACAAATTTTTGGCTGTATCTTGTAATTATGGCATTGATGGGTTTGTCATTACCTTTATATAACGCGCCTTCAATGGTTTTATTGCAAACGACGGTTGAACCGGCTTTTATGGGAAGGGTTATTTCGGTTTTTACAATGGTATCCAGTACTATGATGCCATTGGGTATGGTTCTTTTTGGACCGGTTTCGGATATTATTTCAATAGATACGCTTCTTATCGTAACAGGGTTATTGGCGGCTTTATTGGCTGTTCCTATGATAACAAGTAAAACACTTCGGGAAGCAGGAATAAGCCATTTAACCAATAAAGAAAATATATCATAAAGACATAATATTTATATATACAGATGATTGTTCAAATACGAGGTATGAAAATCTATAATTATTAATGCGCCAGAATATATTGTTTTTGAAGTTAATGATATTATTATCTTTGAGGAAATATCTACTTCAACGAGCGGATGCCGTTAAATGAGATTGTTCAACAAAAATTTTTCTCTGGTAATCGCGGGACAGATTGTATCCATACTCGGTTCTTCAATTTTACGCTTTGCCCTTAATCTGTATGTGCTGGACAAAACAGGACGTGCCGATATTTTCGCGCTGGTTATCGCCCTGTCCTCCATACCGGGAATTTTGTGTACCCCAATCGGCGGAGCCATCGCCGACAGATTTTCAAAGCGTAACCTCATGGTGATTTTCGATTTTTCGAGCAGCGCCATTGTCCTGCTGCTCCTGTTGTTGATGTATACGAATAACGCAAGCGTAAGCGCAATCGGCGTCATTCTGGCGGCGCTTGGCATTATCAGTTCCATGTATCAGCCAACCGTGCAGGCAAGCGTTCCGGTTTTGGTCGGCGAAAACCAGCTCGCAGGCGCGAACGGAATCGTAAACGGCGTGGGCGCTCTGTCCGGTTTGTTAGGCCCCGTTCTGGGCGGGGCGCTCTACCAGTTTATCGGCATTGAAATACTCGTGGGCGTAAGCTGCGCCGCTTTCTTCATGTCCGCCGTCATGGAAATATTTATCCGTATTCCCTTTGTCAAGCGAGAAACGCGCGCCGCGATTATCCCGATGATTTTTGGCGATATTAAAGACGGGTTCCGTTATACCGCGAAAAACAACCCCGTCATCTTTCGCATTTTTGCCCTTGCCGCCGCGCTAAACTTGTTTTTATCGCCTCTGTTTATCATCGGCGTTCCCTATATTCTCCGGTTCACGATGAACAGCGGCGATTTGATGTACGGCATCGGGCTTGGCATTATCGAATGTGCAACAATCATCGGGGCGTTGAGCGCGGGATTATTCACGAAAAATCTGAAAATGCCGTTAATCTATCGTCCCCTTGTCTTGATTGCCGTTTTGCTTCTGCCGATGGCCGCCGCTTTGTTTCCGGCGCTGCTCGCGCAGGGGTATTGGCCGCCGTTTTTTCTGTTTTTCTTTTTTTGCCTCATCGTTCTGGCGGCGGTTACCATGGTATCGGTTTTCGTCATTACGGAAATACAAAAAAGAACGCCGGCGGAAATGCTCGGTAAAATCATGGCGATACTGCTTGCGGTCTCGCAGATAGCGGCCCCCCTGGGACAACTGCTCTACGGGATTTGCTTTCAGGCGTTCAGCAGGGCGGTGTATGTTCCGGTGCTGATTGCCGCGGCTCTTACATTCATTACGGCCTATGCCGGGAAAAAGATATTGCGGGAAGACGCGGGAGGAAAATAGCGGTATGGAGAACCCCGCTCTACCCGCTCTAATAGGGAAGCCGCGGGCGATGGCATCCCGGGTATCGCGCAAAGGCGGTAATCCTTGTATATTTATTCTGTGCGGCAAATATCACCTAACTGCCTGGTCCTGTACAAGGGCCGGCCCGCCATTGTTACCGAAACGGGGGAAAAGCTCACCATCACCGCCGCTTCCAGCGCCGGCTTCGCCGGGGCTTCCGGTTTTGGGCCGGGGGAAAGCCTTAGGGTCCGGGAAAAGGATATAGAGGTCCTCCATCCCGGTCCCTTGAAGAGCCTGGCGGAGCTGAGCCTTCCGGTCTCCGGGGATGTCCGGGGGGCCTGGGAGTTGATGGAAAGCGGGGGCGTTCCCCTGGACCTCCAGGATTTGGCGGAACTGGCCTACGGCGATTTTAGCCCCCCCAGCGCCTGGGCCGCCTGGCTTCTCCTGGCGGAGGGTCTTTACTTTACCGGGACGGTCCACGCCATCAACGCCCGGTCCCCCGGGGAAGTGGCGGCTTTGGAAGAAAAGCGGCGGGGCAGGGCAAGGGAAAGTCAGGACCGGGAGGCTTTTCTGGAACGGCTCCAGGGGATCCCGCGATCCGGGGCGGCGCGGTCCGGCGGCGTTTACGCCGGGGCGGATTTTGCCCTGGACCCCGTCGCGGACGGCCGCTTTTTGCGGGACGTGGAAGCCCTGGCCCGGGGCCAGTCTGAAAAAAGCCGGACCCTGAGGGATTTGGGCCGGCCGGAAACCCCCCAGGAAGCTCATCGCCTGCTTCTGGAAACGGGGTATTGGGCCCCCTGGTTCAATCCCTACCCCCAGCGCTGGGGAGTTTCTCTCAGCGCCCCGGAGGCGGCGTTGTTTCCGGCGGCGGACCCCGCGGCCGCGGCCGGCGGCCTGGAGGAGCCGGGCCGGGATTTCCCTCCCCGGCGGGATCTTGGCGCCCTCCCGGCCTTCGCCATTGACAGCCCCTGGAGTACCGACCCGGACGACGCGGTTTCCCTGGAAATTTCCCCCCAGGGCCGCCGGACCCTCTATGTCCATGTCGCCGATCCCGCCCTGGCGGTTTATCCCGGCAGCCCGGCGGATCTGGAAGCCCGGGCCAGGGGGGCCACCCTGTACCTGCCCGAGGGAACCTGGCGTATGCTGAATGAGGAATCCCTGGCCCGCTTTGCCCTGGGTTTAAACGGTTCTTCCCCGGCTTTGACCTTTAAGCTGGGTTTCGATTCCGGGGGCGCCCCGGTAGAAACGGAAGTGTTTCCTTCCATAGTGAGGGTAACCAGGCTGAGTTATGAGGAGGCGGATGCCCTTGCGGACGGCGCCGGTTCCTCGGGGGGGGAAACCGCCGCCCTGCTCCGGGAACTCTTTGCCTTGGGAGAGGCCAACCTGATCCGGCGGCTTAACGCCGGGGGGGTGTGTATCACCCTGCCGGAGGTGCATATCTCCGTAAGCCCCCCGGACTGGACGCCGCGGATCCGGCCTGTTCCCCTTTACCGGTCCGCGGAAATGGTTCGGGAGTGTATGCTTTTAGCCGGGGAGGGGGCCGCCGCGTGGGCCTCCCAGCGGCGGATTCCCTTTCCCTACATTACCCAGGAAATGGGGGAACTTCCCGCCAAGCCCCTGGAGGGTTTGGCGGGAAGCTGCCAGGTCCGCCGGTGCATGCGTCCCCGGAGCGTTTCCGCCCGGCCGGGATGCCACTGGGGACTGGGACTTTCCGCCTATACCCAGGTAACCAGCCCCCTCCGGCGCTATACGGACCTTCTGGCCCATCAGCAGATTCGCGCCTGGCTGAACCGGGAAGCGGCGGGGAACCCCGCCGCGGGCGGGGATGGGACAGGGATCCTCAGCGAGGAAGAGGTGCTGTTCCGTCTGGCCCAGGCGGACGCCGCCGCCCAGGCCCTCACCCAGGTGGAACGGGCCTCCAGGGCTCATTGGACCGCCGTATACCTGGACGGCCTGTTAAAAAATCCCCCGGAACCGGGGAAGGAGCCGGTTTGGGAGGCGGTGGCGCTGGAAAAACGGGGAAACAATACGGGGATCATCATCCCCGATCTGGCCCTGGAAACCCAGATCGGGGGCGCCGCCGGGGCCCCCAACGAAACCCTGCGGGTCCGGCTCAAATCGGTCAAAATCCCCGAGGCCGCGGCGGTTTTCGCGCCCCTCTAATGCGGGAGAGACTTGACGTAATTGGATTTGTGTATAAACATTGTATCATGCGGGTTTATCCGCGAGTACGGAGAGAGGGGTTATAAACGCCGCTAGGAGGCGGCTTGCGCATGAGCGATTATCTCGATCCTAATAATGAGGAATTATTAAAGGATTTTTTTAGCGAAGCCAAAATGCAGGTTGACACCCTGGAGCAGAATATACTGGTCCTTGAGAACGAGGGGGGCAACAAAGACGCGGTGGACGAGATTTTCCGGGCGGCCCATACTCTAAAGGGCGGCTCCGCCACGGTGGAGATGATGGAGTTGTCCCATTTTACCCACCTGGTGGAGGACGTGCTTGACGCGATCCGTTCCGACCAGGTGCGGGTAAACGAGGATGTGGTGGATACCCTCCTGGCGGCGATTGATATTATCAAGGCCATGCTGGACCAGCGGATGAACGGGGCCGTTTACCAGGAGAATACCTCCCAGATGGAGGCCCGGTTGAAGGCGATGATCCCCGGCGCGGCCAAGGGGAAAAAGGAAGCCGCCAAACCGGCCGCCGCCCCGGCTCCCGTTCCCGCGGCCCCTTCCCCCGATGTTTCCGCCCCCGCCCCCGGGGCCGCCGTTTCGGCGGGCGGCGGCCTTTCCGCCGCGGAGATACAGGAACTGAAAGAAACGATAGGCGGCGGCCAGCCCATTTATCAGGTGGCGGTTCAGTTTGATGAAAACAGCCTGATGAACACCGTGGGGGGCATACAGTGTTACGCCGCCTTAAAAGGCCTGGGAACCATACTCCGGACCCAGCCTGAATTTGAGCAATTATACGAAGATACCTTTTTCCCCGTGGTCTGCTATTACATAGCCTCGGATAAGAGCCCGGAGGAGTTGAAAAGATATGTCAGTATCCCCGATGTAACCCTTGGCGCCTCGGTCGCCAACATCGACACCCTCCAGATTTCCGACGCCGCCGCGGGCCGGGGCTTGCTGCAGGCCGCCGCGGCCGCCGCCCAGTCCGTTTCGGCCGCCCCTCCGGTTTCCGCCGCTCCCGCCCCGGCGGCCGCCCCTCCGGTTCCCGCCCCGGCGGCCCCTGCCGCGCCGCCGCCCGCCGCCCCCGCCCCGGCGGTTTCCCCGGGTGAGGCGGCGGCCCTTGGAACGGGCGTTCCCCCGGGAGGAGCCGCCCCCCCGTCCGCCGCCGCCGGAGGCAAGGCCGGCTCTTCCGAGGACGCCAGAAAGGCGGGGAAGGAAGCGGGCTCGATCCTGCGGGTGGACTCAAAACGGATAGACGATCTCCTTAATATGGTGTCCGAAACGGTCATCACCAAGGCCACCTTTAACCAGATCAACATCCAGTTTACCGAGCTGCTCGCCTCCCTGCACAGCATAGAGGCCAACTACCGGGAAAAACTCAAAAACCTCTTTGACAGCCTGCCCAGTTACCTGGAAAGCATCCAGGATGGGCGTTCCGTTAAGGATATACGCAAGGAAATCTTTGATCAGTACGGGGATCTGTTTACCCTCTTTGACAGCTTTGAGACCAGCCTAAAGGGGACGCTGAGTAAATTCCGCTCCACCAGCCAAAACCTGGGGCGGATCACCGGGGAGCTCCAGGAAGGGGTTATGCGGATCCGCATGGTGCCGATCAGCCAGATCTTCAGCCGTTTTCCCCGGCTGGTCCGGGACCTTTCCAAGACCCTCAACAAGAAGATCAACCTGGTTATCGAGGGGGAAGAGACAGAACTGGACAAGTCCGTGATAGAAGACCTGCTGGATCCGATCATGCACTCGGTACGAAACTCCGTGGACCACGGCATCGAATCCGCGGCGGAACGGCAGGCGGCGGGTAAGCCGGAAGAAGGAACGGTGATCCTCAAGGCCTCCAATGAGGGAAACATGATCATCATAGAGATCTGCGACGACGGCAAGGGCATAGACGTGGACGCGGTCAAGGCCAAAGCCGTGGACCGGGGGTTGATCAACCCCAACAAGGTTCTTTCCGACGTGGAGGCTTATAACCTGATCTTTGAGCCCGGCTTTTCCACCGCCAAGCAGATCACCAGTATTTCGGGCCGGGGCGTGGGACTCGATGTGGTGCGCCGGGCCATAGAAAAGCTCAACGGCACGGTAACGGTTACCTCCGAAAAGGGCCGGGGCACCAAGTTTACCATCAAGCTTCCCCTTACCCTGGCGATCATTCAGGGGCTTCTGGTCAAGGTGGGGGAGGAAATCTACTCGATCCCCATCACCAGCGTTATCGAAAGCCTGCGGATCACCCCGGAGGAGATCAAGCTGATCGACAATTACGAAGTCTTCAACATCAGGAACGATGTGATAAGCCTCCTTCGGCTGAACCGGCTCTTTGGCATCCGGACCGAGGAAAAAAAGGACTTTTACTTTATTGTTATCGTAGGTACCGCGGAAAAGAAAATGGGTTTTATGGTGGACAGCCTGATTGGGGAAGAGGACGTGGTTATTAAGCCCCTGCGGGATCAGTTTACCAATTCCCCGGGTATCGCGGGGGCTTCCATATTGGGGGACGGTTCCGTGTCCCTCATTATCGATGTGAGTCAGCTTTTGGAACTGGGTCAGCGCAAGGAAATGGAACAGCGCCGGATTCGCGAAGGGGTACGGTAGGGGTATAGGATGGCCGCGATAATAAAAGATTTAGAAACGGTAAACGCTGAAATCCAGGAACAAAAGGAAAGGGTGGATAACGTTGATTTTAAGATGATCACCTTTTCCCTGGGCGGCAAGGACTATGGCGTGGACATTATGAACGTCAAGGAAATCGCCAAGGCCGATAAATTCACCTTTGTTCCTAACGCCGCTTCCTATGTCCGGGGGGTTTACAACCTCCGGGGGGATATTATCCCCATTGTGGATCTGCGGTCTTTCTTCCACATGCCCCATGACAGGGATAAAGACAAAAAGGAAGCGGTGGTGGAGAACATGCTGATCCTCCGCATTGAGGAGCGGGTTTACGGCACAATCGTGGACAAGATCGACAAAGTGGTGGGGATCAGCTCCAGTTCAATCCAGCCCCCCCATCCCATATTTGGGGATATAAACATCAAGTTTATCAGCGGGGTGGTGGAAACGCAGGGGATCCTGTACGTCATCCTGGACATGATCCGGATCTTTTCCGTCAACGAGGACGACAAGACAAAGCCCCGGCTGCCGGAACCGGGGGGCGAAACCTACTATATGCCGGCCTCTCAGGAAACGGCCTTTGGTCAGGAGCCTTCCCAGGCGATATCGGCGCTGGACTTTATCCGCCAGAGCCTGCCGGCGATCCGGCGTTTTCACCCCAGTCCGGTTAACGACGCCTGGCTTCGGGAACGCTTTACCACCTGGAGCGTGGGCCGCCAGGGGCCGGATCTGCAGCTTAAGGACACCAAGGACGCGGATGAGTTTCTTTCCTCGTTTTACTCCCCCTGTACGGCTTCTTTCTGGAGCGATGACTACGCCGCGGCGGTTAAGGCGGTCCTTCCCGATCTTAGTTCCAGCATAATCCAGGTTTGGAATATAGGCTGCGGCAAGGGCTATGAAACTTTTTCATTTATCTGTATACTAAAAGGCAGGTATCCGGGCTTGCGGCTGAAAATCTGGGCCAATGATAATGATATTATGGCCATATCCCAGGCGCCTAATATGCTGTTTGAACTGGAGGATGTGCCGGAATACTGCCGGATCCACATGGTGCGGGGGCCTAACGGGTATTCCTTTAACCAGGAGATCAAGGATTCGATTTTGTTTGAGTACCATGATGTCCTGAACGATAATTCCCTGCCGGAGCTGGACCTTGTCCTGGCCAGGGATCTGCTTTCCTTCCTGCCCCCGCCGGAACAGGAAAAGCTGATAGTCCAGTTTGGGGAAAGGCTTAAAAGCCGGGGCATGGTGTTCCTGGGGCAGAGTGAGGAATTGGCCGAAACTGAATGGCGGTCGGCGGCGAAACAGCCGGTGTCCGCTTTCACGCATAGAGAATAAGGAGTTAGTTATGAGAGTTGAGTATATCAATCCCTTTGTCGAGGCGGCTTTCACCGTATTGAAGGAAGTGATGAATGTCGATGTCAAACGGGGGGACCTGTACCTCAAATCCACCACCATGGCCATCCAGGGGGTTGCCGCCATGGTAGGCCTGGCCGGCGATGTGGAGGGCCGCGTCCTGTTTGACATGACCAAAGAGACGGCGCTGAATGTCGCCGGCGCCATGAACGGGGAAAGGTTTAACGATCTGGATGAGCTTGCCAAGGCCACCATTCAGGAGCTGGCCAACATGATTACCGCCCAGGCGGTTACCAAGCTCCACGCCCTGGGCTTTAAGTTTGATCTGACGCCGCCGGCGCTGTTTTCGGGGGAAAACATGGAAATTTCCACCCGCGAGGTGGAGGCCCTGATCGTTCCCATGGACCTGGGCGAAACGGGCAAGATCGAGATCAATGTGGCCATCCGGGAACGGGTCTAGACGGGACGGTCCGGTGTCCGGCAAAGCTAAACGGCCCGGTCTAAGCGGGCGGCGTGGCTTTGGCCTGGTATTCGCGCGGGGCGCGCCGGCGTTTGCCGGCGCCTGGTCCCGGGGAGGTTCGCGTATTATCGCCGTTTAACGCGGCGTGTATTTCAGGGCGGTTAGCTCAGTTGGTTAGAGCACCAGTATGACACGCTGGGGGTCACAAGTTCGACTCTTGTATCGCCCATGGGCAGGATATTTATGAAAGATTTAGAACAAATTCGGTCGAAAAGGGCCTTCATCATTGACATGGATGGGGTTATTTATCACGGCAACCAGATTCTTAAGGGAGCCCTGGAATTCGTAAAATGGATGGAGGAGAATGGCAAGTCCTTTATCTTTCTGACCAATTCCAGCGAACGTTCCCCGGTAGAACTTTCCCAGAAGCTTGCCCGGCTGGGGATAGAGGTGGATCCGGAACATTTTTACACAAGCGCCATGGCTACCGCGAGTTTTTTGGCCACCCAGCGTCCCGGCGGTTCCGCTTATGTTATCGGTGAGCCGGGGTTGATCCAGGCCCTGTATGACCAGGGCTTTACGATGAACAACGTAAACCCCGACTATGTGGTGGTGGGTGAGGGCCGGGGCTACAGCCTGGAATCCCTGGAGCGGGCGGTACGGATGGTGGAGGGCGGGGCCCGGCTTATCGGTACCAACCCGGACCTGAACGGTCCCATTGAGGGGGGGATTATTGTTCCCGCCTGCGGGGCTCTGGTGGCCCCCATCGAGTTGGCCACGGGAAAAAAAGCTTACTTTGTGGGAAAGCCCAACCCCCTGATGATGCGCCACGGCCTGCGGCGGCTCAACGCCCAGCGGGAAGAAACGGCCATCATAGGGGATCGCATGGACACGGACATCCAGGCAGGGGTGGAAACCGAAATCGAGACGGTGCTGGTCCTTTCCGGGGTAACCAGGCTGGAGGAGGTTTGCCACTTCCCCTACCAGCCCCGGCATATCCTTGAGGGGGTTTTTGAGATACCGGGTTGACCGCGGGGCCGCGGTGAATTTTCGGCCGCCAACGCCGGGGGAAAGGCGCGTGTCCAAAGTATGAAAAGGGTCCGGTATCTTACCTGTCTTATCCTTTGTTTGGGGGCGGCTTTTTTCATTTTATGCGCCTGCGGCATGAACGCCGTGATCGCGCAAACGGCGGAAAGGGAACTTACCGGAACCGCCGTTGACAGGGGGCTGGTATACGTTTCCCAGGGAATGGTTGACCAGGCCTTCGCCTTGAATTTTGACCCCCTGGTTCCCGAGCCGGAAACGGGAGATGGCGGACGGCCCGCGGCTGGCGGGGGCGGCGGTTTCGGCCCGGCGGGAACCGGGGGGGAACCCCTTTTCCGGCTGCCCGGCGGCGGGCAGTCCGCCGGTGTTACCGCGGGCGGCGGCCCGCGGAAACTGTCGGATTACGCCACCCCGTATTTTGATCCGCGAAAAGAGGCGGCCCGTATCACGGCCATTCAGGAGGCGATGACAAAGGCCGGCGGCGGGGTATCCGCGGTGTCGGACGCCCCCCTGACGGTGATTGACTGGGGCCCCCGGGGCTTCTTTTCCTCCGCGGTACGGCGGCCTTCGCTGTACGTGGTTTTCTCCGAGCCCATGGTTCCCCTCGCCGCCCTGGGGCTCCCATCGGATACTTCCCCCCTGGTAACTATCAATCCCCCCTTAAAGGGAAGCTTCCGCTGGTATGGTACCGGCTGCCTGAGTTTTGAGGCCGATGAGCCTTGCCGGGCCCAGCAGAGCTACCGGATTACGGTAAATCCCCAGGCCGCGTCCCTTTCGGGAAAGCGGATCTCCGGCGAGACCTCCTTTGGCTTTTATACCGAGGCCTTAAAGATCAAGCGCGTGGCCGCCGGGGAGGAATTCCGCGAAAAGAATGACCTCTTTTTTTCCGACAACGAGGCGCCCCCCGAGGCGGCCAGGGAAATCAGCCTTTACTTTAACTATCCCGTGACGGCGGGGGACATCCAGGACTATCTGGCGGTAAGCGTTGTTCCCCGGGCAAACAGGGGGGGCCCGGCGGCAAAACCCTTTACCCTAAGCCAGGCGGAGGCGGCGAAGCTCATCGTACACCTTGGGGACGTTCCTTTTGAGAGTGAAATCAGGATCACCCTTAAAAAGGGGGCAAAGTCCGCCAACGCCACCCTGGGGACCCCTTCGGACGCGGTTTTTTCTTTGGGCACCCCCGGCCCTTTCCGGGTTCAAAGGGTAGAGCGGATCCCCGCCTACGGCTCGTACCGGAATGTGACGGAGATCCACTTTAACGGGCGGCTCCGGCGGGACAGCGTTCCGGGGAATATCCGTACCGAGCCGGCCGTGAAGATTGGGCCGGAAAATATCGAGATCTCCGGGACCCTCCTGTGGCTTAGGGACCTGCCCTTTAATTACGGGGATCAGTTTACCCTTATCGTGGACAGCGGGGTAGAGGATATTTACGGAAGGAAACTTTCCGCCCCCTACGAGGCGAAGCTGGTTGTTCCTTCCGCCCCGCCCCCCCGCGGCGGCGTACGTTTCCTGGACTGGGCCTATGGCGGCCCGAGGATGCTGGAATCCCAGTTCGACCCCCGGTATCTCTTTGAGTACCGCAACGTAACGGACAAGTCCTGGTACAGCCTTTCCGCGGAGGGGAATCCCTTTTCCCCCCGGGGGGAAAGTCCCCGGCGCTTTACCCTGAATACCGAAACAAACCGCCGGTGGTTCGCCGACATGGACCTGAAGCCCTACCTTAAACAGGGCAGGTACGGGTTTGTTCAATTTGAGGCGGACCTGGAACTCCTTACCGCGGAGTTCAACCGTTCCGCCAATTCGTTTAAAAC
Source organism: Treponema sp. (assembly GCA_031257195.1). Lineage (GTDB taxonomy): Bacteria > Spirochaetota > Spirochaetia > Treponematales > Breznakiellaceae > JAIRPD01. The sequence goes on along the minus strand of JAIRPD010000126.1, from coordinate 19,525 downwards.
CGGGACCAGCCGGGTACAAAACGCCCTGACCCTTCAGGTGACGGATCTGGGGATCACCGCGCGGACGGGGTTTAACAAAACCATCGCGCTGGTTACCAGTCTTTCCACCGGGAAGCCCGTGGAGAACGCCTTGGTACGGCTTATCTCGCCCCGGAACATCAAGGACCACGGGGAGGTCTCCCTGATCCGGGGCTTCGCGGAGGGACGGACGGACAGGAATGGCCTGGTTCTCTTTAACCTGGGCGCCGGGCAGTACCGGAGGGAATCGGCGGACCCGGATGGCCGCGGGGGGGAGATCTATGTGTACGCCGAAAAGGACGGGGATCGGGCGGTGTTCCAGCCCGAGGGCCATAACCCCTGGGCTTTTAACGTGGAAAACCAGAAACCCTGGCGGGCGGAGGAGGTCCGGCCGGTTACCTTTGTGTTTACCGACCGGGGGTTGTACAAGCCCGGGGAGATCCTCTCGTTCCGGGGAATAGACCGGTCGCTGGCGCTGGGGGATTACCTTATCTACCAGGGAAGGTATGCCGTGGTTCTGGAAACCGATTCCTACCGGGACAGGCAGATTATCGCCAGTCTGGAGGGGGAAACCTCCGAATCCGGGGGCTTTTACGGCAGGATAACCCTGCCGGATGATCTGACTCCCCAGGGTTACCGGCTTGTCTATCGCCGCCTTCCGCCGGAAAACCCCTCCGGGTTCGACGCGCCCGAGCCCAGCGCCAGCGTTCCCGTTACCGTGGCCTTCTTTGAGCGGCTTAAGTTTGAGGCCTCCATCGCGCCCCCGGAGCGGACCCTCTACGCGGGGGATACGATCAACCTGAGCCTAAAGGCCGCTTACCTGGGCGGGGGGAGCCTGGCGGGGGCCTCCTATGAGGAAAGCTGGTACCGGGAAACCACCCGGTACGCCCCCGCCTCCCCGGAGGCCGGGGGCTACTATTTTGGTCCCAGGGATACCTGGGATGGAAGGCGGAACCTTTCAAGCGGGGGCGGAACCCTGGGGGCCGAAGGGACCGCCGCCCTAAGCCAGAAAACCGCCGAAACTTCTCCCATTACCGGCGCGGCGGTGAGTTACAACGTGGAAACCCGGGTAACGGATCTTTCCAACCAGATGATCGCCGCCTCCCGGTCGGTAATGGTCCATCCCGCCCGGTTTTACCTGGGGGTGGCGGCCCCCGTAACCAGAGGCTTTCCTAAAACGGGGCAGGACCTTTCTTTTCCGTTCATTGTCCTTAAGCCCTCCGGGGAACGTTCCGGCCCGGCGGACTGGCAAAAGGAGGGAAAGCTGGCGGTGGAATTCCTCCGGGACGAATGGCATCTGGTTCAGCAGGAGGGGGCGGCGGGCTACATCTACGATCAGTATGTAAAAGAAACCATCAGCGAGGGAACGTGGAGCATCCCCTTTAAAAGCGGCGGGACCTTCACGTTTAGTCCCCCCAGGCCGGGGTATTACACGGCTCGGCTCAGCGCCCAGGACGCCCAGGGCGGGAAGGCCCTGACCGAATACTGTTTTTACGTTACCGGCCAGGGGGCGGGGTACTGGAACATGAGTGATTCCAGTGAAATCAGCCTTACCCCGGATCAGGAGATGTACAATCCCGGCGACACCGCCCAGGTCCTTTTGCGGAGCGCCCTTCCCGGCGGCTATTACCTGGTTACCCTGGAGCGGGAGGGGATCTACACCGAAGAGGTGAAGTACCTGGAGGAGGGAACCGCCGCGCTGGAAATTCCCATCGCCCGGAACTATGTGCCCCTGGTGTATGTATCGGTTTCCTCCTATTCGACGCGCCGGGGGCCGCCCCGCCATGAATACGGCGGCCCGGACCTGGATAAGCCCAAGTCCTATTTCGGCGTTACCGCCCTGCGGGTGAACCCCCGGGTTAAGGCCTTTACCGTAAGCGTAGAGACCGGGGGCGCTTCCCGGAACCGCGTTTATCAGCCCGGTGAAACCGTTACCCTTACCCTTAGGGCGGAGCGGAACGGCCGGCCCCTGAGCGGCGCGGAGTTGACCCTTGTGGCGGTGGACCGGGGGGTGCTGGATCTGATCAACTACCACATACCGGACCCCATTGATCATTTTTACGAGCGCTGGCGTTTCCCCCTTTCGGTCGCCGGCGGCGATTCCCGCTCGCTGCTTATCGATCCCGTAACGTACAGCGTTAAAAGTCTGGCGGGGGGCGACGACGCGGACAAAGGGGCGGAAATGGCGGAACGGCGGGACTTTAACCCCACCGCCGTTTTCGAGCCCCTGCTCAAAACCGGCGCGGATGGACGGGTAAAGGTAAGCTTTAAGCTTCCCGATAACATTACCACCTACCGGGTTACGGTTTTTGGGGTCCGGGGGGATCTTTTCGCGCTCAGGGAAACCGAGATCACCGCCCGGAACAAGATCAACGTCCAGCGGATACTGCCCCGGCGTCTGCGGGAACGGGATACGGCGGAAGCGGGGGTGCTGATCACCAACCTGGACAGCGCCCCCCGGAAGGTAACGGTTTCCCTGGCCCTTAGTCCCGCGCCGGGAACCTCCGCCGCCGGACGTTTAAAAACCGGGGGCGGGGCCCTGGTGGACGGCGCGGCGGAACGGACCCTGAGCCTAAAGGCGGGGGAAAACGGCGCGGCCTACTTTGACATTGCCGCGGTAAAAGAAGGCTATGTAAACTGTACCTTTACGATCCGCTTCGGGGCGCTTAACGAAAAACTGGTCGCCGAACTGGTCATAGAAAAACCATACGTGATGGAGACCGTTACCACCCTGGGCGCCGTGGCCGCCGAAGCCGCCGCCGCCCGGGAAGGGCTGGTGATACCCTCCTGGGCGGATAACGGCGCGGGGAACCTCAGCGTAAGCCTGGACGCCACCCGCCTGGGGCTTCTGGACAGCGCCGTCAGCTACCTCTTCCGTTATCCCTACGGATGCCTGGAGCAGCGGAGTTCCGCCGCGCTGCCCCTGGTTATTTTTGGCGATTACCTCGACGCCTTTAGCCTGAAAACCGAAGTGGCCGATCCCGGGAAGGCCGTGGAAAATGAAATGAAAACCTGGGCCCGGTATCAAAGGTCCGACGGCGGTTTTCCCTATTGGCCGGAAGGTTCCGCCTCGAACTTCTATGTGTCCCTGCGGATAGCCCATATCATCGCCCTGGCGAAACAGAAAAAGCTCGCGGTCCCGGGGTCGATCAACGCGGGAAAACTGGCCGCCTACCTGAACGGTGAATTCCGCGGAAGTTTTAGCTGGCGGACCGGGGACGCGGATTATCCGTACCGGTCATACCTTCAGGCCTACGCGCTTTATGTGTTTTCCCTGCTGGGACAGGGGGTGGAAGTTTCCCGGCTGACGGAAATCACCGGGCGGCGGGAGGCCGACGCGGGGACCCTGGCCTACGCGGGCATGACCTGCCGGAACCTGAACCGGTCCGCCGAGGCCGCCGCCATCGCCGAAAGGATCCGCGGCTTGATCCGTTTTACCCCCCGGGGCGCGGACTTGACTGACCCCAGGGAAAATGATTCCCGGTTTTTCCACGCCTACTACGGCAACAAGCTGGAGCAGCTTGCCCTGGTTTTGGAATTTTTTGTCCAGCAGTATCCGGGGGATCAGATCAACGGCAGGCTCCTCCAGTCCCTGCTTAACCAAAAGCGGGCGGGAGGTTACTGGGACAGTACGGCGGTAACGGCCCGGGTCCTTTCCGCGGTGGACGCCCTGATCCGGGCGGAAAACCTGGCGCGGGTCAATGTCAGCGGGACCATCACCCTCGCCGGGACGGAACTCTTTAAAGACAGCTACCGGGGGCCGGGGGCGAAACCCACGGGCAGGGTCTTTGACTTTAAGGACCCCCCCCTGGTTTCCCTGAAGCGGGACGCCGTTCTGCCCCTGGACATCAGCCGGAGCGGCGGGGGCGCTTTGTACTACAACGCCTCCCTGCGCTACGCCATCCCCGCGGAACTGCAGTCCTTCCGGGACGAGGGCCTGGGGGTCTTTGTAACGTACCACGACGCCGGTACCGGCGGGGAAATCGCGGGGACCAGTCTGCGGAGCGGCAAGACCTACCTGGCCAGGGCGCGGCTTTCCTCAAGCAAGGACAGAACCTTTGTGGCTCTGCGGGTTCCCCTTCCCTCCGGGGTGGAGGTTCTGGACGCCGCGTTTGTTACCACCCCCCGGTACGCCGGGGAGGAAGGGCCCGGCGATGAGGCGTATTGGGACGATGGGGACGATCCCCGCCGGCCCAGCGCCATGGTGATCATGGATAACGAGGTCCGTTACTTCTGGGACAGTTTCTCCAAGGGAGAGGCCGCGGCGGAGTTTTTCTTCAGGGCCGTCCGCCGGGGGGTGTATCCTACTCCGCCGGTCCAGGCGGAATGTATGTATGAGGGCGAAATTTTCGGGCGCTCCCCGGGCCTGCTTTACACCATTGAGTAAGCCCGGCGTTCAGGTTATCGCGGCGGCGCTTGGTTCGCTCCGGACGCCCGCCCGCCTGCCCCCCGCGGCGGGCCTGTGCTTCTTCCTCCTCTGTTACCTTTTTCTCCGCTTTTCCCCCTACCGGAATTTAGCTTTGTTTTTGGAACGGCCCTACAGCGTCCGTTTTTACGATCGCCGGGAAAACCTGGTCCAGATTGTTCCCCTGGAAGGGGGGATCCGCGGGGAATACGCGGGCCCGGAAAGCGTAAGCCCCGCCCTTGCCGCGGTGATGCTGTGCGCCGAGGATGAACGTTTCTACTTTCATCCCGGGGTTGATCCGGCGGCGGCGATTCGGGCCTTTTTCCAGAATATAAAAGAACGCCGGACCGTAAGCGGGGCCTCCACCATCACTATGCAGCTTGCCCGGATCATCGCTTCCCGGAACCGAAGGGGCGGCGGCCGGGGCCTGTTCGCCAAAGCCGCCGAGGCTTTTAACGCCCTGCGGCTGGAGGCCCGTTTTTCAAAACCGGCGATCCTGAGCCTGTACCTTAACGCCATCCCCTTTGGCTTTCAAACCGAGGGAATCGCGTCGGCGGCCCGGAATTTTTTCGCCGCGGAGCTTTCCCTGTTAAGTCCCGCGGAAACATTCTGCCTGGCGGTGATTCCCCGGCGGCCCGCGGTGTACAATCCCTTTACCGGCCGGGAGGCCTGCGTGGAGGCCGCCCGGAAGCTCGCCGGGCGCTTCGCGGAAAATCCCGCTTACGCCGCGGCCTTTCCGCTTTACGCGGCCCTGTCCGGCGGGGACTGGGACGGGGTGAACCCCCGGCGCTTTTCCTACCCCCAGGAGATGCCCCACCTGGTCCGGTTCGCGCTGACGCGGCCGCCGCCGCGGGCCGTTTTACTGGCGGATACGGCCGCCTCCGGGGGCGATTACTTTCTTGCCGCGGACCTGGAGCTTCAGCGTTACGCGGAGGACCTGATCGCCGCCAGGGCGCGCCGCTACGCCTCTTCCCGGCTGAGCAACGGCGCGGCCCTGGTGATCGACAACAAGACCGGCGAGGTCCTGGCCTGGGTGGGCAGCGCCGGCTTTTACGACCAGGCGGCCTCCGGCCAGATTGACGGAGTGCTGGTAAAAAACCAGATGGGCAGCGCCATGAAGCCTTTTCTCTACGCCCTGGCCCTGGAACGGGGGTTCAAGCCTTCGGATGTGCTGGCGGATATTCCCTCCACCTACGGCGGCCAGGAAGTGTACATACCCCGGAATTTTAACAACCGTTTTAACGGCCCCGTTCTTTTCCGTACCGCCCTGGCGTCGAGCCTCAATATCCCCGCGGTGGATCTGCTGTCCCGCCTGGGGGTACAAAACTACGGCCGGTTCCTCGCCTCCGCGGGCTTTGTCTCCATAGACAGCGCGGCGGCGGAAGACGCGGGACTGGCCCTGGCCCTGGGCGGCGCCCCCGTAAGCCTCGCGGAACTGGCCGCGGCTTTCAGCGTCTTTCCCCGGGACGGGGTCACGCTTTCCCTCCGTTTAGACCGGGCGGAAAACGCGGAATCCGGCCGCGGGCCGGAAGAGGGGGGCGGCGCGGCCGGGGAACGGGTGATGAGCGCCGACACGGCGCGGATCATCTGCTCGATCCTTTCGGACCGGAACGCCCGGCTTTTAGGCTTTGGCCGGGGGACGAATTTTGAAACCCCCTTTCCCGCAATGTTCAAAACCGGCACGGCCAACCAGTACCAAAGCATCGCCGCCCTGGGGGCCACCCCCCGCTACACCGCCGCGGTGTGGATGGGGAATTTTTCCGGCGAAACGGTGATGGGCAGAACGGGCAGTTCCGTTCCGGCCTCGGTGGTCCGGGCCCTTCTGATGTACCTGTATCGGGGGAGCGGCCGGGGCGAGGCTTTCCGGGAGCCGGAGGGCTGGGTTAAAGCCCCCGTCTGTGCCCTTTCGGGCATGGCCCCCGCCGCCTGTCCCTCGGTGGTTGAGGAATTTCTGCCCCCGCACTGGAGCGGCGAGCCCTGCTCCTGGCATCACGCGGGCGGCGCGGTAACATACCCGGCGGAATACCAGGGTTGGTTTTTTTCCTCCCCCCGGGAAGGGGACCTGGACTATTCCACCGGTCCCCTGCGGATCCTTACCCCCCGGGATAACTACGCCTTTCTTTCCTCGCCGGGGACGGGAAGCGGCAGTATCCCCGTGGAGGTCATAGGCGGCGAGGGGGATCTCCTGGCGGTGAATCACAACGGCGAAACCTTCACGGTTGCCCGGCCCTTTGTTTTTTTTCTTCCCCACCGGCCCGGTCCGCATACCCTGACGGTAAACTGCGGCGCGGAAAGCGACACGGCGCGCTTTAGCGCGGAATAGAGACGCTTGCGCGGCGGGATCTCGCGCGCCATACTGGAACCATGTGGATCCTTTACGCCCTGCTGTCCGCGTTTTTCGCGGCCCTGACCTCTATCCTGGCCAAGATCGGCATAGAGCAGGTCAACTCCAATCTGGCCACGGCGATACGCGCCGTGGTGATTCTGATCGTTTCCTGGGTAGTTGTGTTTATTACCGGAAAACAGGGGGGTATCGCGAACATAGGCCGGAAGAGCCTGCTCTTTTTGGCCCTCTCCGGCATAGCCGCGGGACTGTCCTGGCTGTGCTATTACCGGGCTTTGCAAATGGGCCCGGCCTCAAAGGTCATGCCGGTGGATAAGCTGAGCCTGGCGATAGGCATGGCGCTGGCCTTTATCGTATTACGGGAAACCGTAACCCCCCGGGCCGTTCTGGGGGGCGCGCTGGTTACGGCGGGCGCGCTCGTCCTGGTTCTTTAACATGAACGATACCCCCTGGGCCAACAGGGTCCACGTAGGCTTTTTTGGCCGGAGGAACGCCGGCAAGTCAAGCCTGGTCAACGCCGTTACCGGCCAGGATACGGCGGTGGTGTCCGCGGTAAAGGGCACCACCACGGACCCGGTGTTCAAGGCCATGGAGATTCTCCCCCTGGGGCCGGCGCTGATCATCGATACCCCGGGGATTGACGACGAGGGTGAACTGGGGGAACTGCGGGTCCGCCGGGCAAAACGGACGCTGAACAAAACCAATGTGGCGGTCCTGGTAATCGACGCCGCCGCGCCAAATCCCGGCGCCGAAGACGGCCTCTACCCCGGGGAACGGGAACTCATCGGGATCTTCCGGGAAAAGAACATCCCCCATATCATCGCCCTGAACAAGGCGGATCTGCTGGGCGGGCCGGACGCCGCCGGAACGCCCGGGGAGGGAAACGCGGCCTCCCCGCCCGCGCCGCGGCCCCTGGAATCCGCCCTGCCGGTTTCCGCCAAAACCGGCGTCGGCGTCCAGGAATTGAAAGAACGGATCGCCGCCCTGGCAAAGACCGACGATCCCAGGCTGCGGATCCTGGGGGATCTGATCCGCCCCGGAGATTTTGTGGTGCTGGTAACACCCATAGACAAAGCGGCCCCCCAGGGGCGACTGATCCTTCCCCAGCAGCAGACCATTCGGGACGTCCTGGAGGCGGACGCGGCGGCCGTGGTGGTCAAGGAATTCGAGCTGCGGGAAACCCTGGAACACCTGGGGAAAAAGCCCGCCCTGGTTGTTACCGACAGCCAGGTCTTCGCCAAAGTTTCCGCCGACACCCCGCCGGAGGTTCCCCTTACCTCCTTTTCCATCCTGTTCGCCCGGTTCAAGGGCTTCCTCGCCCCCGCCGTCAGGGGGGTCCGGGCGCTGGACGCCCTGGAGGATGGGGATCCGATCCTGGTCTGCGAGGGATGTACCCACCACCGGCAGTGCGACGACATCGGTACGGTCAAGCTTCCCCGGTGGATCCGGCAGCACACGGGGAAGAACCCGGCCTTTGTTTTCCGCTCCGGCGGGGATTTCCCGGAGGACCTTGCCCCCTACAAGCTGGTCCTTCATTGCGGGGCCTGTATGCTGGGCGAACGGGAGATGAAGTACCGCCGGGATTGCGCCGCCGATCAGGGCGTACCCTTTACCAATTACGGAATCGCCATCGCCCATATCCAGGGGATCCTCCGGCGGAGCGTCGCGGTTTTTCCCCACATCCTGGCGGAACTGGAAGAGTAGGAGGCGTCATCCCATCGCCGCCCTCAAGGGACTGACCCGGCGGGCTTGGCGTTCCGGATCGGCATCCGCGCCTTTGCCGGGCGGCGCGGGCGCGGCTTCGCCTCAACGCGGCGCGGTCTTCGGCGGCTTCATTCATAGCGGCCGCTGGAAACCGCCTTTTATGATGTTCGCGTCATCTGCCGCGGCGCGGCAAAAACGGGCGGCGTCCCCGCGGGCCGCCGCGGGATTCCCCGCGATCCGGGGCGGCTATCCGGCGCGGGCCCTCAGCGTTTCTTCCCACAGGGTGATTTGTTTTTTGAGCAGCCGGGGAATGTCCAGTTTGTAGGGGCAGCGTTTTACGCACTCCCCGCATTCAAGGCAGGAGCGCGCCTTTTCCATGCCCGCGCTGGCCAGCCGGAACACAAAATCAAAATCCCCCCGTTTGATAAGGCTCCGCAGGGTCAGCGCGGAACTGATTGGTATGCCCTGGGGACAGGGCTGGCAGTAGTCGCACCGGTGGCACCACCACTTGCCCAGTTCACTTTTTAGGCCGCTTATTGTTTTTTCATCCTCCGCGGAGAGCGGTTTGTTTTCGTTGACAATCGCGGCGATTTCCCGGATCTCGGCGATTTTTTCTATGCCCGGATCGGGGACGATGTTCTCGAACCTCAGCAGGTAGCGGATCGCGAGGCCGGCGTTGTCCAAAAGGCCGCCGCCAAAGGGCTTCATGCAGATAAACCCCATGTCCAGTTTTTTGGCGAGGGGGATCGCCTCCTCCGCCGCGGCGTCGTCCACAAAGTTGAAGGGAAGCTGTACCGAGGCGAAGAGCCCCGTTTTCATAAGCTCCACCGCCAGGGGGATGTTGTGGCTGGAAAAAGCCGGGAAGCGGACTTTACCCTGCCGTACCGCCTCGGTGAGCCCCTCGAAAGCCCCGCCGGACGCGAAGATGGCGTCCCGGGTTTCCGGGCTGGATACATTATGGGTTTGATACAGATCGACATAATCGGAGCCCAGCCGTTTAAGGCACAGATCCAGGTGCCGCAGGAAGGTTTTTTTATCCGTCGCGGTTGATTTAGACGCGATGATTAAACGATCCCGGTTAACGCCTTTTATCGCCTCGCCGATCTTTTCCTCGCTGTCGCCGTACGCGTTCGCGGTATCAATGAAGTTAACGCCCAGGTCAATGGCCTCCCGCGTCACGGCGGCGGCCTCTGGCTTTGAAAGACGCTGGATCGGAATTCCCCCAAACCCAATTCTGCTGACCATGAGCCCGGTTTTTCCAAAACGTACTTTTTCCATACGAGGAGTATGAAGCGGATCGTGAAACGATACAAGACCATGAAAAGGAACGGAACGGGAACATCCCAAGGAGACCGGCCCCGGGGAAACGGCCGCCGGGTTCTCCGGGGAAGGCGGACGCTCCATCCCGCCGGGCCCTTGCGGATCTTTTCCTTTTAGTGTATTTTAGGGTCAATGGACCTTGTCCTTTAATTTGAGGAGCGATCATGAAGTGTTTTTTTCGTACCATTACATACGCCGTTACCTGCCTGGCCCTGATGGGGGCGGTTCTTTCCCCCCTGGCCGCGCAAACGGTAAACCGGGAAGAACTGGAGGAAAACCAGGCGGCGGTGAACTTTATCAACTATGAGGGAGCCCACGACGCGATCGACACGGTGGAGCAGATTCGCGCCATCGGCTACGACCTGGGAACGGCGGTGCGGGACGGCGCCGCCCAGGCCGGGGGAAATACCCGATATTTTGTGTTTCATTGTGTCGCCGATCCCGACGAGGATAAGTACGACGCCGACGTGTTCGGCCTGGGAATCGACGTGGGGGTGGACCATATCCGAAACCTCCGGCTGATCATCCAGGGCTACCTTGAGGGGGCCTACGGCTACAGTACCGCCGACGCCGCCCTTTTGTCCCGGTTTGTTACCGTCTATAACGCCGTTTTCCGGGGGGACTGGGATTTTTTTAACAACCGTTACAAAACCGTGGTCCTCGAGAACCTGGTCCAGGAAAGGGCGGGACTTTCGATTCGCTACGATGAGTGGCCCGGCCAAACGTTGATGACCATACCCCTGGGGACGGGGATTCCCGGTTCCCTGGGCGCCATTGACACCTCGGGACTTACCGACCCGAACGTGATCGATTCCATGCGCGGCGAGGAAGGCCGGGGGGTCGAGGACCGGCAGGGTATGGTGGAACTGAAGGAAAAAGAGGCGGAAGAGGCCGGTCAAAGCGCCGCCCAGCAGCGGGAGGCGATTAGGGAACAGGAGATCACCATCGCCCGGGACAACGCGGAAAACGCCGCCGCCCAGCAGCGGATTCAGCAGCAGCAGCAGCAGGCTCAGCAGCGGCAGCAGCAGGCCCGGCAGGACGAGGCGGCGGGCCGGATAAGCCCCGAGGAATCCCAGCGCCAGCAGCGGGAGGCTCAACAGCGCCAGGATGAGCTGGCCCAGCAGGAGCGGCAGGCGGAGGAACAGCGGCGGGATATAGAAGAGCGGCAGCGGGCGGTGGAGGAACAGCGTCTGCAGGCCGAGGCCGACCAGCAGCGGGCGGACCAGAAAACCCAGGAGGCCCAGCAGGAACGGCAGCAGATCGCCCAGGATCAACAGGAAATGATAGAGAGCGGCAGTACCGCTGGGGCGGCGCCCGGTTCTACCCCCGGTTCCACGCCCCCCGCGGGCGGAACCGCCGTGGCCAGCGCGGGTTCCGCGGCGAATGACGGAACGGCGTCTCCTCCGGCGGCGACCCCCGCCGCGGCCGCGCCTCCCGCCGCCGGAGGCGGCGCGGCGGGCATCCTGGGGGCCACCATCCAGCAGAGTAAGCTTGTCCTGGGCCAGATTGTCAAACTCGACCCCGCCGACGGCTCCACCCTGCAGTCCTCCCCGATCAACACGATCAACGCCCGGACCATCACGTTTTCCGGGTCCCGGATCTTCGCCATCGCGGGAAAAAAAGGCGGCATACGGCTGGTGGAGATTAACCCCGGCACCCTGGAGGTGCTCAACCAGGGAGCGGATAATCTCAGCCCCAACAGCCTTCTCTGGACCAGCGGGAACGATATTTACGCCATCGCCCTGGTATCGGGCAAGGCCTATCTGGCCCGGTTCGGTCAGGACCTAAGCCTCCAGGCCCGGACGGAAATGGTGGTTCATCCCTTCGCTTCCTGCCTTGTCCAGGGGGGGAAGGTCCTAACCCAGGATACCAAGGGCAATCCCCTGATCCTGGACGCCCAAACCCTGAAAAAGTAGGGCCGCCGGGGGCGCGTATCCAGACGCCGGAACGGACGATGGTCCGGCGTCCGCGCTCCCTTATTTTTTTCCTCAAAACGCGAAAAAAACTTGACTTTTTCCGGAAAGGGCCCCACAATTTTTAGCTAAAGGGATTACGTTCAGGTAATCCAAAAATAAACTTTCTTGAGGGGGCTAAGTAATGAAGAAGTTGATCAACAATCCGGACAATGTGGTAAAAGAGGCTTTGCAGGGAATGCAGGCCGCCCACGGCGACATTCTTAAGGTCAATTTTGAGCCGGCTTTTATCACGCGGAAGAACCCGAAAAAGGGCGTGGCCATCGTATCGGGCGGCGGCAGCGGCCATGAGCCGATGCATGGCGGCTTTGTCGGGCTGGGGATGCTCGACGCGGCCTGTCCCGGCGCGGTATTCACCTCCCCCACGCCGGATCAGATGGAGGCGGCCACCAAGGCGGTCGACGCCGGGAAAGGGGTGATCCACCTGGTCAAGAACTACACCGGCGATATTATGAACTTTCAGATGGCCGCGGATATGTGCGCCTCCGATAACATCAAGGTGGAAACGGTGGTAATCGACGACGATGTGGCGGTCAAAGACAGTCTTTACACCGCGGGCCGCCGGGGCGTGGGGTCCACGGTTCTAACGGAAAAGATCATCGGCGCCTCCGCGGAACGGGGCGATGATCTTACAACGGTGGTAAAATGGGCCAACTACTGTAAAGACAACGGCCGGAGCATGGGCATGGCCCTTACCTCGTGTACCCTGCCCTCGGTGGGCAAGCCTATTTTTGAAATCGGCGATGATGAGATTGAAATGGGCGTGGGCATCCACGGCGAGCCCGGCCGGGAGAGGATGAAGCTTAAATCCGCCAATGAGCTGGTGGACATGATGATAGAGCCGGTCCTTTCCGACACGGGGCTCAAGAACGGCGACGAAGTGATCCTCATGCTCAACGGCATGGGCGGCACCCCGCTGATCGAACTTTACCTGCTCTACAACCGGGCCGTGGAAACCGCGGGCAAGAAGGGGATTAAGGTGGTCCGCTCCCTGGTGGGGAACTATATCACCTCCCTGGAGATGCAGGGTTTCAGCGTTACCACCCTCAAGGCGAACAGCGACATCCTCAAATTGTGGGACGCCCCCGTCCATACCGCGGGCCTGCGCTGGGGTGTTTGATGATAAACCTGGAAAAGTTTAAGACCCTGATTTTTCGCCTCCAGGAGGTGTACAACGCGGAGAAGATCCACCTGTCCGAGCTGGACTCGGCCATAGGGGACGGGGACCACGGGGTAAACATGGCCCGGGGTTTCGACGCGGTGGCGGCGGCGTGGAACGCCGCGCCCCCGGCGGATCTTGCCGCCGCCTTTAAGCAGGTGTCCATGGCCCTGATAAAAACCGTGGGGGGCGCTTCCGGCCCCCTCTACGGCACCTTTTTTATGAAAATGGGCATGGTCATGGGCGGCAAGGCGGAAATCGGCCTGGACGAGTGGATCGACGGGGTGGAAAAGGGGATCGCCGGTATCGCCATGATGGGTAAGGCGCGAAGGGGGGATAAGACCATGATCGACGCGTGGGAACCCGCCCTGGAAGCCTTGAAGGCGGCGAAGGCCGCCGGAAAAGACCTGTCCGGCGCCCTGGCGGACAGCGCCAAAGCCGCGGAAGAGGGGGCGGCGGCGACCATACCCCTGGTGGCCAAAAAAGGCAGGGCCAGTTACCTCGGTGAACGCAGCGCGGGACATCAGGATCCGGGGGCCACCAGCGCCGCCTTCCTGCTTAAAGCCGCGGCGGAAAACCTTTAGGAGCGCTTATGGTTGGCTTGGTACTGGTATCCCACTCAAGGGCCCTGGCGGAAGCGGCGGCGGAACTGGCCCGGAAGGTCAGCGCCGAAGAGGGACTCCCCATCACCGCCGCGGGGGGAACCGGAGAGGGTCGCGAAGAATTGGGAACGGACGCCACGGACATCATGGAGGCCATTGAGCGGGTTTATTCCGACGATGGGGTCCTCATCCTGATGGACATGGGCAGCGCCGTCCTCAGTTCCCAGATGGCCCTGGACCTCCTGGGGGACAGGGCGGAAAAGGTAAAGCTCTGTTCCGCTCCCTTTGTGGAGGGCGCCATAGGCGCGGCGGTCCAGCTCTCTATCGGATCGCCCCTGGGGGAAATAATTGAGGAATGCCTCCAGGCGCTCCTGGCGAAGCGGGAACAAATCGGGGACGTAAAGGACTAAAGCGCGTCCTGATGGACGCGCCCGGGCCCCCGGCAACGCGGACGGCGCGCGGCTGGGGGTTTTTTTACGTCCCCGTAAGCACCGTAAGTCCCGGGGAAAACGGCAGCCGGTTCCCCGGGACTTTCACCGCCCTCTTCCGGTTACACCACCCACTTAAACTCGCCGTTATTCTCACAGCCCCAGAAGTCGGCGTAACTGACCTTCCAGGGGGATTTACCCAGCTTGTCCAGGGGGATCTTGTTTTTGATCAGGTGCTGCCAGTAACCCTTGCCGCCGATCTCCCCCTGGTAGACGATCCCCTGGGGAATCCCGTTTCGCAGGACAATCTTCTGATACACCCGGCGGTCTTCCCGGATCAAAACCTCGTCTCCCTCCTGGGGGTTAAAGGCCCCCACGGAAAGCGAGACCAGGCCAAAGAAGTTTACCGTGTTCTTGATCGCGAAACGGTCCTCGTAAACCAGGTTCCAGCCGGCTATGTTCCGGGCCGCGAGCTGGCCCTGGATTTGGGCGTTGGGCCAGATCCCCGAAAGCCCCGCCGCGTCGCCGCAGGCGTAAACGCCGGGTACGCTGGTCTGGAGCCTGTCGTCCACCACAATGGCCCGCTCGGTTTTGATCCCGCTGCCTTCACAGAAGGCTATGGCGGGGCGTACCCCCACGGCCAGCACCACCATGTCGCAGGCGACGGACTCGCCGCTTTCCAGCTCCACGGAACTGATCCGGGGCCCTCCGTCCGGGCCGGGGCCGCTTTTGGTGTTGACCACTTTTTTCGCCAGCAGGAACTTCACCCCGGCCTTCTCAAAAAGCCGCTGGTAGGCCGCCGCGGCGTGGGCGTCCAGGTTGATCGCCAGCACCGCCGGGGCCATTTCGATCACGGTGATGTCAAAGGCCCTCCCCGTTTTTTCCCCCAGCTCCAAAAGACCGTACACCGCGTCCAGGCCCACCAGGCCCGCGCCGATAACGGCGATCTTCCGCGCGGTTTGGGCGGCCTCCACAATGGCCCGGGCGTCCCGCAGATGCCGGAGGCCGTAGACATTGGACGCCGTCTTCAGGTCCCCGATGGGAGGGGTTACCGAGTTGGCCCCCGGGGCGATGATAAGCGTATCCCCCCGGGCCAATTCCCCGCCGGCGTCAAAGACCGCTTTGGCCGCCCCGTCAATCCGGGTAACGGTCTTTCCCTTGATCCAGGAAAAGCGGGGACATGACAGGAGGCCGTCGTTGACAAAGTTAAGGCTTTCCGCGCCCCGCTCGCCGGAAATAAAGCGGTGGAGCATGCACCGGGAATAAACCTCCCGGTCTTCGGAGATCATCACCACCGTGTCGTCCTCCTTTTCTTTTAAGAGAGTCCTGGCGGCGGCGATCCCCGCCGCCCCCGCGCCGATAATCACATGGTTCATAGGGCAGCCTCCCGCCAGAAAACCTCCTCCACATGGAGGGCTTTTGTGGGACAAGAACGGACGCAGTTGGGATTGGCGCCGTCTTCCTGACAGAAATCGCATTTTATGATCCGTTTCCGGGTATAGTCCGGCTTAACGTTGCCGTAGGGGCAGTTCATCACGCACATAAAACACTGGCCGCAGCGATCCTTGTCGTAAAGCACAAAGCCCGTGGCGGGGTCCTTCTTGAGCGCGCCGGACATGCAGGCGTTAACGCAGTCCGGGTTGGAACAGTGCCGGCAGAATACCGGGATATAGCCCCCCCTGCCGTCGGCCGTAATCTCGTGCCGGGCCGTGTTGGCGGGGTCGCTTAGATCCAGATCGTAAATGGAGGCCGGCGCGGCGCGATGGGTTGCGCTGTGCGCCAGCATACAGGCCAGACTGCAGTTCTTGCAGCCGTCGCATTTATCCTTCTCGATAAATATTCGTTTCATTTCCACACACTCCTCGCCATGGATGGCGAAATCTTTGAGTTTTCGCGGAAAACTCAAGGGTGATTTTTACCGGGCCGTAAAAAATCAAACAGTCCCCTATATCTTTAGGGCGGCGCGTTTTTCCAGGATGATCTTTTCCAGGATATCCGCGGAGGCCTTGGCGTCGGCGTTGATGATCACCTGACCGCCGGTAAGGGATTTCATGTCCTCGGTAAGGACCTTTACCGCCGCGGGGGAACCGGTTATATGCGGCGGCAGCCCCAGGTGGAGGGGCAGCCCCAGGGCAAGGCCGAAACAGCCGTCCGCCAGGGCCTGTTCCTCCAGCCACTGGGCGGCGGAGAGAACCAGGGGAAGCTGGGGAATGTCGATACCGATGGTTTCCGCCAGCTCCGTGGCCACGATTTCAAGCCGGCCTATGGCCAGGCAGGGGCCGAAATTCAGCACCGGCGGGATACCGAGCTTTTTGCACACCGCCCTGAGTTTAGGACCCGCCAGCTCCGCCGCTTCAGGAACCATAAGGCCCACGTTCTCTATGCCGCCGGAGGAACAACCCGCGGTAAGGATGATAATGTCCCGGGCGATTAGTTCCCGCACCAGCCCCACGGTAAGCACGTCGTGGCCGCCGGAGACCAGACTGGAACAGCCGACAACCCCGGCCACCCCCTTGATGTCCCCGCTGACGATCAGATCCACCAGGGGTTTCCAGCTCCCGCCCAGGAACTTCTTGAACGAGATTTCGCTGACCCCGGTAAGGGTGTTTTCGTAGCCGTGATCCGGCTGAAGCCGCAGCTCCACCTTGCCGCCGGAAAGGCCCCTGCCCCGCCGCTCCTGGTAGCTGGCGATCACCTTGTCGATGATCACGTCGCTGTCCCGGTCGCGGCTGGCGAAGGTAAAGGGAATGTACTCGGCGTTGGCCTTTTTCGCCACATCGTCAATACAGATCTGCTTGATTTTCAGCTCGTCGCAGATGGGCTCAATCCCCGGCAGGGTACAGTTAAACTCGGAGATCACCGCGTCGATGGCGCCGGTGGCGAGGATCGCCTCGCTGGTGTAGTTGTTTCCCGCGTGGCCGGGGAAAATGTCCGTGTAGTGGGCCCCCCGAAGCTGGAGGTCCTGCCCCACGCAGGTACAGCCCACCAGCTTAAAGCCCCTGGCCCCCGCGGCCTGGGCCTTGGCCGCCGCCGCCGGCTCGGCAAGTCGTTCCTGGAGCCGGACAAACATTGTGTGCTGGTGGCCGGTGATCATGATGTTGATGTAATCCGGATCAATCACCCGCAGCCCCACCGGCGCGGGGCGAATTTCCGGTTCCCCCAGGAGCACGTCGTTCAGGAGGTTGGTCAGGGTGAGGCCGTAGATTCCCGTGGAAATACCCAGCCTAAGGCAGTTGATCAGCATATCCACCGGGTCCGAGTTAAGGTTCGTGGAACACTTGACCACCCCCTTGTATACCTCCGCGACGGCCCCGCCGGGAAGTATCCCCAGCTCCGTCCATCGCTTAAACCGGGGCGGGTAGGCCATTTTTTCCACCAACTCCATTTTCTCGTACACCGGCCGGTAAATGTCCTGCAACACCGCGCCGGCCACCTTGAGGGCCCGGTCGTGGATGTCTGTTCCGGTAACCCCAAAGAGCTTGCAGAGCCGGTCCAGGGCCCCCACCCCCTTGATCGCGCCCTTTTCCCGGGCGGTATGGAGCAGGTTGAGGGCGGTATTTTCCACCACATGAATGTAGCAGCCCGACCCGGAGGCCACGGCCCGGAGGAAATTCCGGGCCGCCATCACATCGGCGGTAGCCCCGCAGATACCCCGCGGGGCGTCGGGGGTAATCCGGCAGGGGCCGTTGGCGCACAACTTGCAGCACACCCCCTGCAGGCCGAAACCGCAGTGGGTTTCCTGGCTCTCCACCCGGTGATGGCTCGTTTCCATCGGCAGACTGGCGATAAAGCTTTCCAGGGGCTTATCCGCGCTGGCGCAGGTAGCGCACCCGTAACAGGCATCGTTCATGGCAGCACTCCTTATATTCTGATTATTACCACTAGAATAAACCGGTTTCGCGGAATTGACAAGGTTTTTTTTGGACCCCCCGGTCCTTACTTGAAGGGAACCGCCCTTCCCGTTCAATAATAGAGATATGCGGATACCCTACGAGAAGACCGCCCTGCTGGCGGTGGACATACAAAACGATTTTTGCCCGGCCTACGGGGGAGCGAACGGCGAGGCCCGTCCCGAGGGGGCCCTGGCGGTGCGGGGCGCCGCGGCGGTGATCGCCCCCTTAAACGCCCTGGCGGCCAGGGTCCGCGCCGGGGGAGGGAAGGCGCTGGCCACCCAGGACTGGCACCCGGCGGGGCATATTTCCTTCGCCTCCTCCCACCGGGGGAAGCGGCCCGGGGACGCCATCCTCCTGCCGGACGGAACGGAACAGGTCCTGTGGCCGGACCACTGCGCGGCGGGCTCTGCGGGGGCCGCCCTCCACGACGGCCTGGATCAGACCCTGATCGACCGGGTGTTCCGTAAAGGAAGCCGGGTGGACATCGACTCCTACTCCGCCTTTTTCGAGAACGACCGCCGGACCCCTACGGACCTGGGCCCCTACCTCGCGGCGGAGGGCATAGACACCCTGATCATCGGGGGGCTGGCCACGGATTACTGCGTCTTTTACACCGTCCAGGACGCCCTTCGGCTGGGCTTTACGGTGTATGTGGCGGAGGACGCCTGCGCGGGGATAGACCTGCCCCCGGGCTCCCTGGACCGGGCGGTGAAGGCCATGAAGGAGGGGGGGGCCGTTTTTATCCCCGCCGGGCGGGGGTAGGCCGGGACGGCGGGGACTAGCCTGTTTTCCTTCCCCGGCGTATCATTATCCCATGAAGCTGATTTTTCTTGGCCCCCCCGGCGCGGGAAAGGGCACCCTGGCCGCCCGGGCGGTTAGTATCCTCGCGGTTCCCCACATTAGTACGGGGAACATCTTTCGGGCCGCCATCGCCGCCCGGTCTCCCCTGGGGCTCAAGGTTAAGGGCATCCTTGATTCCGGGGCCCTGGTGGACGACGAATCCACCATCGGCCTGGTACGGGAACGGCTGGCCCGGGCGGACGCCCAGGGAGGCTACATCCTGGACGGCTTTCCCCGGACCATCCCCCAGGCGGAGGCCCTGGCCGCCTTTTCCGCCGTGGACCGGGTGGTGAACTTCGACATCCCCGACGCCGCGGTGCTGGAACGGCTGGGGGGGCGGCGGACCTGCCGGAACTGCGGAACCAACTTCCACATCCTCTTTACCAGGCCCCAACGGGAGGGGATCTGCGATTCCTGCGGGGGGGAACTCTACACCCGGGAGGATGACCGGGAGGGGGCGATCCAGAAGCGCCTGGGGGTGTACCGGGAACAGACCGCCCCGCTGATCGCGTTTTACCGAACCCGGGGCCTCCTGGTGGATGTGGACGCCCGCCCCGCGGTGGACAAGGTGGTGGAGAACTTTACGAAGGCGCTGGGCTTGTAGCCGGGGCCGTCCCAGGCCGGGGGACCTCTCCGGATTGTTCGGGGAGTTCCCCAAGCGGGGCTTGTGGGGCCGGAGTTTTCGCCGGGTGAAAACTCCGCCGCGATCCCGCGGAGCGGGATCGCGCCTTACTGAGCCTCGAACCGGCCGTCGTTCTGCCCGCTGGCATTGCCATTGAACCGGTCTTTATAGTATTGCGCTTCAAGTCAAGCGGGGAGAGCCAAAAAGCCCCGGGGGC
>JAIRPD010000061.1 GCA_031257195.1 Treponema sp. | reverse complement strand
GACTGGAGTTCAGACGTGTGCTCTTCCGATCTGGCAACTTACGGCGCAAGCCAAAAGGCCTCACGGAGCGGCCCATTTACCACCCCGCAACCGCCCTCATCCCCGTCAATCCGTTGTCCATCTGTTCCGGGCGGCCTCCCCGCCCCCGGCCCGCACAGGGCGGGCTATTCCTCGGTTTCCGTTACCTTAAAGCCCTCCCTGGCCTTAATCACCTCATCGGCGATGCGGCCGGAGATGGGGGCGTAGTGGGCAAAGGCCACGTTAAACGAGCCCGTACCGCTGGTGATGGACCTGAGGTCTATCGAATACCGGAGCAATTCCGCCTGGGGCACCTCCGCCTGGATTTCCGCGATGCCCCCCACCGAGTCCTGGCCCAGAATCTTCCCCCGTTTGCCGGAAAGGTCGCTCATCACGTCACCCAGGTACTTGTCTTCCACAAACACCGTCAGCCGCATCACCGGTTCCAGCAGGGTGGGGGCGGCCTGGCGCATCGCTTCCCGAAAGGCGTTCCGGGCGGCAAGCTTAAAGGACAGCTCCGAGGAATCTACCGGGTGGTACTTGCCGTCCACGATCTTCACTTCCACGTCCACCACGGGGTAGTGGGCCATAGTGCCGTGGGCCATTCCCTCAACAACCCCCTTTTCCACGCCGGGGATGTAGTTTTTGGGGATAGCCCCGCCAAAAATCGCGTTGACAAACTGGTAGTTTTCGCCCCGGGGCAGGGGGGCGATCTCCATGACTACCTTGCCGTATTGGCCGTGGCCGCCGGTCTGTTTTTTGTGGGTGTACTCCGCCCCGGCCTTTTTGGTAATCGTCTCCCGGTAGGCCACCTTGGGTACGTGGGTTTCCAGTTCTATTTTTTGGCTGGCCCTGATCTTGTCCAGGATAATGTTGATCTGCAGTTCCCCCATGCCGGAGATCACCGTTTCGTGGGTTTCCGCGTTGTACTGGTAGCGGAAGGTCTTGTCCTCCTCCGCCGCCCGGACCAGGGCCTCGCCCAGCTTGTCCTCGTCCTTTTTGGCGGCGGCGTTTACCGCCACGGAGTGGACCGGCTCGGGGAGCCTGAGGGGCGCGAAGGAGACGCTTCCCTCCCCGGCGCTGATCGTGTCGTTGGTCCGCAGCGTGGCCGATTTGGTAACGATCCCCACGTCCCCCGCGGCCAGTTCCCTTACTTCCTCAAGTTTCTTTCCCTGGCAGGTGTACAGCTTGCCGATCCGCTCCTTTTTGTTTTCCGTTACGTTCTGGGCCTCCGAATCGGCGGTGAGTTTGCCGGTGATCACCTTGATCCAGGAAAGCTTGCCGGAAAACTGGTCGTAGCTGGTCTTGATCACCAGGGCGGAAAGGGGCTTGCCGGGGTCTATGGGTACCTTGGTTTCCCCGCCCCCCGCCCCCCGGACGGTGTCCTGGGCGGTAAGGGGGCTTGGCCCCGCGTGATGGATAAAGTCCAGCAGGGGAAGGAGCCCCGAATTCTTAAGCGCGGCGCCGGCGAAGGCGGGGACAAACTTGTTCGCCGCCAGGGCCTTGATAAGGCCGGCGTACATTTCCTCCGGGGAAAGGGAACCCTGGTCCAGGTACTTCTCCATGAGGCTGTCGTCTCCCTCCGCGGCGGCCTCGATCAGCTTTTCCCGGGCCGCGTCGAAGGCGTCCTTGAATTCGCCGGGGATGGGGCCCTCTTTTTCCACCGCCTCCCTCTGGACCAGGTAGGCCTTGCCATTAAGCACGTCAATAACCCCCTGGTAGGAAGCGCCCTTTCCCATGGGGATCGTCACGGGGACCGGTTCTCTTTTAAGTTTATCCTTTATATCACCCAGGACCTTGTCAAAACCGGCCCGGTCATCGTCCAGCTTGTTAAGGAAGACCCCCCGGGGTTTTTCCCGGCCTTCCAGGTTCCGCCAGAGCTTAATTGTCTCGATCTGCACCCCGTCCCGGCCGTCCACCAAAAGGAGGGCGAATTCACAGGCCCGGAAACTTAAAATCACGTCCCCGGTAAAATCCGAAGACCCGGGGGTGTCAAAAAGGTTGATCTTCCCGCCCTCCCGCTCCACATGGGCCAGGGCGGCGTGGATCGAGATTTTTCGCTCGATTTCCTCGAGGCTGTAATCTCCCGTGGTTTTACCCGATTCCACCGTTTCGGGCTTGGAAATGACCCCCCCGGCAAAGAGAAGCCGCTCAAAAAGAGTGGTTTTACCGGTTCCGCCGTGGCCGGCGATGGAGACATTTTTGATGTTTTCTGTCGTATAACTCATAGCGTCCCTCCTTGGGTATGATCATAATGAAGGGCTAAAGCGGAATTGTCAAGAAATTAAAGCCCCGTTCGCGAATTCCGATACTAAAATAACAGCGCCTTAAGGGTCAGGGACGACAGCTGTCAAAAGACAGCGGCGCGCAGGGAAAAAAATCGTGGAGTGTGCTATATGATTATCAACCATAATTTAAGCGCGATGTTCGCTGACAGGTCCCTCAAAACTACCCAGGTCGAGCTTGACAAAAATACGGAAAAACTATCGAGCGGACTCCGCATCAACCGCGCCGGCGACGACGCGTCGGGATTGGCCGTTTCCGAGAAGATGCGGGCCCAGATTCGGGGCCTGCAAAGGGCCTCGGCCAACGCCCAGGACGGCATTTCGTTTATCCAGGTTACGGAAGGTTACCTTCAGGAATCCCAGGATATTATCCAGCGCATGAGGGAGCTGTCGGTGCAGGCCTCCAACGGCATCTATACCGCGGAAGACCGGCTGTACATGCAGATCGAGGTTTCCCAGCTTATTGACGAAGTGGACCGGATCGCCTCCCACGCCCAGTTTAACGGGATGAACCTGCTTACCGGCCGTTTTGCCCAGGAGATTGGCCAGAACCAGGTTACCGCCTCCATGTGGCTCCATATCGGCGCCAACATGGACCAGCGGGAACAGATGTACATAGGCACCATGACCGCCAAGGCCCTGGGGATCAGGAACTTTGGGGATGATTCGATTATGACCATCCAGGATCCGGACAGCGCTAACCGGGCCATCGGCACCCTGGACGAGGCCCTTAAACGGATCAACAAGCAGCGGTCGGACCTGGGGGCTTACCAGAACCGGCTGGAACACGCGATTCGGGGTCTTGATGTGGGGGCGGAAAATACCCAGGCCGCGGAATCCCGTATCCGGGACACCAACATGGCCAAGGAGACGGTTTCCTACACCACCCACCAGATCCTTAGCCAGGCCGGGACGGCGATGCTGGCCCAGGCCAACCAGAAGGCCCAAACGGTCCTCCAGCTTCTACAGTAGGTGATTCGCGATGGGGTTTTGCCCTTGGCGGGGCGGGACCCCAGGCGTGAATGATGCCCGCCGTCCGCCTTTCCCTCTGGTTGGATTGGGGGGAAAACGGTATACTAGGCTTATGGACGCGCGGCGCGGGATCATCCGGGATTTGACCGAACGACGGCGGGAAAACCTGCTGTTCCGGGAGCGGACCCTGGAGGATCTGGGAAAGTCCCTGGCGGAGCGGTTGAGTGAAGACGCCCTGCCCGGCGCCCAGGGGGATGATTACCGCCGGTTTAAGCGGGAAATAGCCGATTCCGAGGCCTCCATTGGGGTGATCCAGGGTTCCCTTAAGCGCGTTAGGGAGCTTAACGAGGAAATCGATGTAAAGCGCTTTGAAAAAAAGGATCGCCAGGAAGAGGCGGCGATCCTCTATGAAAAACTGGGACGGCGGGTCCTGGAGGGAGAGGACGGGGAACCCCCGGCGGAGCTGCGGGCCTATAAACGGCAGCATGGTTCCCTTTTGGACCGGGCCGCTTCTCTTCAGGAGAAGCTGCGGGATTTGGACTACCCCCGGGAAGGGGGGTTCCTTTCCTGGCTAAGGCGGGTTGTTCAGGGGATGGTGATCCGCTCTTCCCTTAAGCGGGTTGGGTGGGAAGTGAACCAGGTGTGCCGCCAGGCGGGGGAAGTCTACGCCCGGGCACTGAAATCCCCCGCCGCGGAATTCGCCCCAACGGGAGACCTCGCGGCGATTCCCGCGGCGGACAGCGCCGCCGGGGGGCTGGGTCCCCTTATTCGGGACACCCTGTCCATGCTCCAGATTCTCGCGGATTTGGACGAGGCCATCGCCGTGCTGGAACGGGAAAAGGCCAAAATACAAGGTTCGTTTGGCTTTAAGGAAGGCCCCCAGCGGCGGATCAAGACCCTGGAAGAGCTGGCCGGTAAAAGGCGGAGGGACCTGCGGGAACTCTGCTATAAGGTGGGGGAGGCGGCGGGTTCCCTGCTTACGGATAGCCTGGAAGAGGCGGATCGGGCGGCCCTGGAAAAAGCCCAGCGCTACGGCGACAGCGCCGCGGAAAATGGCAGGGAAATCGAACGGATAGAGGCGGAGATCGCCATAGACCGGGAGCGGGACAGGATCGCCAAACTGGAACGGGCTGTTTACAGCCAGAAAAGCCGGGCCGCGGACAGCGAAAAGAACATAGCTGAACTGAACCGGAAAATCGGCGAAGCCAGTAAAAGGATCGAGGATCTAAAAGGGAGGAGCGGAAATGGGTAAAGCCCCGGTGTACGACGAGTCGAAGATCAAGACCCTTTCGTCCCTGGAACATATCCGGCTGCGGACCGGTATGTACATAGGCCGGCTGGGCGACGGGGCCAACCCCAACGATGGGATTTATATATTATTAAAGGAAGTTATCGATAACGGGATTGATGAATTTATCATGGGACACGGTTCCCAGATTGATGTGATGATCAAAGACGGGACGGCCAGGGTTCGGGACTTTGGCCGGGGGATCCCCCTGGGCAAGCTGGTGGAATGTGTGTCGGTGATCAACACCGGGGCCAAGTACAACGATGACGTGTTTCAGTTTTCCGTGGGCCTCAACGGGGTGGGGACCAAGGCGGTAAACGCCCTGTCCTCCCACTTCCGGGTGGTGTCGGTCCGCGGCGGGGATTTTGCCGAGGCGGTTTTTGAGCGGGGGGTACTCAAGGGCGAGCGTAAAGGCAAATGCGCCTCCTCCATGCCCGCCGAGGCCCGCCGGAATGGGACCTTTGTGGAATTTACCCCGGACAGCGAGATGTTCCCAAGCTACGCTTTTAATCTGGAGTTTGTTGAAAAACGGATCCAGAATTACGCCTACCTTAACGCGGGCCTTACCCTGAGCCTGAACGGCAAGGCGTACATGTCCAAGCGGGGACTCTACGACCTGCTGGGCGAGGAAACCGGCGACGACGTGCTTTATCCCATCGGCTATCACAGGGGAGACCATATCGAATTCGCCTTTACCCATACCAACAACTACGGGGAAGAGTACTTTTCCTTTGTCAACGGCCAGTACACCAGCGACGGCGGCGCTCATCTTTCGGCTTTTAAAGAAGGGTTCCTCAAGGGGATTCAGGCCTACTTTAAGAAGGACTATAAAAGCGAGGATATACGGGAGGGAACCGCCGCGGCGGTGGCGGTAAAGATAAAAAGCCCCGTCTTTGAGAGCCAGACCAAGAACAAGCTGGGAAACAGCGATATCCGCTCCTGGGTAGTCCAGGCGGTACGGGAGGGAACCGAGGACTGGCTCCACAAGAACCCCCAGGCGGCGAAGAAACTGGAGCAGAAGATCGTCTCCAATGAAAAACTCAGGACGGAGCTTAACGCCGTTAAAAAGGAAGCCCGGGAGGCGGCGAAGAAAATTTCCTTAAAAATCCCCAAGCTTAAGGACTGCAAGTATCACCTGGAAGACGGCAAAGCGGGGGAAAATTCCACCATCTTTATCACCGAGGGGGATTCCGCCGCGGGATCCATGGTGTCCAGCCGGGACGTGATGACCCAGGCGATCTTCGCCCTCCGGGGCAAGGTGGAAAACATGTACGGCAAAAAGCAGTCGGCGATCTACAAAAACGAGGAACTGTACAACATGATGATGGCCCTGGGGATAGAAAACGACGCCGGGGGCCTCCGTTACGCCCGGATCGTGATCGCCACCGACGCGGATTTTGACGGCTTCCACATCAGGAATCTGCTCCTGACCTTTTTTCTTTC
This sequence comes from Treponema sp., assembly GCA_031257195.1. GTDB lineage: Bacteria > Spirochaetota > Spirochaetia > Treponematales > Breznakiellaceae > JAIRPD01. The sequence continues at coordinate 4,848 of JAIRPD010000061.1, read as the reverse complement.
CTACTTTGAGGAACTGGTTACGGGGGGCCGGGTTTTTATCCTGGAAACCCCCCTCTTCCGGGTGCGGACAAAAAAGGAAACCCGGTACTGCTACAACGAACGCGAGCGGAACGCCGCCCTGGAAGAGCTGGGAAGCGGCGGCGAGGTAACCCGCTTTAAGGGCCTGGGGGAGATAAGCCCCAGGGAATTCGGCCAGTTTATCGGGGAAGACATGCGGCTTATCCCCGTGTCGGTAAACGCCCTTAAAGCGGTGCCCCAGGTGCTTTCATTTTACATGGGCAAAAATACCCCCGAACGGCGGGAATACATAATGCGGAATTTAATCGAGGATGCTGGATAAGCGGGAGGAATGGTGAAATCGGTAATGATAGTAGATGATTCCAGAATCATGCGGACCGTGGTACGAAAAACCTTTGACACCCTCAAGGTACCCTGTACCTACCTTGAGGCGGGGGACGGGGAGGAGGCCCTGCGGATAGCCCAGGCCCAGAAGGTCGATCTGATCCTCCTGGACTGGAACATGCCAAAACTTTCGGGGATTGAGTTTCTTAAAAAGGTCAGGGCCATGGATCAGTACAAGACTACCCCCATTGTCATGGTAACCAGTGAGTCCGCCCGGCTTAATGTGATCGAGGCGATCAAGGAAGGGGCGACGGCGTATATTATCAAGCCGATCAGCGAAAAGGTCTTTCTGGACAAGATGTCGAAGATCATCTTTTAGCGCGGCGGATGGCTGGATGACCCTTTTAATTGTACGGCTTTTAATCTGCCTGTCCATGATCGTTACGGTTTACCTTATGGTGGTAACCCTGGAACGCTGCAGGAGCGAAAAGCGCTACAATTTTGTGTACTGCCTCGCGGCCCTTTTCTTTTACAACCTGGGCTATTTTATCGAGATGACCTGCGGCAGCCTGGAGGCGGGCATCATCGCCATCAAAGTAATGTACGCCGGGTCCTGTTTTTTGTCCCCCTTTTTTTTCTTCTTCGTCGCCGATTACTGCGAAATCAGGGTGCCGAAACCGGTGTACAAGATCCCCCTGCTGCTTATCCCGGCGTTTAATTACGGCCTGGTCTTTACCCTGGAGCGGCACAGCCTCATTTACAATTCCTACAAGTACGATCCGGAAAATCCCTTCCTGGGCATGCAGATACAGCCCGGGGGCAACCTCTATTACCTGAACACCCTGGTTTCCATGTTTTGCATAACCCTCACCTGCCTTATCCTGATCGGGCGGATCATTAAAAGCAGGCGGGGGCGGCTGACCATGGCGCTGCTCATGATCAGCGCCCTGCTGCCGGTGATTGCCCACTTTGCCTACATAGGCATCTTCTTCTTTGTGGAGGACAGGCTTTCGGGGATCAACCTTACCCCCTTTACGATGGTGATCTCCAACATGATCTGCTATTTTAACATCCTCAGAAACGATATGTTCGACATGGCCCCCAGGGCTTACTCCATAACCCTGGACCTGATCCGGGACGCCTTTGTGGTGCTGGATAAGGACATGTACTACATCAGTTCCAACAAAAACGCCCAGGTCCTTTTTCCTTCCCTGCCGCTGCTCCCCAAGGGCGCGCCCCTAAGCCAGGTGGAGAACTGGCCCTCCGAATTTTCCCTGACGGAAGGGGGGGGCGGAAACGCGCGGGAACGGGAGTTTACCCTGCCCCACATGCGTAACAAGGTGTACTCCGGCTGGGAAAACCGGGTCGCGGGGGAAGACGGGCGCACCCTGGGCTGGGTTATCCTCATCCAGGACGTAACCGAAACGGTAAAGCTGATCAAGAACATCCAGGCCCAGCGGGACGAGCTTACCGCGATGCGGGACAACCTTAAAGAAGGCATCTTCCTCATGGACCGGGAATACCGGATCCAGGGCGAGTATTCCCGGGCCCTGGAGGATGTCCTGTCCTGCCGGAATCTGGGGGGAAGGGCCTTTACCGGACTTCTGTCCAAATCCTACAGCCCCAAAGAAATAGCCCTCATCGCCGATTATTTTAACATGGTCTTTGACGGCGCCCAGGACGCGGAAACGCTGGAAGACATGAACCCCCTCAAGGAATTTTCCTATACCAGCGTGGAAACCGGGGTGAACAAAACCCTGCGGGGCCTCTTTGCCCCGGTAAACCAGGGAAACGGGGAAACCCTGATCCTGGGAACCTTCCAGGACATCAGCGCCGAAATGGCCCTCAAAAAACAACTGGCCGAGGAGGAACTCCGGCGGCAGGATGAAATGCGGAACCTCTTTGAGGTAATGCAGGTGGATCCCAAGGTCTTTGACGATTTTATTGAGGACGCGGACTATGAATTTGACCGGATCAACACCGCCCTCCAGAAGCGGGACCTTTCCAACAGCGATATGCTGGTCAGCGTTTACCAGTCCCTGCACGCCATCAAGTCCAACGCCCTCATTGTGGGCCTCTCCTCCTACGGGGAAAGGCTTCACTCCCTGGAAACGGAAATCAAGGAACTCAGGAAAAAGGAAAACCCCTCGTTCAACGAGATTCTGCATATCACCATGGAACTGGAAAAGCTGATGGAGGACAAGCAGCAGTTCCCCGAAATCCTCAAACGGATCAACGACTTCAGCGCCGCCGGCATGGAAACGGTGAAGCGGAAGGAGGCGGTGTTTATCGAAACCCTTACCAGGGCGTGCCAGCGGGCCGCCTCCAGCGAGGGGAAGAAGGTACTCCTCAAGGTGGACGCCCTGGAAATAGAGACCCTCCTCAGCGACCGGCGGCGGGAGGTAAAAGAAATCCTGACCCAGTTGATCCGGAACGCCGTCTGCCACGGCGTAGAATACCCGGAGGAGCGAAAATCCAAAGGCAAGGACGAGACGGGGATAATCCGGCTCTCCGTCACCACCGGGAACGGCCAGATCCGGATAACCCTGAAGGACGACGGCCAGGGCCTTGACTTTGACCGGATCGCCCAAAAGGCGGAGGAGCGGGGGCTCCTGAAAAACCCGGGGGATAAAACCAACACCCGGTTCCTTTCCAACGTTATCTTCAGCCCCGGCTTTAGCACGGCGGAGGTGGAAAACCTCCACGCCGGCCGGGGCATTGGCCTTAACCTGGTCCGGGACAGGGTGAAGGAACTGGGGGGAAAGATCCGGCTTCGCAGCGAGAAAGACCGGGGACTAAACTTTGACATACAACTACCATTCGAGAACACGGGAGGAGGACCCCATGAAACGAAGCGAAATTAACGGTGCCCTGCGTTGGGCGGAGGCGGCTCTGGACAAGGCCGGTTTCCGGCTGCCCGAATTCGGCTACTGGAAACCGGAGGACTGGAAAACCCGGCGGGAAGAAACCGGCCGGATCCGGCAGACCATGCTGGGCTGGGACATCACCGACTTTGGCCGGGGGAATTTTGAGACCCTGGGGGCGGTGCTGTTTACCCTGCGGAACGGCGTCGAGGGGAAGCCGGACATCGGCTGCCCCTACGCGGAAAAGTTTATCTGCCTGCGGAAGAACCAGCGCCTTCCCCTGCACTTCCACGCGGTCAAAACCGAGGACATCATCACCCGGAGCGGCCTCATGTGGATGGAACTCTTTGGCGCGAAGGAAGACGGTTCCCCGGACCGGGAGAACCCCGTCCCGGTGGACCGCGACGGCCTGCGGAAAACCTACGCCCCGGGCCGGCGCTTTGAGGTATCCCCGGGAAACAGCGTAACCCTGCGGCCCCGCCTCTACCACCTGTTCGGCGCGGCGGAGGATACCATCATCGGCGAGGTGTCTTCGGTAAACGACGACAAGACGGACAACTACTTCGCCGAGCCGGTACAGCGTTTTTCCGACATAGAGGAAGACGAACCGCCCCTGCGGCTCCTCTGCAACGAGTACCCCTAGCCGCCCCCGGCCTGTTATGATGAGCGCCGCGCCGTTATGTGTTGCCCCCATGCCGCTTTCGCGGTAGAATGGGGGTGTGGAAGAGCGAATGCAGGTTATCGTTGAGTTTAACGAGTCGGCGTTTAAACACGGCTGTACGGAAGCGGATATTCGCAACGCTATCGGCACTTGGCTGTATGACGATGTGTGGGATGCCGTAACGGACAAACATCTGATTATCGGCTTTGACACGCAGGGTAATCTGCTGGAAGTTATGTATAATATAAAGGGCGGAGAGACGCTGAACGTATTTCATGCCATGAAGTGCCGGAATACGTATCTGCGGCTGCTTGCGCCGCGATAAGGAGAAACTATGGCAGTAATGACGGAAGAAGAAGCATGGGCGCTGGAAGAAGAAGTAACGCGGAACCCGCCCAAAGTAACCGGTGACGGGACGGGCGGTTTTTTTGCGCGGCACAAGGAAGCCACCGTCATTTTTGTAGACCGTGTTTCCGCTGCCTGGCTCCGTGTCCGCGCCGAGGCCGCCCACAAAACGCCCACGGAAATCATTGGCGAACTGGTGCGTAAAGAGATAGCGCAGGCGGTTTAGGTTAGGAGAGCTTTTTCAGTATTGCTTTGGCGGTATATTCGTTGATTTCGTCGTGTCGGGGAACGGCCGCTTCTTTGCTGGTTCGCGGCGGCAAGTATACGCCCCCCCCCCCATGACGGGCAAAAACCGCCCCTTGGCGGTTTAACTTTTGAAGCAGCTCGACTTTTTTCATGCTAATTTCTTTACTTGAACGGCTTAACAGCCGCGATTCCAACCGGATATGAAACGAAGTTTCATACCAAAACCAATTTTCTTTTGTGGTATTTTGCAAGATTCAAACATTCGTACATATCCGAGAGCATCTCTTCCAATGCCTCAAGGGTTTTGCCCTGGGTTACGTCCTCGGAAAGCCGTCAAACCAACCCGCACCAAAAAAGGCGTCCCCGAAGGGACGCCCCCATTCCCCGCCG
>JAIRPD010000091.1 GCA_031257195.1 Treponema sp. | reverse complement strand
CGCGTTGCGAATTGCGCCGCATTCGGCCAGGGTCCCCGCCGGCCGGCGTGGTTCCCTCCCGGCGCGAAGGGGTTCCCCCGGGAGGTAAAGAGGAGTCCCTGGGTACTATTTTGTTGTCCGATGGTGGTGGTTTGATGAAACCGCGGATTATTGTCTTTTAGGTACTTGACAGAGTGAAAACCGGCCTCATAATGGTCCGTGGTCCGTGGTCCGTGGTCCGTGGTCCGTGGGCCGTGGTCCGTGGGGGGGGAGGGGGGATACGCTGTCTTTCTTTCCACACTGGTCAAATGCATAGCCGCAGTATACCACTGATGGCTGATTATATCAACCGCCCAAAATCCGCGTCCTTGCGGATTTTGGGCTGGGAGTTTTCGGCTTTGCCGAAAACTCCACACAGCCAAACAGCCGCCATCCTTGGCGGCCCTCCGCGGCGGGTTTGAGGCTGGGGGTGATTGCAGGGAGTTTTGCCTTGGCGAAAACTCCAGGGCAAACCATAACCGTTGCGGCGGGGCCCGCGGACAGGCTTCTTGACTTTCCTCAAAAATCGGGGTATACTAAAAAATAAAGAGTGCGTAGACCATCCGGGCCGCCGCGGACTGGTGTTTTCCGGCGGCCTAGTCTTGAATAATGGGAGAAATACATGAAAAAAGCGCTGATTTTCGCGCTGGCCCTGGCAAGTTTGGGTTTTTGGGCCTGCAAATCCGAACCAAAGACGTACGCGGACGATCCCCGGTCCAAGATCATTGGCGCCGAGGGGATTGCCCGGCCCGAATGGATGAGCCGGGTTCCCCAGTCGGAGGAACTCTACTATGTGGTGGGAGACGGCCGGGAAGCCCAGACGGACACGGTAAAACGTCAGCTGGCCCGGACCGACGCCATGGCTAAACTGGCCCAGTGGAAAAGCGCCGTGGTGGCGGACACGATGAAGAGTTACCTTGAGGAAGGGGGAACCATCGGCAGCACCCAGAGCCTCATGCGCTTTGAGCAGGCCACCGTAACCAGGTCCAACGCCAATGTGGCGGGCTTTGATCAGGTGGAGTATTGGGTGGATCCTAACGGAATCTACCATATTCTTTATTCCTACCCCAAGGCGAATTTAAAGAAAGACTTTAACGCCACCGTTACCGAGTTCCAGCGGAACGAGGCCGCGGCCTTCGCGGAGTTTAAGGCCGGCGAGGCTTTTAAGCTTCTGGAAGCTCAGATGGACGGCAAAAAGTGATGGGCGGCATGGTTCGCGTAAAAGGGGCCGCGGCGCTGTTCTGCGCCGGGCTGGCGCTTTTGCTGGCCTCCTGCGGCCATTCGGTTAACCGGGTGGAGGCGAATACCCAGACCGATCTGAGCGGTTACTGGAACGACACAGACCTGCGCCTGGCCAGCGACGCGCTAATCAAGGACTGCCTGACAGGCCCCCGGCTAAGCCAGTTTAACACCGCCCGGGGCAGGCCGCCGGTGATCATCGTGGGAAGTTTTAAGAACGACAGCGATGAGCATATCGACACCTCCATTCTTTCCCAGCGGCTGGAGGCGTCGATCCTCCGGAGCGGCAAGGCGGAGTTTGTCGCCTCCGGGAGCCTTCGCGACGAAATCCGGGCGGAACGGATGGATCAGCAGCGGGGGTACACCGACGACGCCACCCTGGCCGCCCTGGGCAGGGAAACAGGGGCGGACTTTATGATGAGCGGCTCGGTAAAAACCATCATTGACCGCTACAACAATACCGCCACCAGGAGCTACTTTATCACCGCGAAACTAACCGACATAAACACCAATCGTCAGGTTTGGATCGGCGAATACAACGAGATAAAAAAGGTTATCAAGAAGCCCTCCGTTAAACCCTAAGGGGAATCATGGTCAGCCCCGGTCTATCCCAGGTAAAACGCTTTGCCGCGGCCGCGCCCTTTGCCGCCGCGGGGGCTGTCTTTCTGCTTCAAGCGGCCCTGCTTATTTCCTGTGCCACCACCAATCCCTTTGTTTCCGTGGACGGCATGGTGGAACGGGAAGAATTTTCTTTGGGCGCGAAAACACTGGAGGAGCGGCGCGGGGACCTGTACCGGAAAAAGGACAGGGTCCTGTACTGCCTGGATAGGGGCCTTTTATGCCACTACGCCGGGGATTACCGGGCTTCTTCCGCCCTGCTGGAGGAGGGGGAAAAGGCCATGGAGGAGAATTTCGCCGTCAGCGTAAGCCAGGAAGCGGGGGTCCTTCTCCTCAATGACCGGTCCAGGGAATATGACGGGGAGGATTACGAGGACATCTACCTTAACGCGTTTAACGCCCTCAATTACTATCACCGGAATAACATGGAAGACGCCCTGGTAGAGATCCGGCGGATGAACAACAAGCTGCGGGACCTTTCGGTAAAGTACGGGGTTTTGATGACCAATATGCAAAAGCTGGCCCTGGAAAAAAACCAGAAGATCCCCCCCAACCCGGAAGCGCCGGTTAAATTTAACAATTCCGCGCTGGCCCGCTACCTGGGAATGCTCTTTTACCGGGGCGCCGGGCTGGACAGCGACGCCCGGATCGATCAGCGGCAGCTCCTAATCGCCATGGCGGACGCCCCCTCGGTATACCCCCACCCCCCGCCTTCTTCCCTGGCGGAGGAACTCTCCATACCCCCCGGCATGGCCCGGCTTAACGTGATCGGCTTCGCGGGCCGGTCCCCGGCAAAACAGGAGGAGGTAACCCGGGTCCCCCTGGGAAGAACCTGGGCCAAAATCGCCCTTCCCTCCATGGTTTCCCGGCCTTCCCGGGTTGTTTCCATCGAGGTGGCCCTTGATTCGGGGGAGCGATTCAACCTGGAACCGCTGGAAAACATAAGCGCCGTGGTATCCGCCACCTTTACGCAAAAGAAAAACATCATTTATACTAGATCTGTCTTGCGGGCCTTGACCAAGGGGATTGCCGCCGCGGTTTTTGACGCGATGTCGGAAACCTCCCAGGAGAACGCCGGATTGTATGGCCTCTTGAGCGTGGGGGCCCAGATCTTCGCCGAGGCCAGCGAGCGGGCGGATCTGCGGATGGGGCGGTATTTTCCGGGAAAGGCCTATGTGGGGGGGATCAACCTGCCGCCGGGGATCTACTCCTTTACGGTAACCTTTTACGGGGCGGGGGGGGGTGTTCTGATGGCGCGGCGCCACGAAAACGCGCGGATCGGCGCCGGCGTTCTTAATTTAACGGAGGATATATGCTTAAAATAAGATTTTGTGCCGCCGCGGTGGTTTTATCCGCGGCGCTGGCCGCCTGCGCCGGGGGGCCTCCGGCCAAGGGCGGGGAAGAACCATCCTGGGTGTCGAACCCTTACGCGGCGTACAACAAGGCCGCCTATATCGCGGCGGTGGGCTACGGTCCCGGCCGGGACGCGGCGGAAAAGAGCGCCCTGGTCAATCTGACGTCGATCTTTGGCCAGTCGATTAAAAGCGAAACCCAAACCGGTTACACCTATACCCAGGCGGTAGCGGCCAGCGGTTCCAGCTGGTCGGAAAAATCCGGCGTCGCCCAGGCGGTAAAAACTTCGGCGGCCATGGATACACTGATTGGGGCCGAAATAAAAGAAGTCTGGAAAAGCCCCGATGGAACCTTTTACGCCCTGGCGGTCATGGACAAGGCGAAAACCAGCCTGATCTACCTTGAGTTGATACAACACAACCTGGATACCATCGCCAAACTGACAAACCTAAGCGGGGCGGAAAAGCAAAGCTTTGAGGGCTTTACCGGCTATTACCGGGCGGCGGAGCTGGCGGACGCCAACGGGGTATTCGTCAACGTGCGAAACGTGATAAGTCCCGGCTCTATGGCGGGGGAAACGCTTAAAACGGGAAATGACTACCGGGCGGAGGCGGCCCTGATAGCGAAGAATATCCCCATCGCGGTAACGGTGGACAATGACCGGCAAAACCGGATCAAGGGGGCCTTTTCCGAGGCGCTGACCAAGGCGGGTTTCCGCACCGGCGGGGCGGATTCCCGTTATACCCTGAAGGCGGCCCTTTCCCTGGAGGAGATAAGCTACCTGAATAACCCTTACCGGTGGGTCCGCTATGTGGTGGACGCGAACCTAACAGATACCTCCACGGGGACGGTACTCTTTCCCTACAACATCAACGACCGGGAGGGGCATACAAGCCTTCCCGAGGCGGAAACCAGGGCGGTCCGTTCCGCGGAGACGGCCATTAAAAACAACTACCTGAACGCTTTGGGGGCTTTTCTAAGCGGGGAACGGAAGAAATAACAGCGCCATGGGGTACTACCAGGAAAACCAGGAATACATCGACGCCCTGCCCGGATGGGCCCAGGAATTCGCCTACAAGTATGGTTCCAATACGGCCAATGTCTATATCCTCCACGGCAATATCCGGGACTTTCTGCCCCACAAAAGCAACGCCGGGGAATTTACCTTTACCCGGATCCAGGACTACATAGCGGAACGGATCTTTGGAAACCGGAACATCATTGTCTTTTACGACCGGTCCAGCGGGGTGGTTTTTCTTGATAAAGAAATGGCCCTGGACTACCAGCGGATCATGGGTAAAAAGTATCCCGATATCACGGACCCGTCGGAATTCATGTCCCCCAACCCGGAGGAAAGTTTTTTCTACCTGGAAAAGTACTTCCTGGCCCGGATTCCCAAGGACAAGCGGGAACACTGCCGGATGGCGCTGATCATCGACTACGCGGAAACAATCATACCCCCCGGCGACCTGGGCCGCTATAACGAGGAAGACCGCTTTTGCCTGGTTACCTTGCACCGCTGGGCGGTAAATCCCCTTTTTACCGAAGGGGACATTTCGGTCATCCTTTTAACGGAAAACCTGGCGGATATTTCCCCCCGCCTGGCGGGTTCCCCGGCGACGGTCAAGGTCAACGTCCCCTTCCCCAGCGCGGAGGTGCGGAAACGTTTCCTTGATTCCAAGCTTAACGAGGGTAAGCTGATCCTTGACCGGGGGCTTAAAACCGATCAGGTGGCGGCGGTAACCAGCGGCCTTAACCTGATGAACCTGAACCGGCTTATCTCGGAAAACTTTGAGACCGCGGAAGTGCTTAGCCAGGATTATCTGCGGCGAAAGAAAAAGGAGATCATCGAAACCGAGGGGGCGGGGCTGCTGGAATTCCTGGAGACAAATTACAATCTTTCCCATGTGTCGGGCCACGGCTTTGTAAAAAAACGGTTTAAAAACGCCGCCCGGGCGATTAAGATGGGCCGGCTCGACGTGCTTCCCATGGGCTACCTTATCGCCGGCCCGGTGGGAACGGGGAAGAGCTTTATGGTCAGCGCCTTTGCCGGGGAAATCGGCATACCCATGGTAAAGTTCCGCAACTTCCGTTCCAAATGGCAGGGGGACACCGAATCAAACCTGGAGCGGATTTTAAATATCCTCAAGTCCATGGCCCCCGTGGCGGTGATGATCGACGAGGCCGACGCCTTTTTGGGGGACCGGGATCAGGATGGGGATTCGGGGACCAGCAACCGGATCTTCGCCCAGATCGCCGGTTTTATGGGAAACACCGAATACCGGGGGAAGATCATCTGGTTCCTCATCACCTGCCGGCCGGATCTGGTTCCCATCGATCTTAAGCGCCAGGGCCGGGCGGAAGAACACCTGGCCCTGTTCTACCCGGAAAGCGACAAGGAACGGGAAGATCTTTTTAAAACCCTGATTCACAAGCTGGATCTGGACATACGAAGTTTTTCCGCGGCGGATCTTTTTAAGAAGTACAAGCACGATTATTCCGGCGCGGACCTGGAGGCCCTGCTTATCCGGGCTAAACTTTTGGCCGCCATGGAGGACCGGGTTTTTATTAAACGGGAAGACATGGAAGAAGCCATGGCGGACTTTATGCCCGCCGCCTACCCCCACGAGATAGAACTGCAAAACCTGGTGGCCACCGTGGAATGTACCTCCAAGGAAATGCTTCCCGACCGGCTTCGCCGGAAACCCCGGCCCGAATTGATCAAGGAGATCCAGGAAATCAAAACGCTCCTGGGAGAGCGTTAGCGGAAAGCCCTTCCCCAAGAAGGGCCGCCCCGGCGTTGTACCCCGCCGGCTGACCGGAGGACGGCTTTGTCAGGGCCGGGGTGGTTCCGTGGGGAAACCGCGGGCTTTCCGCACCACCCTCAGCGCCTCCTCGCAGAGGGCCGTTATCGCGCCAAACTTACCGGCGCTGATAAGCTCCGGGGCCGCCATCCAGGAACCACCGCAGGCCAGCACCTTTTCGAAGGCCAGGTACGCGCCGATGTTGTTGACGGTGATCCCGCCGGTGGGCATAAATTTAACGTCCGGGTAGGGGGCGGCCATGGCTTTGACAGAGGCCAGCCCCCCAAAGGACTCGGCGGGAAAAAACTTAACCACCCTCAGGCCGAATTCCAAAGCGGCCTCAATATCCGACGGGGTGGAACAGCCGGGGGCGATGGGGATTCCCCGCTTTACGCAGTACCCCACCACTTTGGGGTTAAAGCCGGGGCTGACGATAAAGCGGGCCCCGGCGTCAATGGCCCGGTCAACCTGATCGGTGGTAAGCACCGTCCCCGCCCCCAAAAGGATTTCCGGCAGCCCCGCCCCAACCCGGCGGATCGCCTCTTCCCCCTGGGCGGTGCGGAAGGTGATCTCCGCGCAGGGGATACCGCCCTCAAGCAGGGCCCCCGCCAGGGGCAAGGCCTTGTCCGCGTCATCAATTTTGATCACCGGCACGACGCCGATCTTGCCGATTTCCTCAAACAGCTCACTCATTATAATCCATTGTAATCCTGTTTTGACCGTCTGTCAATGAAAGAAACATTTTACTAAGAACGCGCCCCCATTCCGCCGATATACAAAACAGCCGTACCTTGGTAGTATAAAGCTGGAGGCAAAATAATGGACGACGCATTCCACCCCACTATCTTAAATTTTACCGCAGGGTCCGCCGTCGTGGTGGAGGGAAAGCAGAACGCCGATCGGTTTTATATAATCCAGCAGGGCAAAGTGCGGATAAAGCGCGACATCGATGTTCTCATAGAAGAAAAACAAAGCATCGCCGAGGCGGGCGATATAATCGGCGCGGTGTCGGCCATGTCCAGCTATAGTTACATCGAAACCCTGGTGGCCCTGACCAACGTGGTCCTGGTGGAAGTGCGGCGCGAGCAGTACCCCGGCCTTATCAAGAGCAGCCCCGCCGTGGCCGTCAAGATCGTCCGGCAGTTTTCCCAGCGCCTGCGGGAACTGGACAAAATGCTTTCCCGCCGGACGCTCTCCGCCGCGGCGGGGGACGATTCCGCGCATATCCTGCAGGTGGCGGATTATTATATGGGGCAAAAAAAATACAACCACGCCTTTTACGCCTATCAGCAGTACGCCGCCCATTGTCCCGGCGCGCCTAACCTGGGGGAGGTAAAACAAAAGATGATGAAGATCGCCCCCCAGGTGAAGGTTCAAAAGCCCCTGTACCCGCCGGACAAAATGGTCCGCGCGTATCCCAAGAACAGCCTGATCTTCGCGGAAGGCGAAAAGGGCGAGGAACTCTACGTTATCCAGGACGGCACGGTCAACATAACCAAGATCATCGACAACCAGGAGATGGTCCTCGCGGTGCTTAAAAAGGGCAATATCTTTGGTGAAATGGCCCTGCTGGAAGACAAGCCCCGCGCTGCCACCGCCGAGGTGTCCGAGGACTGCACCGTCCTCGCGATCAACCGCAAAAACTTTGAAACCGTAAGCCGCGCCCAGCCGGATATGATCTCCCGGCTTACCTCGGCCATGGCGGAGCGGATCTGGGTTATCTACAAACAGATTGCCACCACCCTGCTCGCGGATCCCGTGGGCCGCATGTACAACGCCCTTTTGGTACAGCTTGAAAAAGACCGGATCGCGGTGAACACCAACCAAAGCCATCAGTGCAACTTTGGCTTCAAGGAACTTTCCGGCATGGCGGGCATTCCCGCCGCGGAGGGCGAGATCTACGGCAGGAAGATGCTTTTAACCGGCCGCATTCAGCTTATAAAAGGAAAGATCTTTGTCGCCGATACCTCGGAAGTAAAACGGCAGACCGACTATTATCTGCGGGCGCAGAAGATCAGCCGGAACGGCTAAGGGCGGAAAACGAATCCCGCGGGGCCGCCGGGATCGCGGCGCCCACAAGGTTGCGCAGCCATGGCTGAAGGTTCCGGCCTTTCAACACGCGGTAGTCCGGCAATGTCCATCCTTTCTACCGGGATCATCCTTCGATACCGGGTCCCTCCCTCCTAACGGGCCGCTCCTTTTCGCGTCAGGAATTACGTGATACCCCATGAATCTCTCCGCCGGGAGGACGGGATATGGATCCCGGGGCGGAATGAAGAATTTGAAAAAAGCCTGGATTACGAGTATTTTTAAGCAAGGGACTATATAAGGAGACCCTGTGAAAATAGGTAAAAAACTTGCTCTGATGACCCTCGCTATCACGCTGGCGGGCATAGGGGTTCTTATGACCGTGATCCTGTTGTCCGCCCGGAAGGAAATAGATACCCTGGTAAAAAGTGAGGTTACCACGCTGGCCACCCAGGAGGCCAGCCAAATTCAGGTGTGGCTGGAAACGTACCTGGATAACGCCCGGGCGCTGGGCGACATTATGCTGGAGGGCGCGGAGGCGCTGCCGGCTTCGGATCGGCGGCTCTATTTTGACATGATGCTGCGGGGAATCCTGACGGCCAATCCGGACATGACCGGCGTGGGAAGCTGCTGGGAACCGGACGCCCTGGACGGCATGGACGCTCAGTACGCGAATACCCCGGGGAGCGACAGCACCGGGCGGTTCATCTCCTATTGGACCATGGGCAAGAACGGCCCCACCGTAACGCCCATTCTCAATTATACGGTTCCCGGGGCGGGGAACTATTACCTTATCGCCAGGGAGACCAAAAACGAGACCCTGATCGAGCCTTATCTCTATGAGGTGGAGGGGAAAGAGATTCTGATCACCACCGTAACGGTGCCGGTTATTATCGACGGAACGGTGCGGGGAGCGGCGCTTATCGATATCAGCATCGCCGCCATTGAGGAGCAGGTTAAGAAGATACAGCCCTATGAGGGAAGTGTCGCGGCGGTCTACACCAATGGCGGCATCGTGGCCGGCCATTACGACGACTCCCGGGTTGGCGGGAACATGCGGGAAACCGAGGTGAATTTGGCGGGGGATCACCTGGAGGAAATGATACAGGCCGTTAAAGAAGGCAGGTTCCGTTCCTTTACAAGCCACTCCGATTTCCTCAACGCCGATATGTACTACACCATGGTTCCCCTTAGGGTGGGACAAACCACCACTCCCTGGTCGGTGCTGATCGGCGTCCCCATAGGCGTTATCAACGAGCCGGTTATGCGGATGCTGGGTCTGGCTGTCCCCATTGTGGCGGGGACGCTGCTCCTCATCTTTACGGCGATCTTCTTTATGGCCCGTTCCATCAGCCGGCCCCTGACCTCCATGATAACGGTCTTCGCGGTGATCGGTGAGGGAAACCTGACCCGGCGGCTTGATATCCTCGGCAAGGACGAAATCGGGGACATCGGCCGCTCCTTCAACCAGACCCTGGAAAAGATACGGCATCTTATCGTCACCATTAAAGAGCAGAGCGCCAATCTCTTTGACATCGGCGGTAAACTTTCCACCAACATGACCAAAACCGCCGCCGCGATAAACGAGATCGCCGCCAATATCCAGAGCGTCAAAGGCCGGGTACTCAGCCAAAGCGCCAGTGTCGCCGAAACCAAGGCCACGATGGAACAGATTACCGTTAATATCGATAAACTTAACGGTCATGTGGAACACCAGACCGCCAGTATCGCCCAGTCCTCCAGCGCTATCGAAGAGATGCTCACCAGCATCCAGTCCGTTACCGGCACGCTGGTAAAAAATTCCGGCGGCGTGAAGGAACTGATCGACGCCAGCGAAGTGGGCCGCAGGGGACTGCGGGACGTGGCGGCGGATATTCAAAAAATCGCCCGGGAAAGCGAAGGCCTTTTGGAAATCAACGCCCTTATGGAAAATATCGCGAGCCAGACTAATCTGCTCTCGATGAACGCCGCCATCGAGGCGGCCCACGCCGGGGAAGCGGGCAAGGGCTTCGCGGTGGTGGCCAGCGAGATCCGCAAACTGGCGGAAAATTCCGGCAAGCAAAGCAAGACCATCGGCGAGGTGCTGAAAAAGATCAAGGAATCCATCGACAAGATCACCAAGTCCATGGACAACGCGCTGAACAAATTCGAGGCCATTGACTCCGGGGTAAAGATTGTGGCGGACCAGGAAGGGAGCATTCGGAAGGCGATGGAGAAACAGGCCGCGGACAGCAAGCAGATGCTGGAGGCCATCGGCCTGGTGAAGGAGATCACCCAGCAGGTAAAGGGCGGTTCCAAAGAAATGCTTGAGGGCAGCAAGGAAGTAATTCGGGAGGGCAAGAACCTGGAGATAATAACCCGGGAGATTACCCAGGGCATGAACGAAATGGCCGCGGGCGCGGATCAGATCAATATCGCCGTGAACAGGGTAAACGAACTCTCCGGACAGAACCGGGATAACATTGATATTCTGGTAAAAGAAGTTTCGCGTTTCACGATTATCTAGGAAACGCCGGGTGGAAAGCAATCCGCGGCTTTTTTGTCCGCGGCCTTGTTTTCTTTCCGGTTTAACGGTATGATGAGTTTTTTAAAAAGGAGTTTGCCATGAAAATCGGGTTCAAGCTGGTTCTTATCATGATTGTCCTCAATGTGGCGGGGATAGGGTTTTTGGGAACCATGCTGCTCTTTCGTTCCCGGGCCAACATTATGAGGCTGGTGGAGCAAAACGCCGTCAGCATCGCCGAAGACACGGGTAAACAGTTACGGGTTACTTTGGAAGTTTACCTGGATACGGCCCGGGCCGCCGCTCAGATGATGACCCGGTACGACGATATTGTTTTGGAAAACCGGCGGCCCCTCATTTCCGCCATGCTGCAGGGACTCGCGCGGGAAAATCCCGGGATTGTCGGCGTCTGGACCGTCTGGGAGCCGGACGCCCTGGACGGCATGGACGCCCAGTACGCGAATACCCCGGGAAGCGACAGCGCGGGCAGATTTACCCCCTATTGGTACTGGGAGAACGGGGAACTCATCTTTGGCGTCCTCACCGATTACAATGACGCCGATTATTACCAGATACCCCTGAAGAGCGGGAACGAAGCTGTCCTGGAACCTTTTATGTACACCGTAGGCAGCAAGGATATTTTAATGACCAGTCTCGCGGCTCCCATAAATGTCAACGGGCAAACGGTGGGCGTCGTGGGGATTGATTTCAGCCTGGACTCGATTCAGGACAAATTGATGGCGATCAAACCCTTTGGGGACGGGGTAACCGCGTTATTTACCCAGGGCGGCGCTATTGTCGCCCACTTTGATCCCGGCCGCATCGGAAAAAACATGACCGACACGGAACAGGACATGAGCGGCGGCCATTTCGAGGATCTGATCAACGCTGTCCGCGAGGGAAAGCCCTTTGCCTGGACCATCTACGACCAAAAGAACAAGGTGACTATGGACGCCTATACCGCGCCCTTTGACATAGGAAAGACCAAAGCCCGCTGGAGCCTGGCGGTCGCCGTCTCGGAAAAAAACGTGCTGTCCCCGGTGTATGAGCTTATCCGTATATCCGTTGTGATCGTCTTGATTACAACAGCGGCGGTGGCCGCCGCGTCGGTCTTCTTCGCGCGAACCATCAGCAGGCCCATCGTTGAAACCGCGGATATGCTCAGGGATATATCCGAGGGGGAGGGAGACCTCACAAAAACCATCAACATCCGATCAAAGGATGAAATAGGGGACCTGGCCAAATACTTTAACCAAACCCTGGACAAGATCAAAAAGCTGATCATCGCCATTAAAAAACAGAGCGCCAGGCTCTCTGACATTGGTGGGGAACTTTCCACCAACATGACCGAGACCGCCGCCGCGATAAACGAGATCGCCGCCACCATCCAGAGTATCAAGACCCAGGTAATCAACCAGAGCGCCGGCGTTACCGAAACCAACGCCACGATGGAACAGATTACCGTTAATATCAACAAACTTAACGGCCATGTGGAACATCAGACCGACAGCGTAAGCCAGTCTTCCAGCGCCATCGAGGAGATGCTCGCCAGCATCCAGTCCGTTACCAACACGCTGGTGAAAAACGCCGGCGGCGTGGAAGAACTGATCGAGGCCAGCGGCGTGGGCCGTACGGGATTACTGGACGTCGCGGCGGACATTCAAAAAATCGCCCGGGAAAGCGAAGGCCTTTTGGAAATCAACGCCCTCATGGAAAGCATCGCGAGCCAGACCAACCTGCTCTCGATGAACGCCGCCATCGAGGCGGCCCACGCCGGGGAAGCGGGCAAGGGCTTCGCGGTGGTGGCCGGCGAGATCCGTAAACTGGCGGAAAATTCCGGCAAGCAAAGCAAGACCATCGGCGCGGTGCTGAAAAAGATCAAGGAATCCATCGACAAGATCACCAAGTCCACCGGCAATGTGCTGAACAGATTCGAGGCCATTGACTCCGGGGTAAAGACCGTGGCGGACCAGGAAGAGAATATTCGGAACGCGATGGAGGAGCAGGCCGCGGGAAGCAAGCAGGTACTGGAGGCCATCAGCATGGTGAACGAGATCACCCAGCAGGTAAAGAGCGGTTCCAGGGAGATGCTTGAGGGCAGCAAGGAAGTGATTCAGGAGAGCAAAAACCTGGAGCGGATGACCCAGGAGATCACCCAGGGCATGAACGAAATGGCCGCGGGCGCGGATCAGATCAATATCGCCGTGAGCAGGGTAAACGAGCTTTCCGGGCAGAACCGGGATAACATTGATACCCTGGTACAGGAAGTCGCCCGTTT
>JAIRPD010000084.1 GCA_031257195.1 Treponema sp. | reverse complement strand
TCGTCCCCCACGGTCTGGACCTTCCAGCCCGGCAGGGTGGGGATCAGCATGGCCAGGTTGGTCTTGCCGCAGGCCGAGGGGAAGGCCCCGGTGATGTACTTCACCTCCCCCTTGGGGCTGGTGATCTTGAGGATCAGCATGTGCTCCGCCAGCCAGCCCTCGTCCCGGGCCAGGACGCTGGCGATCCGCAGGGCCAGGCACTTCTTGCCCAGGAGGGCGTTGCCTCCGTAGCCGGAACCGTAGGACCAGATCTCCCGGGTTTCGGGAAAGTGGGAAATGTACTTGTGCTCCATGGGGGCGCAGGGCCACTGGCCGTTGTCCTTTTCCCCCGCGGCCAGGGGCTTGCCCACGGAATGATAGCAGGGCACAAAGAAGCCGTCGCTTCCCAGCACATCCAGAACCTTGGTTCCCACCCGGGTCATAATGTGCATGTTGGCCACCACGTAGGGGGAATCGGTAATTTCCACGCCTATTTTGGCGATGTTCGACCCCACCGGGCCCATGGAGAAGGGAATCGCGTACATGGTCCGGCCCTTCATGCTGCCCCGGTACAGGTCCGTCATGGTCTTTTTCAGCTCCGCGGGGTCAATCCAGTTGTTGGTGGGACCCGCGTCGTTTTGGCTTTCGCTGGCGATGTAGGTGCGGTTTTCCACCCGGGCCACGTCCGAGGGGTCCGACCGGAACAGAAAGCTGTTGGGCCGGGCCTTGAGCGGCGCGGCGAGCCCCGCGTCCAGCAGGGTCTTAATCATCCGGTCGTATTCGGCCTGGGTTCCGTCGCAGACTTCCACCGAATCGGGGCCCATGAGGGCGGCGGCCTCCTCGATCCACTTCCTCAAACCGGCGTGTTTTAATTCGTTTACTTGCATGGTTACTCCTCTTTTACGCCGTCCCGGAAAATCCATTCCCCGGCGGCGTATATGATAGGTATAGTATTAAACGGGGAAAAACTCAAGCCCTCCGCCGGGGACGCCGATGGATCAAGCCCCGCCCGGCCTTGCCCGCCGGCGAACGGGGCGGCCGGCCGCCGGGCTGTTCCCGAAACGGCCCCCGCCGAAGGGAACCCCCCGATCCCGGCCCGCGGGTGTTCACGATAGGCGCGGTTTGGGGCGCGGCGAAAATCCCGGCGCCGCTATTTTTTCCCGAAATAGTCCCGCGCCGCCTCCGCCACCCGTTTACCCAGTATCCGGTGGGAAGCGATGTTAAAATGTATGCCGTCCGCGGGGCTGGGCTCAACAATATCCGCGGCGTTCAGGTACAGGGCGCCGTACTTGAGGGCCAGCGCCTTCACCTGGGCCGCGAGCCCCAGGGACTTCTCCTCCGCGCCGCGGAACATGTCGGTAAACTGGGCCTTGGGGGCGATAATCCGCGCCGGCGATACCAGAAACAATTGGGGGCGCGCGTCGCTGAGGTCGGATTCAAAGTACAACGCGGTTTTGACAACGCGTTCCAGCCCCTGAAAAACGTCGAAGGGCGCGGCGTTGAACAGGTATTTAAGGTCGTTGGTACCGAGCATGATGATTATCATGTCCAGGGGCTGGTGCGAATAGAGGCAGGGGTACAGGTAATCCAGCCCGCTTATCAGATTCATCACGGGATCATAAAAAACCGTGGTGCGGCCGGGCAAGCCCTCTTCTATGACATGATAGTCCGCACCCAGTTCTTTTTCCAGCACCCCGGGCCATCTTTGGTCCCTGTCCGGCCTGCGGGACTCCTCGGGGTCCCAGCCGAACGTATTGGAATCGCCATAGCAGAGAATGTTTTTCATCGTACCCTCCTTTAGCATAGCGGGAACACAGGGGGCTTATTTAACCTGATTGGTAACATAAGCCATGATTTCTTCCTGGGTTATATTTTTATTGACCAGTTCGCCGTTAACGCGTCCCCGGTACATTGTAAGAATACGATCCGCCAGTGTCAATATTTCCGGCATTTCCGACGATACCAAAAGAATGCTGACGCCTTCCCGCGACAGGTCGTCAATTATATTGTATATCTCGCTCTTCGCCCCAATATCTATCCCGTGGGTGGGCTCGTCAAGCAGCAGAATCTCGGGATCGTTGATTAACCACTTGCCGATGATGGACTTCTGCTGGTTGCCGCCGGAAAGATTGACAATTTCCGTGGACAGTGAGGACGCCTTGATGGACAGTTTTTGCCGCACATCGTTGATTTTTTTCTGAATTTCCCCGCCCGCGATAAAACCAAACGTGCTGGTATACATGCGGTTCACGACGGCGATATTTTCCTCCACGCTGAGTTTCGTGAACAAGCCCTGGGTTTTTCTGCCCTCCGGAACAAGCGCCATACGGTGGTCAATGGAACTTTTTACGGAACCCAGGCTGGCCTTCTGTCCGTGAAGGTATATTTCCCCGCTGTCATACCGCGTATCCCCAAACAGTGTTTGAAGAAGCTCGGTCCTGCCCGCGCCCACAAGTCCGGTGATACCCAGCACTTCGCCCTTCTTTAGGCTAAAGCTGATGTTGTGGAGCCGCCCGCTGGTAAGGTTCCTGACCTCAAGAACGGTTTCATCCCCCGCCCGGCTCTCCCGTTTTTTGGCGCCGTCAAAGGCTTTTCCCACCATGGTGGAGATTATCTCCTCGACGCTGAATTCCTCGTTTTGTTCGGTACGAATACGCCGGCCGTCGCGCAATACCGTTATCCTGTCCGCTATTTGTTTTATCTCGTTGAGCCTGTGGGAGATAAACACAATGCCGCGGCCCTTCTGTTTTAACCGGTGGATATGCTCAAACAGCAGTTCCGTCTCCGCGTTGGTAAGGGCCGCCGTTGGTTCGTCCATAATGAGAATCTTCGCGTTAAGGTGTATGGATTTAATAATCTCGATAAGCTGCATCCGCGAAAGGCTCAGCCTGCCCGCGATGTCATCGGGACTCACGTCCTTTATACAGTACTCCCGGAGAAGTTCATCGCATTGCCGCCGCGTCTCCGCTTTGTTGATAAATCCCAGCCTGTTTGTTATTTGGCCGCCCATAAAGATATTCTCGGTTACGCTGAGATCGGCGGCCAGGGACAGCTCCTGAAAGATCGTGGCCACGCCGCTGGCGCGGGCGTCCCTGGTGTCCTTAAAGCGTCGTTCGCCGCCAAGGATCCACAGGCGGCCTTCATCCTGCCGGTAAACGCCGGATATGATATTCATCAGCGTGGATTTTCCCGATCCGTTCTCCCCCACCAGGGCGTGGACTTCCCCGCTGTACAGATCAAAGTCCACTTTATCCAGGGCGGTTACGCCGGGAAAACGCTTGGTAATTCCTTTTATGTCAACGATTTTCTCACCCATCGCGTTACCTTATTTCGCTTCCCGCTTTGACTTAAAGCTGTCATAGGCCACCGCCAGGAGTATGACCGCGCCCACGGATATGATCTGCCAATAGCTCGGAAGGCTGAGCAGCACAAGGCCGTTCCGCAGCACCCCCATCAACGAGGCCCCGATGATCACGCCGAGGATGGAGCCTTTACCCCCGGAGAGGGCTGTTCCGCCTATGATAGCCGCGGTTATGGCGTGCATCTCGTTTCCGGCGCCGCCCTGGGGGTCCGCGGACTTGAGCTGCCCCGCGAGAATCACGCCGCAGAGTGCGGCGAGAACGCCCATGATGACATGGGCCATCATTTTAACGTGATCCACCCTGATGCCGGAAAGCCGCGCCGATTTCTCGTTGCTTCCCACCGCGTAAAGGTTTCTGCCGGCCACCGTCCTCCTGGTGATGACCACAAAGGCCGCGGCAACCATCAGCATGACAAGCGCGGAAACCGGTACGGGACCAACATAACCGCCGCCAATGTACCCCAGTCTCGATTCAAACCAGATGGGGGTTCCGCCGGTGATAAGCAGGGCCAGCCCCCGGCATATATTCTGCGTCCCCAGGGTGGTGATGAAGGGATTCATGCCGACCTTGGTAACAAGCAGGCCGTTGAAAGCGCCGAAAAGGCCGCCGAAAACCAGGACCAGCGGAAAAACCGCCGCGGCGGGCGCGCCGAGATTGGTTGTCATATACGCGCAGACCACCCCCATAAGGCCCATTAAGGTGCCTACGGACAGGTCCAGCCCGCCCGAGATAATTATCATGGCTTCCCCGGTCGCCAGAATCGCGTAGATCGCGAATTGGCGTAACACGTTCATAATATTGGTGACGGAAAGAAAGTAGGGACTGTACAGGGACAGAAACACGCACAATACCGCGAGCGCCGCCAAAATGCCGAGTTCGTCGGCTTTAACTATTTTCCCGCCCGGCAAGGCCAGGCCTCCGTTTTTCATACTTCAAATCTCCCGGGCCGGCCGCGAAACCCGGCTGGTTTCGCGCCGGCCCTTGGAAAAACCGGTCCCAGGACGGGGTTTTTCCATTTACATCCAAGGCCGCGAAACCGCGGTTTCACGGCCGCCTCTCCCCAGGGTTTCGCGGCGCGGAATGGAATGTCCTTCCGCGCCATGAAAAGTTGTTGGCCGCCTGTCAGGGCTTGAAGTCGGGAACCAATTCGGCAATGGTGTCCGGCGTTACCACCAGGGGTTCATTGTAAATGATATCCGATTCCGGCTTTGTCCCAAACACCACGTTGTTGTATACCATGACGCAGGTATCAAAACCCATCCCAAACGGGTCCTGGCTGATTAAGGCGCTCATATCACCGGAGGCGACATACTTAAGGGAATCCGGCAGCCAGTCGAAGCCAAAAACACCGACCTTTCCGGTAAGCCCGGCGTCCTGTATCGCCTTGGCGGCGCCAAAGGGCCCGCCGGCGGTTACATAGATACACTTTAGATCGGGGTTGGCCGTCAGCATGTCGTTGGTGAGGGAATAGGCGGTTTCGGCCTTGTCGTTGTTTTCCCACACGCCTATCACCGTGATCCCCGGGCTGTTTCGCGCGATGTAATCCGCCGCGCCGTTCTTTCGCGTTTCGTGCTGCGTAACCCCCAGAACGCCGGTAATGATCCCCAGTTTTCCCTGGCCGCCCATGTGGTCCGCGATAAGTTTTCCCGCGAGCGTTCCGGCGTCATAGCCGTTCTGCCCGTAGAAAGCCAGCCGTTTGCTGGGCTTGGTGCTTTCGGCCACCGTCGTGACCACCACAATGCCCTCATCAACGGCCCTGTTTATCGGAACCTCCGTGCCGTCAAAGGCCGGTATACACACAAACCCGTCGTACTTTTTGGCGATGGCGTTCTCTATCGCCGCGACGGCGTAGGGCAGGGTAATGTCTTCACCCATGACAACGTATTCCACGCTACAGTTATACGCCGCGAGGTAGGTTTTCGCCGCCTCGACTCCTTTCTGTATTTCGTCATGGAAAGGATTGTTCGCCCATCCAAGAAACGCGATTCGAACAGGTTTGTCCGATTTTCCCCCGGCTTTGTAGTGGCCGCCCTCAGGGTAGGCGCCGGCGTTGGGGATCGCGCTTAACGAAATCCCGCCGCCGCTGTCTTTTTTTTGACAGGCGCCGAAAAAAAGCGCCATAATCAGGCCCAGCGCGAGGGGAAGGGGAAACTTCCTCCCCTCGCTTGCGGGCCAAAACCGTTTCATCATATTACCTCCATACACTCACTGATTTCCGTTCACGTGAACGCTACTGTAGAATATACCTAATCCGGCAAGAAGTCAAGCGAAATTTTTGAAAAACAGGAAAAAACGCTAAAACGCTATAAATCGAGGTTCGATTTCAATTTTATCTGAATATCGGTGTAGAGCTTTTTTTTCACCGGCGTTTTGCCGTCAATCAGGTACTCAAAAAGCACCTCCAGCGAAAGGCTTCCCTGCCGGACCGGCTGCTGGCATATGGCCGCCAGAATGGTCCCGTCCCGTATCAGTTCTTTGGTTGTGGGCACATCGTCAAAGCAGATCGTTCTGATCCGCCGGTCCGGGAAGGATTTGAGAGCTTTCCCCGCCCCGCGCACGCCCCCGGCCACAAGAAACAGGGCGTCCATCTCCGGATGGGCGGCGATAAGCCTCCGGGTTACCGTAAAGGACTTTGTGTCATCGTCAAAGTTTTCTTTCACCGCGAGGACGCGCATTTCCGGCCTGCCCGCGATGTACTCCCGAAAGCCCGCCACCCGGTCTGAATGGGAGCGGGCCTTGCCGAACCCCGTAACAACGCCGATAGCGCATTTTCCCCCGGTGATCAGGTCCAAAAGGTTCGCCGCGGTCTTTCCGCAGGTAAAAAAATCGTTCCCCACATAGCAGAGGGAGTCAAAATCCTCAATGTCCGTGTTGGTGGTCACGATGGGAAGCCCCCGCCTCGCCAGCGCGGCGAGTTTTTCGGCCACCGCGGGGTCGTTCATGGGCTGGATCACCAGGGCGTTGATCCCCCGGTTCAGCAGGGTCTTGATGGAACGGAGCTGGCTTTCGCCGCAAAAATCCACCCTTTCCACGATAACCTCAATGCCGTAGGAGGAATACTCTTCCACTTTGAGCGTAATCCCCCGGTAAAGGTCGTCATAGAAGGGGTTTTGGGCCTTAATAATGATGCACCCGATTTTGAGCTTTTTTTGATGGCTTACCAGCACCTTTCCGGCCCGGCTGGGTTTATAATTCAGGCGGCGGATTATTTCCTGGATCCTCTGCCGGGTTGATTCCTTGACCATTCCCCGGTTGTTTATAACCCGGTCCACGGTGCCGCGGGAAACGCCGGCCATTTTCGCCACCTGTTTGCTGGTAACCATACAAATAAAGAAGGATATAATCTTGCCCCCATCATGTCAATGAAATGTTTTGCCCCCTTCAACGCGAGGCGGAAGCGTCTCCCGTTTTAATCAACATAACGTGTCCCCGGGGGCGGCCGGAACAGGTCCGGCGAAACGGTCTTGTTCTTCCTCCCTTTGCGGGGTACTCTAAGGGAAAGTACCAAACGGAGTAAAAAATGCCGGACGCTCAAATTGAATGGCGGGAGGATTTTTCGGTAGGGAACGATCAAATTGACGATCAGCATAAGGAGCTGATCAGGATAACCGGCGAATTTATATCCCACTGCCAGATAGGGGGAGTGGTCGCCAAGGTGGCTTTCCTGACCACCATCCAAAAAGCGGTTCATTACGTAAAAACCCACTTCGCCGCGGAAGAGGCGGTTATGAAAAAGGCCGGTTACCCCGAATTTGAGATCCATAAACGGCAGCACGAGGAGTTTGTTAACGAAGTGGTCCGGCAGGCAAAGATGTTTGAGCGGGAAGACAACCCCAACCCCGGGGAGTTTTCCCGGTACTTGATGAACTGGATCGTGGAACATATCGCCGATTCGGATAAAAAGTACATTCCCTACATCGCCCGCCTGGATTCCGCCCGCTAGATCCATGCCCCGCCCTCCGGGGCGGGGAGAGCCGTTCCCCGGGCGCGCCCGGAAACAACGCTTTTTCGGCGGCCGGGGCGGGGCGGTTAGGACCGGCAAAATATTACTTGCATAGTCAGAAATGTTTATGTTATACTATAGGTATGGACGATTCAGTTAATCAACGGATAAAAAAACTTAGGAAGACAATCGGTCTTACCCAAAATGAATTTTCCCGGGTTATCGCCATTTCCTCGGGCCAGCTTGCCTGTATTGAAACGGGAAAACGGGTTGTCAATGACCGGACCATCAAGCTGATCTGCGACTCATTCAAGGTAAGCGACCGGTGGCTTAGAAGGGGGGAGGAGCCGGTTTTTACCGAGGACACCGATACCCGGTACGCCAAGGTGGCGGCCCTCTACGACGCCCTTAAGCCGGAGTACAGGGACTTTATCATGGAGGCGATCAACCACCTTTTGATCATCCAGAAGACCGACCGGAAAGCTGACCGGAAGGCCGAAGGGTAACCCCGGCCAGGGGCGGCGGCTTGTAAAAAAACGAAAACCCCGTCATACTGGGGCGGAGGTTATGATGGCAGACGGTAATGAAAACCCCTACGCGAGCCCCCAAACGGAGATTAGCGCCGTTAAACCCCTGGCTCAGCGGGTTTTAACGGAAAACACGCTCTTTTATCTTAAGGGGGCCGCTCCCTGGCTCCGGTTTATCGGCGTCGCGGGCTTTATTTTTCTGGGTCTGGGGGCGGTGAATTTTATCACGGTCCTAGTGGCTTTTCAGAACATGAGCGTCCCGGGTTTTGAGTCTCTGGGGGTCCCCTTCCTGCTGGGAATCTTCCTTGTGGTGGAGATAATCGGTCTTTTCCCCGCGGTTTTTATCTTCCAGTTCGGCGGAAAACTCCGCGCCTACCTTCACTCCGGGGACGAGGCCGATCTGGAACAGGCCTTTAAAAACAACAAATCCCTGTGGACCTTTACCGGTGTCCTGACGATCATTTTTTTGGGCCTGGTCGGTCTCAGCCTGCTGATCACCCTGCCGGCGGCCGCGATGAGCGCCGTATTCGGATGACCGGGACGCTAAGGGACACCGCTATCCGCTCTCAAACCCCGGAGGGTATCGCCTATGACCTTTACCCCGCGGGGATTTTAATCCGGTCCTGCGCCTACGGTATCGACACGGCCTTTCAATGGACTCTCCTCGCGGTGTTGACGATCCTTCATTGGCTTATCCTGAACCGGATGATGGGTTTTTGGTTTATCATGCTGGCCTGGTTCGCCCTGGAGTGGTTTTACCATGTGTTTTGGGAACAGCTCTTCCGGGGCCAAAGTCCGGGGAAAAGGTTCATGGGAATCCGGGTGATCTCCGTGGACGGTTCCCCGGTGAATTTCGGCTCCTCCCTGATCAGGAACCTCCTCCGTTTTGTGGACGGCTTTATGGGCCTCTTCCTCATCGGCTTTATCACCGTCAACGTTAGTCCGGGGTTCCGCCGCCTGGGAGACTGGGCGGCGGGCGCCCTGGTGATCCATACCTGGCAGTCCCAGGCTCCGGACCGGCGGGAACCGCTGTCCTGGCTTGCCCGGATCCCCCCCGCCGTCCCCGGCCGGGCCCTGTCCTATGAGGAAAAACAGGGAATTTTGATGTTTGCCCGCCGCTACCCCCTGCTGGGACCCGCCCGGGCGGGGGAGATTGCCCGGCCCCTGGCGGCCTCCCTGGGCGCCTGGGACGCGGACGCCGGGAAGGCGGCGCCGGCGGAGTACCTCCTGGGCATAGCCCGGACCCTGGAGTCCCCATGACCCAACGGAGCTTTATTGAAAAAAGGGAAGGGGAATGGCGGGAACTGGAACGGGTAATAGCGAATCCGGCCCTGCTAAGAAAGAAAGCGCCCCCGGCGGAGACGGCGGCGGGAACGGTGGAGGCGGCGGCCGCGCCCCGGGCCGCGTGGTTCCCCCAGGCCTGCCGGAAACTGGCGGGGGATCTAAACACCGCGAAATCCCACGGCTTTGACCCCGCCCTGATCGAGAGGCTCAACCGCTTAACTATGGAAGGAAACCAGCTCCTCTACGGGGGGGAACCCTTTTCCTGGCGGATATTCTCCCGTTTTATCTTCCAGACCTTCCCCCGGGCGGTTCGTTCCCAGTGGCGGAGTTTTTGGGCCTGTTTCCTTATTTTTTTTGGCCTGGCCCTGTTCAGCGCCCTGATCTGCCTCCGGTTTCCCGGTTTTGTGTACGAGCTTATGTCCCGGCGGACCGCCGCCAGTCTGGAGGCCCTGTACAATCCCCGGGGGGACCATTTTCTTAAGCCCCGGGAGGTTAGTACCGACGCGGATATGTTCGGCTATTATGTGTACAACAACATCACCATCGCCTTCCGGGCCTTCGCGGGGGGAATCCTGGCGGGAATAGGCAGCGTCCTGATCCTGGCCTTTAACGGGATCTTCGCGGGCGCCGCCGCGGCCCACCTTATCAATAAGGGATACCAGGAAACGTTTTTTTCGTTTATCGTCGGACATTCCGGCTTTGAGCTGACGGCCCTGGTTCTGGCCGCCCAGGGGGGGCTGCTCCTGGGGTACAGGCTTTTTATCACCCGGGGACTGAGCCGGGGCGAATCCCTCCGGGAGGCGGGAAAGACCGCCCTGCCGATCATCTCGGGCAGCGCCCTTATGCTGGTCATCGCGGCCTGTATCGAGGCTTTCTGGTCCTCCCGGCATGAAATTTCCCAGGCCGTCCACTATGGGGCCGGGCTGGGGATGATCGTCCTATTGATCGTTTATTTCCTGGGGTCCGGCGGAAAACCGTGAGCCCGGATGTTTTCACAACCCGGATCCCCGTGGCCCTCCGCCGGCGCGGCGGCTGGGAGGCGGCGGAAATGGGCGTACTCCTTTGGCGGTCCAACGGGAAAGCCCTGCTTTTGTTCTTTGGCCTGCCGCTGACCCTGTGCGCCCTGGGGGTACGGTTTCTGCCCCCGGCGGTTTCCGGCGTTGGGGGCCTTGTGTTGTGGTGGCTTCTGCCCTTCCTGGATCGTTTTGCCCTCCAGGTGGTTTCGGTACGTTTTTTTGAACCCCGTTCCCCGGTTAAACAGCTGTTCAAGGGTCTGGGGGCAAACCTCTTCCGGGGCCTTCCCGGGGACCTGCTGTGGCGGCGTTTTTCCCCCTTCCGGTCGGCCCAGATGCCCATCGCGGTACTGGAAAAACTGAGGGGAAAACGGCTGAGGGAGCGTAAGCGGCTCTTGCGTAAAAACGGACTGGACTTTGGGTTTACCCTCACCCTTATTTGCCTGGGCCTGGAACTGGCGCTGGGTCTGGGGGAGTTGGTTTTTATCTATACCCTGGGGGAACTCTCTTTTCCCTGGTTTTTTGGCGGTATCGGGGAGATCGCGGGTGTCCTGATGACCGTAACCTGGATAAACCAGGTGTTGATCGAATCCCTTTATGTTTGTATGGGCTTTGGTCTCTATATCAACAGCCGGGTGGAAACCGAGGGCTGGGACCTGGAGCTGCTTTTTAAGGGGCTGGGTGAGAAAAAGCCTCCCCCCGGCCGGGGGCGCCCCGCCGCCTTCACCGCTGCGTTTTGGGTCCTGGCGGTAATGGCCGCGTTCCCCGGTCTCCCCGCGAACGCCGCGGAACCGGCGGTTTCCGCCGGGGAAAAGCCCGCCCCACCGGGAGGCCCGGCGGGGAAGGGGACGGAAGCCGTCTTTTCGCCCCCTCCCGCGGACAAAGCCGACGCCGCGCTGTTGGGGGAAGTGCTGGCGTCCCCGGACTTTGGGACCACCAAACCGGGCTGGAAGATCCGGTTTAAAAAGAAACCCCCGGGGGATAAAACATTTTCCGGTTTTCCCGCCCTGAGGGACTTTCCCGATCCGCGGGAAATTCTGGGCCTGATCCTCAGGGCGGCGCTGATAAGCGCCGCCGCGGCCGCCCTGGCGGCGGGGGCGTACGCGGCGTACCGGCGGCGGCGCCTGGCGGTCAAAACCGGGAAGCGCCGCGGCGGGGGCCCGGAGGCCTCCCCGGAACCGGCGGATTCCGCGGATCCCGCGGCGCTTTTGGACAAGGCCGCCGTCCTTCACCGGGCTGGGCGGGTCCGGAACGCCTGGGCCCTGTGTCTGCGGGCCTTTATCGCCGCCTTTTCCGCCGGAACCCGGCGGCTTATCCCCGGGGACGCCACCGAATACGAGGTTCTGGCCCTGGCCCGGAGGGAAAGCGCCGCCGGACAGGCGGAAGGGCGGCCCGGCGGGGATCCGGCGCGGCTCGCCGCCCTGGAAAACTTTATACGGCGGTGGGTTTCCTTCGCTTACGGTGGGCGGGAGCCGGAAAAAGAAAGCTTTGAGACCTCCCTTCGCGACTGCCGGGGGATGATAGAAACCCCGCGGGAGGGAAGAGGGTGAAACCAGGGGTCCCTTTTTTTTGCGCCCTCTTTCTTTTGACCCTGGTGGTCCTCTTCTGCGCGACCCAGCTGGAAAGGGTCCGGGAGGACCGGCTGACTCCCCCCTCCCGGGACGCGTTTTCCAACCCCTATCTGGTCCTGGACCGCTGGATGGACGCGGCGAAGATCGGGAACCGGGTTTTGAGCGAGGGGGATATAGCCGCGGTCCTCGCGGGGCCGGAAAAAACGGTCTTCATCGAAAATTCCTGTTTTGACTGGTCCGAAACCGGCGCCCCGCGAAGTAGGGCCGCCCTAACCCGGTGGATGGAAAACGGGGGGACCCTGGTTATTTCCTGGGACTCCCCGGATGAGGACCTGGAGGACTACCTTGAGGGCTTTGGGATTGCCGAAGATCCCGGGGAAGAGCGCTTCTTTGTCGAGGATACCAGCCCCTTTAATCTGGACAGGACAAAGGGTTTACGCGTTGAGGATGAAAAACTAAGGGGAAACGGCGGTGTCGCCGGGGTGGAGGTTCTGCGGAGCGCCGGGGCCGTACGGCTGGTAACCCTGCCCGTGGGGAAAGGCAGGCTTACCGTTACCGGCCAGGCCTTTTTCCTCCGTTCCTTTTCCCTCCGGGGTACGGACAACGCGAACTTAACCTGGAATTTGCTGCTAAAACCCGGCAAGGCCGGGGGGGTCCTCTCCTTCCGGGACCTGGGACAGGACCGGCGTTTCTTTGGGGCCCTGCTGGACCGGGGAAACCCGGCGGCCTTTCTGGCCGCCGCCGGGTTCCTGATCATCACCGGCTTTTGGATGGTGATCCCCCTCTTTGGCCGTCCCCGGTCCGCGCCGGAACTTCCCGGCAAGCCCCTCCGGGAACGGTTTTTGGCGGAAGGGCGTTTTCTTAAAAAATACGGCGCTTTACATACCCGCAACGAAATCTATAAACCGGAGAAACCATGAAGAACTATACGATTGAAACCGCCGCGGAGGCGCTGGCGGAGGTAAAACGGGAAATCGCCAAGGCCTTCATAGGCCAGGATGAACTGGTATCCCAGCTCCTGATCACCCTCCTCGCGGGGGGGCATATTCTGGTGGAGGGGGTTCCCGGCCTGGGAAAAACCCTGCTGGTCCGGGCCGCCGCCGCCGCCATCGGTGGGGAGTCCCGGCGGGTTCAGTTTACCCCGGACCTGATGCCCAGCGACATCACCGGCTCCCTGGTCCTGGACGCCTCGGGGGGGAACTTTATCACCCGGAAGGGGCCGGTGTTTACCCACCTTTTTATCGCCGACGAGATCAACCGTTCCCCCGCCAAAACCCAGGCGGCCCTGTTTGAGGCCATGCAGGAATTCCAGGTAAGTCTGGACGGCGTCGGCTATCCCCTGCCAAAGCCCTTTATGGTACTGGCCACGGAAAATCCCTTTGAGCACGAGGGAACGTATCCCCTGCCGGACGCCCAGAAAGACCGGTTCTTGATGAAAGCCCTGGCCGGCTATCCCCCGGAGGAGGAGGAAAAGGCCATGGTCAGCCAGGTTTTAGCGGGCATCAGCGGGGCGGAACTTTCCACCGCGGGGCTGCGGGCCGTCCTGAGCCCGGAAGAGTTCTCCGAACTGCGGGACCTGACGGCCCGGGTCCGCTGCGACGGGGCGGTGATCGATTACGCGGTGCGGCTGTGCCGGGCCACCCGTTCCATCCCGGTCCTGGAATGCGGCGCCGGCCCCAGGGGCAGTCTTTCCCTGATCCGCTGCGCCCGGGCCCGGGCCCTGCTCGAGGGCCGGGACTTTATCATCCCCGGCGATATCAAGGCCCTGGCGGTTCCCGTCCTGGCCCACCGGCTTACCCTTTCCTCCGAGGGGGACCTGGAGGGATTAACGGAAGCCCGGATTGTGGGACAGATCCTCTCCACCGTGGAAGCGCCGCGGGTATGAGGAAGGCCCTGGTTACTCCCGGCCCCGTTCTCTTTTGCGCCGCCCTGGGTTTTCTTTTCCTGGGGGCCGGGGCCTTTTTTTCCGAAACCTCGTCGCTGGTCTGCCTTCTCGCGGGGATGATCGCCCTACCCCTGATCATCCTGGACCTGCTCGCCCTGCTCCTGCTCACCGACCGGTCGCGGGTGGAACGCTCCATGGCCGGCGTCCTGGCCCTGGGGGTAAAAAGCCCCGTTACCCTGACCATCCGCCGGGGAGGAGGCGGCCTCCTCCCCGGGGGCCTCCGGCTCTTTGACCTGTACCCCGACGGCATGGAGGCCCTTTCGCTTCCGGCGGGGGGGGACGCCTTTCCCGCGAAGATCAGCGTTTCCGCGCTCAGGGAACCGGCGGCCGGCGGCCCCGGGGACAAAGCCGTACGCTTTACCTACGAGGTCCTGCCCCTGGAGCGGGGAAACTGGGAATTCCCCGAAACCCAGCTTATGCTCCGCTCCTTTCTGGGCTGCTGGCGGCTCAAGGTGATCCATCCCCTGGTAAGCCGGGGCAGGACCTTCCCGGACTTTAAAAAACTCGCCCGGGGCGCGGGGAACCTCAAGGCCGCGCTGGAGCGGTCTGAAACCGGGGGCGTCCGAAAGCGGGGCCAGGGAATGGAATTCATGGGCCTCCGGGAATACCAAAAGGGGGATTCGGTAAAGGCCATAGACTGGCGGGCCACGGGCCGGCGGGGCAGGGTGATCGTCCGGGAGTACGAGGAAGAGCGGGACCAGCAGATCCTGTTCCTCCTGGACTCGGGCTACCGCCTTCACCGGCGGGAGGGGGCGGGGACCCAGTTTGACAGCGCCCTGGAGGGGGCGACCCTCCTTTCCTGGGTGGCGCTGAAGCGGGGCGACTCCGTGGCCTTTGGTTCCTTTGGGGCGGAGGAGCGCTGGCTTCCCCCCCGGAAGGGAATCGGGGCCCTGCCGGGAATTATGCGGGGCCTCTACGACCTGAAAAGCGAAAGCGTCCCCTCCTCCCTTTTTTCCGCCCTGGAAGGCGCGCTCACCCGGCTTAAGCGGCGGAGCCTGATCATCATGATCAGCAACTTCCGGGAGGAGGACGGCGAATCCCTTTCGTGGATCATCGGGAACGTCCGCCGCCGCCATCTCCTGCTGCTGGTAAGCCTGAGGGAAACGGAGGCGGAAGCCATCGCCGCCCGGAACCCCGCCGGCAAGGACGAGGAACTGGAGACCGCCGCGGCCCGGGCGTACCTCGCCGCCCGGAAAAAGCTCTACACCATCTGGGAGCATTCGGGGATCCTTACCCTGGAATGTTCCGCGGCGAACCTGAGCCCCGCCCTGATTGGCCGTTACCTGGAGATTAAGCGCGGGGGGCTGCTGTAGGCGGGATCGAGGGGCGGGCCGGGCGCTCAGCGTTTTTCCGCCGGGTGTTCCCCCTGGTTTTTAAACAACTGGATAATGGAAAGCGCCAGTTTACGCTCTTTTTCGTTTAATTGGTTGAAGGCGCGCAGCAAAGCCCGGGCTTCCGGGCCGCCCGGGACCGTTCCCGGGAGGTGGTCATCGCCCGTTACCAGATATTCCACCGAAACCCCCAGGTTTTGGGCGATCTTAACCGCGATATCGGCGGCGGGAATATGCCCCCGCTGATTTAAGTAATTATCCAGGGTATGCCTGCTAATACCGGTCTCTAAAGCCAGCTCTTTTACCAGCTTATCTTGAAAAATCAGCTCGGATTTTAGATTTTCCTTAAAACCCACACAGTAAACATAGTCCAAACAGCATAATGGGGCCTTGACATTATTCAAATTAGCGGTATACTGGTCTGGTATTATGCTGTATCGCTCAACGCGACCGCCTCGTAAAGAGGAGGCCGCGAGCGGCTGTTTGTTACCGAAGCCGCGGAGGGGGAAGCCGGGGATTGGCCTGTGGTTCCCGGCGGCGGCCGGAAGCCGCGCCGGGGGGCCGAACCGCCCCAGCGAGGCGACGGCCCCACATTGGGCGTGAAGTCAAGTTTTTGGTAAAAGGCCAGACCCGCGGCCTTTGGGCCGGCCCCGTGTTACGGGGAACAACGGGGCGCGCGATATATTTTTTTACGAGGAGAAACGAAGGTATATACCACATGAAGGACGATTACGATAAGGCCATCTCCGATTATTCGAAGTGGATAGAACTTGCCCCGGAGGATGCCGCCGCGTATCGTGATCGCGGTTGGGCGTATTGCATGAAGGACGATAACGACCGGGCCATCGCCGACTACTCGAAGTCGATAGCGCTTGACCCGGATAACGCGGAAACGTACCGCTCTCGAGGAGAGGTGTATTCCGGGAAGGGTGATTATGATAAGGCCATCGCCGACTTCTCAAAGGTGATAGAACTTAACCCGGATGGTGAAGACGCGTATTTCGCCGCGTATTGGCGCCGCGGCGTAGAGTATAGGGAACACGGCGATTACGACCGGGCCATCGCCGATTATTCGAAGTTGATAGAACTTGACCCGGATAACGCGGAAACGTACCGCTCTCGAGGAGAGGTGTATTCCGAGAAGGGTGATTACGATAAGGCCATCGCGGATGGCTCGCGGGCGATAGAACTTGACCCGGATTCCGCGCAGGCGTATTTTGACCGGGGCAGGGCGTATGAGCGGAAGGACGATAACGATAAGGCCGCCGCCGATTACTCGCGGGCGCTGGAACTTGATCCGGCTCACAAGGAAGCGCGCGCCGGTCTTGACAGGGCGCGTGAGCGAAAAGGCGGCGGCAAGGCCGTTGAGGGTCTTTGTGGGACAAAAGAAACGGAGGGATGGGGATCATGATTTTTGACCGGTTCCATAAAAATTTTAGTACCGGTAATCACAATGAGGATATGAAACGATATACCACCGGGCTTTTAATCGCCGTCCTTGTGTTCGCTTTGTACAAACAAATCGACGACAAACCGCGCCTCGCTTTCTACTCGGATCCCAATGACGGCAAATTGCATCTTGGTTTCTGGTACGACGGGGAAATGAGGGGCAGGGTAAGGAAGGCGCTGGAGGAAAAGATTAACACCGCGCTGCCCGAGGGGTGGTTTGAAAAGGCGTGGGACTGGGACGATCCGAAATCGGGTTGGCTGACAAGCCGGTTTCTTGTCGGCAAGTGCGAGGAACCGCTGCCCGAAATTGAGCGCTACTTTCTGGGTAAAGTCAAGGATCTGGAAAAAGCGGCAAGTTCTCTTGAGCTATAGGGGGTTGTATGGATGTGAATGATTGTAGGCGTTTCATGGCGGACTTCGCGTCCGTCCTGGCGCGTATGGTCCGTGAATACGGCGGCTTTATCGCGGCGAATCGGGAGCGGGCGGAACGGCGGGGCGCGGCGCTGGCGGAATTTGAGAAGGACGCGAAGAATATGTTCGCCGGGGTCTTCAAATTCCGCCTGGAAGAGTTTCACAGCGAAACGCTGCGGCGCTTCCTCGACCCGGAAACGCCGGAAACCGGGGACCGGCGGTTCTCGCGGGTTTTTCTGGAACTGCTGGAGCGCGTCAATCCGGAGGTAAAGACCAGCGGCTTCGGGGAGCGGATTACGGTGGAACGCGAGGCGGGCGGGGCGAAAGCGGACGGGCGTATCGACCTGCTCGTGTATGACGACCGGCAGGCGGTCATCATCGAAAACAAAATCAACAACGCCCCGGACCAGCCGAACCAGCTGGCGAAGTATGTCAAATCCGTACAGTCCCGGGGGAAAGAGGCCGCCGCGGTTGTCTACATCCCCCAGTTTGAGGGGGTCGAGCCGCCGCTGGAAGGCTACGACGGGCCCTGGCGGGAGTACGTTCCGGAGATTAGGCGAAAACTGGTGATCCTCCCCGCCATAGACCGGAGGGGGGACGAAAAGGGCGGCGGGGTCAGGAACGATTTAGCCCGGGGCTTTATCGGCGAATGTTTGAGACTTGAGGGTCTGAAAGACCGGCAAAACTACATACTTTCGGAGTATGGGAAACTACTGCGAACAATGGAGGAAAAATCAAAGATGACGGAAACCATCGATAGGGAATTCATCAAGGAATTCTACAAGGACAAGCAGAGCATAGAGACGGCGGAACACATCTATGAGATTTGGGACAACCGGGAAAAGCTTTTGGGCTGCCTGATACAGCAGAGTCTGCGGGACAAGCTGAAAAGCGAGCTGTATCACGAGAGGGATAACTATCCGCCCGCTTTGTACAAGAAAATCGACGACGAAAAGTCCTTCGTTTTCCACTCGGATCCCGATGACGACTACAAATTGCATCTTGGTTTTTGCTGCGAGAGGGAAGAAATGAGGGGCAGGGTAAGGAAGGCGCTGGAAAAAGTGATTAAGACCGCGCTGCTCGATGGTGGGTGGTTTAAAGAGGCGTCGGACTGGAACGATCCGAAATATGGGTGGCTGACAAGCCAGTTTCTTATCGGCGAGTACAAGGAACCGCTGCCCGAAATTGAGCGCTACTTTCTGGCTAAAGTCAAGGACCTGGAAAAAGCGGCAAGCTCCCTTGAGCTATAGGGGGAGACCATGCCTTCACATGACAGGGGGAAGTGAAATCCCCGGTGGGTAAATCGTTGATTTACTCGCCGGCGGAACCCTTGTCGTTTAATTTTTTTGTTTGAGGAGTTTCAAGATGAAAAAGGTTGTTTTCGCGTTAATCGTTTTGTTGGGGTTGATGATCGGGTGTTCTAATCCGGCTGAACCTAAGATTTATACCAGCCCCGTTGAGCTGCGGGGATGCGTGTGGCAATCCCCCCTCGTATCATCAGATAATTGTTATATGTTCTTCCGGTTTGAGGAAAGGAAAATTCAACATTACTATAGAGCCTCGTTTCCTGGTACTTTCACGGAGGCTTATGCTTTTAACATTACGTTTGCGGAAGGGAACACTATACGTTATGATACAGGAACCGGGCAGATTGTTACCCTAATATGGGACTTATCTGAGAATCATCAGATTCTTACTCTATCCTTCGATCTTATCGCTTCTCTTAACGGTGAATGGAACAAATGGTCGCCGGATCCGGAGTAAGCGATGACAACAAGGCGGGGGGTAATTCCCCGGGGCTGTTCCCCGCCCGCGACAGGGATTGGGGGCGGGTCTTCGCGTAAAACCCCGTAGGGGATTTTATATATTTCACGAGAGGAGAGAACGTATATGAAGAAAGGAACATCTGTGGTGCCGTTGATCATGGGGATCATCGGCGGGGTGCTGAGCGTGCCTTCGGCGATTTGCAGCGGGGCCTGCGCGGCGGGCCTTACCTCATTGGCGGGTGATTTGTCGGGGACCGAGGACGTGTCGGCCATGACCGGCGGCGCCTTTATGGGTCTGGGTATCGCGGGCGGGCTGCTTGGCCTGATTGGCGGTATCCTGGGCAAACCCTTGCCCATCCCCGCGGGAATAATCATGCTTATTTCGGTGGCGCTGGTCGCCGTCATGGCCGTTCCCACGATGAATATTCTGGGGATAGTTTCGGCCATTCTTCTGCTGGTGGGCTGCGCGCTTTGTTTCGCCCAAAAGAAAGAAGAGCCCGGCCTTTAGCCGCCCCATAGGGACGGCCGCGTATGTGGGGCGGTAATGTACCAATACCTTGAGTTAGGCGGCGCGCGGATTCCTCTGTACAATCTGATGATAGGTATTGGTATTCTATGCGGCGTCTTGTTCCTGGATTACCGGATAAAAAAAGAGGCCCCGCCGCGCGAAACGGAACTTCACTTGTACTTTGCCGTGATACTTTCGATCATCGCGGGATTTGCCGGGGCCAAGGTGTTCCACGCGGCGTACATGGGGCGCGGGCTGACGCTCCGCGGCTTTTTAAGCGGCGGCATGACGTACTATGGGGGGTTGATCTCCGGGGCCGCGGTGTTTATCGCCTGCGCCGCGGCGGGCGGGGGAAATATCCTTCACATGGTGAGCATGGTTACGCCCTCCCTTGTTCTGGCCCACGTCTGGGGAAGGGTCGGGTGCTTCCTGGGCGGATGCTGTTTTGGAAAACCGGCGCGCGCGATACCCGGGGTGGTTTTTCCGGCGGGCTCCATACCGTACCGGCATTATGGCGGGAGCGTCGCGGTCTATCCTGTTCAATTATTTGAGTCGGCCTTTTTGTCGCTGCTGTTTCTGGTGATGATAAAACGGACGCCGCCCAGGCTGTATGTACCGGTGTATATGGCGTGGTACGGATTGTTCAGGTTCTGCGCGGAATTCCTGCGGGGGGATAACCGGGGAACGCTGTGGACCGGCGCGCCGCCGCCCTCGGGCTTGATAAGTATACCGCTGGCGGCGGCGGGGGTGGTGTTGTACGGGGCGCTGAAAAAAGGATGTGAACGGGAGTTGAAGTAGCCTTCCCGCCCCGGACGCCGGCGGGGCGTTGCGGTTTCGTCTTCTTTCTGGTACGATCGGGATGTGGAATGCGAGATGGTCCACCTGGGTTCCAGCGGATGAACAGAAGCGTCCCTTTTCTCCTTGGCGCCGCCCTTCTTGTTTTTTTGGGCTGCGATAGCGGGCCGGGGGTAAAAAACTTTATCGCCGTCCCCCTTAAGGAAACGGTCTTTCTTACCTGGTTCGATCCGCCCCGGGAAGAGGCGGGGGACCTTTCGCATATCGAGATCAGCTTTAGCCCCGAAACGGGAACGGCCCAGCCCCTGATTGTCCCCCTGGGCCGGCAGGAGGTGTTGATCGAGGGGCTTAGAAGCGGGGTGGACTATTCCTTTAGCGCCCGGACGGTGGATGTTAAGGGAAGGCGCGGCGGAAGGGTAAGGCCCCTGGTCCATGATGTGTATATCGCGGGCTACCTTACCAGTGAGCGTTGGCGGCCCCAGGCGGTGTGCTGGAAAAACGGCGTTCCCCAAAGCCTGGGAAGGGGAAGCCGGGCCTCCGCCCTGGGGGTGTCCGGGGGGGAGGTCTATGTGGCGGGCTGCGACGAGGGGGGGCTGCCGGCGATCTGGCATAGGGGCCGGTGGAAAGGCCTCGATCTGCCCCGGTCCGTTAAGGGCGGTTTTGTCTGCGCCCTGGTTCTTTCCGCCGGGGATGTGTACGCCGCGGGGGAGCTTCTTTCCGCCTCCTGGACCGCCTTTCCCTGCTACTGGAAAAACGGCGAACGTTTCGCCCTGGCCCACCCTTTGGGGGATATGGCGGGGGCCTACGCCCTGGCCCTGGGGGGGGATAACCTGTACGCCGCCGGTTTGCGCCGGCCCCGCCGGGAAAGCCCGGGCGCTCCCCGGTTGTGGAAGAACGGCGAACTGGTGGAGATCCCCGGCTTTGTTTCCGGCGCGCTCTACTGCGCCGCCGCCGCGGGGGACGATGTATACGCCGGCGGGGCCCTCTATACGGAGGAGCTTACCCGCGCGGTGTATGTTAAAAACGGGGAATTGGTAACCCTTTCGGGGGACCGGAGGAACGCCCTGGTGATGGCCCTGACCCTTTCCGGTTCCCACGTTTACGCCGGGGGAAGGGATGGCATGGCCGCCGTCTATTGGCGCGACGATGAGGAGGTGGTGCTCAGCACCGTTCCCGTGGGCAGCCCCCTGGGCAGCGGCGGGATAGTCCGGGGTATCGCCGTGGTTACCGAGGACGCCGTTTCCGGCCCCCTGGTCCTGGCGGTGGGGGAGGACCAGAAAGACGGGGGCTGTACGGCCCGGCTTTGGGCCTGCGGCAGGGTTTTTCCCCTGGACGAGAGCGGGCGGTATTCCTCCGCCACCGCCATCACGGTCGCGCCCCGTTCATAGGGGCCGTCCGGGGGTTCAAAAAAAAGCGCGAACCGGTATAGACTAAACTTCTATGTATACAGGGCGTAAGGAGGCGGTTACCGTTTCCACGGACGGTGTTTTCCTCCTGGAGGGGAAAACCCTTGTTCCCGCCCCGGGGGGGGTGGATTCCAGGGGGAAAGGGGAAATCCAATCCGCCCGCCGGGGGACCATCACCTACGGGGTTCTGGCCTCCCATCACCGGGGCGGCGCCGGGGGGGAGGGGGCGGACGCTCCTTTGACGGATCTGGCCCTTCGTTTTGACGCGTTGGCTTCCCATGATATTACCTATGTGGGGATTCTCCAAACCGCCAAGGCCTGCGGTCTTACCGCCTTTCCCGTTCCCTATGTGCTTACCAATTGCCACAATTCTCTCTGCGCCGTGGGGGGGACGATCAACGAGGACGACCACCTCTTTGGTCTTTCGGCGGCCCGGAAGTATGGGGGGGTCTATGTCCCCCCCCACCTGGCGGTGATCCACTCCTATATGCGGGAAGCCTGGGCGGGCTGCGGAAAGATGATTCTGGGCAGCGACAGCCATACCCGGTACGGCGCGCTGGGAACCCTGGGGGTGGGGGAGGGAGGCGGGGAGCTGGTGAAGCAGCTCCTTTCCCAGAGCTACGACATGGCCTACCCCAGGGTGATAGCGGTTTACCTGGAAGGGAAACCCCAGCCCTGGACGGGTCCCATGGACGCGGCCTGCCAGTTGATTGGGGCGGTTTTTAAGAGCGGGTTCGCCAAAAACGCCGTGCTGGAGTTTGTGGGACCCGGCGTTTCCTCCCTTTCCGCCGAATACCGGAATGGTATAGACGTGATGACCACCGAAACCGCCTGCTGGTCCTCGATTTGGGAAACCGACGGGACGATCCGGGACTATTTGGCCCTCCACGGCAGGGCCGGGGATTACCGGGAGCTTAAGCCCGCTCCCCGGGCCTACTATGACGGGTTGATTACCATTGATCTGGGGGCGATCCGGCCCATGATCGCCCTGCCCTTTCATCCCAGCAATGTCTATCCCCTGGGGGATCTTTTGGCCTGTCCGGCGGATATTCTTGCCCAGGTGGAAAAGGACGCCCTGGCGGCGGAGGCCGTCGCGGCCCCGGCGGACCTGGGGCTTCTGGACAAGGTTGATTCCCGGGGCCGGGTTCTGGTGGATCAGGGGATCATCGCCGGCTGCGCGGGGGGGACGTTTGAGAATATCATGGCCGCCGCGGATATACTGGGTTCCGGCGGCCCCGGCGGCCCTGAACCGGAACGCCCCGCCACCGGGGAGGACCGCGCCTTCAGCCTTTCCGTATACCCCGGCAGCCAGCCGGTTTACCTGGAGATCGCCCGGAACGGCGCCCTGGCCGGGCTTGTTTCCGCCGGGGCGGTGGTAAAAACCGCCTTCTGCGGCCCCTGTTTTGGCGCGGGGGATACGCCGGCGAACCGGGGTCTTTCAATCCGGCATACCACCC
Organism: Treponema sp.; assembly: GCA_031257195.1. Lineage (GTDB taxonomy): Bacteria > Spirochaetota > Spirochaetia > Treponematales > Breznakiellaceae > JAIRPD01. The sequence continues at coordinate 11,362 of JAIRPD010000084.1, read as the reverse complement.
GGAATTTTCCCAGCCGGGAGGGATCCAAGCCCAACCAGGGGCAGATCGCCTCGGTGGCCCTCATGGACGCCCGGAGTATCGCCGCCACGGCTCTTCACCGGGGGGTCCTCACCTCGGCGGAAACGGTCTGGGACCGGCTCGCGAACGCCCCCGGAGCCGGGGGTCCTCCGGCGGCGGCCCCGTACCGCTTCGATGACGCCCCCTACAAGGCCAGGGTCTACAACGGGATAGGCCGTCCCCTGGCGGGGGTGGAACTCCGTTATGGCCCCAACATTACCGGCTGGCCGGCCATGGAGGCCCTGGGAGAAAACCTCCTTCTAAAGATCGTCTCGTTCATCACCGATCCGGTAACCACCACCGATGAGCTGATCCCCTCGGGGGAAACCTCCTCCTACCGGTCCAATCCCCTGGCCCTGGCGGAATTTACCCTTTCCCGGAAGGACCCCGCCTATGTGGGCCGGGCCACGGCGGCGCGGGCGGCGGCGGCCTCGCGGCGGGGGGCGGCGGAAACGGGTGATCCGGCGGGGATAGACGGCGGCCCGGCGGCCGCGGCGGAACTGGAGGCGGTACTCCGCGCCCTGGACAAACAAGCGGCGGCCGGCGGCGGGGAGGCCGGGGGGGCGGTTCAAATCGCTTCCGCGATTTTCGCGGTCAAGCCCGGGGACGGCAGCGCCCGGGAACAGGCGGCCAGCTGCCAGCGGGTTCTGGGGGGGGCGGCGAATTTCGCCAACGAATACGCCACCAAACGCTACCGGACCAACTTGATCAACTGGGGGCTTATTCCTTTTATTGTGGAAGGCCCCCCCCCCTTCCAGAACGGGGACTATGTGTATATACCGGGGGTAAAGGCCCTGATCGGGGGTGGAAAACCCGCGGTGGAAGCCGCGGTGATTCGCGGGACCGCGCCGCCGGGGGCCGCCGCGCTGGAGGCCGGGGCGGAGGTCCTGAAAACCTTCAGCCTGGCCGCGCCGGAGCTGAACCCCCTGGAAAGGGAGGTCCTTCTGGCGGGGTCGCTGATCAACGTTAACCGGGACCGGTACGCGCGGAATGGGGGAGGGCGGAATGGCTGATCAAAAGGGGAGGGCGGCGGTCTGGCTCCGGGTCTGCGGCTGCGCGAGGGACAATATCAGGCCCGCCCTTTCCACCATTCGCTTTCTCCTGCTCATCATGCTGCCCGTTTCCTTCGCCGTGATGGTGCTGGAAAACCTGGGGGTCCTGTTCTATGTGTCCCGGGCGATGAACCCGGTGATGGGGTTCCTGGGTCTTCCCGGCGAGGCCGCCCTGGCTTTTCTCAGCTCGGTGCTGATCAATATCTACTCCGCCATCGCCGTGATCGAGACCCTCTCTCTTTCAGGGAAGCAGCTTGTCATCCTGGCCACCATGTGCCTTATCGCCCACAACTTCTTTGTGGAAATTATCGTGATGAGAAAAACCGGCTCCCACTTCCGAAAGATCCTGCTGCTCCGGCTTTTTAACGCGTTTCTGGCGGGCTGGATCCTCCATTTTATCGTTCCCGAGGGCGCCGCCCCCGCGGTTACCGGGACCCTGGCTTCCGGGGGACTGGAGATGTCCCCGGTGATCGCCTTGAATATGGGGCGGCTTTTCTCAAACCTGGTCCCCTGGCTGCGGGATTCGTTTTTCCTGGTCCTTCAGATTTTTGTGATCGTCTTCGCCGTCATGTTCCTTCAGCGGTTTCTGGACGAATTCGGCCTGATGAAAAAGCTGGGCCGGGCGGCCGCCCCGGTCATCGGTTTCTTTGGGCTTCCCGCCAATACCGCGTACGTGTGGATTGTCGCCAATACCGTGGGGGTAGCCTACGGGGCGGGGGTGCTGATGGAGGAGGTAAAGGACGGGGATCTTTCCCGGAACGACGCGGACCTCTTTAACCACCACGCCGCGATAAGCCATTCCCAGATTGAGGACACCCTTTTATTTGTCAGCCTGGGGGTTCCCTATGTTTGGGCCGCCCTGCCCCGGTTCATCCTGGCGATCATCGCGGTGTGGGTTGAGCGGGCCCGGAAGGCGATCTTCCGCTCCTCCTTCCGGGTTAAGGTTGTCTAGCGCCGCCAGGACCCTTTGAAAGGCCGAGTTGGTTTTTTTCAGTTCCCGGGAGCCCCGGGTGATCTTGCACAGGGAGAGCCCCAGGGTTTTGGCGATTTCCCGCTGGGCCGCGCCTTTCCGGAGGGCCTTGACTAGGGCCCAGCGGGCGGCGATGGCCGCCGTTTCCGCGGGGGTTAGGAGGCAGCCCAAAAAAGCTTCCAGCAGTTCCTGGTCCCGCGTTTCCGCCAAAACCCGGCATAGTTCCCCGATGTTGGCCTTTACCCTCGGATCATCTATGGTCATGGGTGTATACTATCACATCGCGAAAGAAATAACTTGCTTTTCGCGTGATTTATGTTATACTATGGAAAGTGAGAAAAAAACAAATCAAGGAGACTTAAATGAAACGAGGTACGCTTATTGTAACGGCCCTGTGCGCCGTGGCGGTGTTTTTCGCCTGTAAAGGCGCGGACAAGGGTTACGATCTTTACATCTACAACTCCAAGGGCGAAAACGCCGCCCAGTTTGAGGCCATGTGCCAGGCCTACGCCGCCGCCAAGGGGGCGCGGATTAAGGCTTTTTCCATAGGCTCCGGCCAGGATCACATGGAAACCCTTAGGGCGGAGATGAACGCGAAAAACAAGCCGGCGATCTTTTCTATCCAGGGGATCAAGGAACTGGTGGAATGGAAGGAAGGGGGCTTTGTCATGGATCTGAACCAGGTTCAGGACAGCGCTTTTGCCGCCCTGGCGGCGGGTATCGCCCCGTCCCTGCGGCTTACCACCGGAGACGCCGCCAGTTACGGGGTGCCCTACAACGTGGAGGGCTACGGTTTTATCGTGGACACCCGGATGCTGGCGGATATTTTTGGCGCCGCCAATGTGGAGCCCCTGATCGCCGACATTAAAACCGCTACGTACGACGAGTGGGCCGCCCTTGTCAAGACCCTGGACGGCTGGATCAAGGCGCCCTCCGCCGCCCAGGTAACCCTTTCGGGGAACAGCTATAGTTTCGCCCCCTCCCGCTCGGGACTGGCGGCGAACCTTACCGGGGTTTTCGCCGTCATGGGGGCGGAAAAGTGGACCTACGGGGACCATTATATCAATGTGGCGCTGAACGCGGTTTTTAGTTCCGCCAACGACGCCTTTACCGCCGGGGAAGACAAGATCCGTTCCGCCCGGCCCGCCCTGGTGGATTATGCCCAGGCGTTGGACCTTAAAACCAGCTACCTGGCGGGCAAAAACGGTCCCGCCCAGCGGGGGCAGGACTTTGTTTCCTCCGCGAACTTTGGGTACGACCAAACCGTGCAGATCTTCGCCGACGGCAAGGCGGTGTTCTTTAAGCAGGGGAACTGGGCCTATGGCAATATCGCCAACGTGAACAAGGAAGCGGCGGAACGGCTGGAATTCCTCCCGGTAAAGATGCCCTTTAAGGCCGCGGACATTGTCCGGACCGACGGCATGACCGTGGAAAAGCTCAACCGGTCCATCCCGGTTTTTGTGCCCAACTACTACGCGATCAACGCCCTGGCTTCCGACGCGGAAAAGAAGCTGGCCTGCGATTTCCTTGTTTGGCTTAACACCTCCCCGGAGGGCCAGCGGTTCCTGATCAACGAATTCGCCTTTATCCCCTACAACGCCGACCCCGCCGTTACCACGGTGCCTAACTCCCTGGGGAACTCGATTATCGAGTACATGAAGACCGGGGACATCATCGCCGCCCCTTACCACGGCGCCCCCGCCTCCTGGTCCGGCGATGTGGTGGGTCTTAAGCTTATGGAGGATTATTTGACCAAGGCCGTCTGGACCCCCGCGGATTACGACGCTATCGCCGATTACGCGGTGGACCAGTGGCTTAAGCTGAAATAAGAGGGAGGTTCCCGGCCATGAACATTTACAAGCGCTGGTTTTGGGTTTTTATCTTTCCCTCCTTGCTGCTTTTTGTGTTTGTCATTGTTCTGCCCTTTATTATGGGGGTGTTCAATTCCTTTGTGGCCTGGCGGGGAACCTATTACTTTGATCCCTCCACAGGGTCCCGGGCGAGGTCCGTTTTCCACGCCTTCGCGGGCCTGGCCAACTACAAGGCGGCCTTTAAGGATGAGCGCTTTGTCCGGGCCCTGTGGTACACGGTACGTTACACGGTTCTCGCGGTAATCTCGATCAACATCGCTTCCCTGTGCCTGGCTCTCCTGGTAAACCGTATTAACCGGGGGGCGGGGCTTTTCAGGACCACCTTTTTTCTTCCCAACATGCTGGGGGGGCTGGCCCTGGGCTTTATCTGGCAGTTTGTGTTTCAGATCATCTTTACGGACCTGCTCTTCGGGCCGGAGGGCTTCCTCCATGTGGAATTCCTCCGCTACATGACCCAGGATTCGGTCAAGGCCCTTTTCGCCTTGACCCTCCTTAATACCTGGCAGGTGGCGGGGTATATGATGATCATCTACATCGCCGGGCTTAACACCATTCCCCGGGACCTCTACGAGGCGGCCAGTATAGACGGGGCCTCTTCCTGGCTGACCTTTTGGAAGGTTACCGTTCCCATGCTCATGCCTTCCTTTACGGTGGTGTTCTTTATGACCCTGGCGAACAGCTTTAAGCTTTTGGACCAGAACGTGGCCCTGACCGACGGTGAATTTAACACCCGGATGCTGGCCATGCAGATCCTCAGGACCGTGAAGGACACTACCCCGCCGGATTACGGCAAGGCCCAGGCCCAGGCGGTTATCTTCTTTGTTTTAATCGCGGTGATTACCCTCACGCAGGTTAATATCACCAAAAAGCGGGAATTGGAGATGTAGTATGGCCCAGGGAAATTACTTTTTAAAAAAACGGATCGGCGGGGCGCTGGTTTACGCGGCCCTTGTTTTTATCGCCCTTTACACCCTCGCCCCCCTCTGGTTCCTCATAGTGAATTCCTTCAAGGGCCAGGCGGAGATTATCGGGGACCCCCTGGGGCTTCCCGCGAAATTGGATTTTCAGTACATCCAGCGGGCCCTGGGGGAGATTCACTTCTTTAAGGCCCTGGGGATCACCGTGATGATCACCGCCTTTTCCGTGGGCCTGATCGTGCTCATCTCCTCCATGGCGGCCTGGCTCATGGTGCGCTGCAAAACAAAAATTTCCGGGCTGCTCTTCATGGTTTTCGTGGCCGCCATGCTGATCCCCTTCCAGGCGATCATGTATCCCCTGATCCAGTTCTTCGACGGTATGGGGCTTAAAAACGCCGGGGGCCTGATCTTAATGTACGGGGGCTTCGGCCTTTCCATGTCGGTGTTCCTTTACCACGGCTTTGTCAAGGGCGTGCCCCTGGGAATTGAGGAGGCGGCCTTCATCGACGGCTGTAACGTGTTCCAGATTTTCTTCCTCATCGTGATGCCCCTCTTAAAGTCGATCACCGTGACGGTGATAGTCCTGAACGCCATGTGGATCTGGAACGATTATCTTCTGCCCTTCCTGGTGATCGGCAACTCATCCAGCAAGACTTTGGTGCTGGAACTGTACTTTGCCCGGATCACCGCGGGCCAGTTCGGCAACCCCTGGCAGTTGATTTTCCCCGCGGTTTTTGTGTCGATCATCCCCATAGTGATTGTGTTTCTCTTTTTGCAGAAATTTATCGTCAAGGGGATCAGCGACGGGGCGATAAAAAGCTGACGGAGGCGTGGATGCCGGAACAAGACAGCCCGCCGGGCGGACAGGGCGGCGCGGAACCGTGGAATCCTCTGTACGAAAGCCGGCCCCGGTACGCCGGCGCGCTTCTCCACATTACCTCCCTGCCCGGCCCCTACGGTATAGGGGATCTGGGCGCGGAGGCGCGGGCTTTCGCGGACTTCCTCGCCTCCGCGGGGATAAGCCTGTGGCAGATCCTTCCCCTGGGTCCCACGGGTTACGGCAATTCCCCTTACGCCGCCCGGTCCTCCTTCGCGGGGAACGAACTGCTCCTTTCCCCGGAACTCCTCGCCCGGGAGGGGCTCCTGGGGGAAGAAGAGTTGACGGAACGGCGGAGGGCGCTGTCCGGGGAGGGGCCGGGCGGGGCGAACCGGGTGGATTACGGCCTGGTGGAAGAGCAAAAACTTCCCCTATTAAGGGAGGCGGCCCGCCGTTTCGCCGCCCTTTTGGATGGCGGGGGAACGGAGACCCCCGCGAACGCCGGGGAGCGGGCGGCGTTTAAGGCCTTTTGTGAGCGGGAGGCTCACTGGCTGGATGACTACGCCCTTTTCCAGGTGCTGTATCGCCGCTATGGGGACGCCCGGTGGCATACGATCTGGGATGCCTCCCTGGCGAGGCGGGAAAAGGCCGCCCTGGAAAAAGTCCGGGAAGAAAAGGCCGCGGAGATTCTGGAATGGAAGATACTGCAGTATTTCTTTGAACGCCAGTGGCGGGATTTAAAGGCCTACGCCAACGGCCGGGGGATTCGGATCATCGGGGACATACCGATCTTTGTGGCCCCGGACAGCGCCGATTCCTGGACCCGGATAGACCTCTTCAAGACGGGGGCGGACGGCAAGTACTCGGTGGTATCCGGCGTACCCCCGGATTATTTTAGCCCCACGGGCCAGCTTTGGGGGAACCCCGTTTATGACTGGGAAAAGATGAAAGCCGGCGGCTTCTCCTGGTGGATAGACCGGATCCGGCGGCTCCTTGCCCAAGTGGATATCTTCCGGATCGACCACTTCCGGGGCTTCGACGCCTACTGGGCCGTTCCCGCGGGGGACAGCACGGCGGAACGGGGAACCTGGGAGCCCGGCCCGGGGGAGGAGTTTTTCCGGGTCCTAAAACGGGAACTGGGGGAACTTCCCGTCCTGGCGGAGGACCTGGGTTTTTTAACGGAGAGCGTTAAGAAACTTCGGGAGGGCGCCGGCTTTCCGGGAATGAAGGTCTGTCAGTTCGGCTTTGAGGACATGAAAGAGGGCCGCCTGGACGCCCGGCATTCCTTTCTTCCCCATAATTACGATTACCCCTGGGCGGCCTATACGGGCACCCATGACAACAATACCACCGCCGGATGGTACGCCGCCCTGGGCGGCGCGGACAAGCGGACCGTGGCGGCCTACTTTGGCCTGGAGCGGGCCGGCGGCGGTACGGAGGGGGAGCTTCCCCCGCCCGGCGAGGCGGCCTGGGCCATGGTCCGCTCCGTCATGGCTTCCCACGCGAAGTACGCGATTTTCCCCCTCCAGGATCTTTTGGGGTTGGGCGCGGAGGCCCGGATCAACACCCCCGCCACCTGCGGAGGGGAGAACTGGTCCTGGCGTCTGGAGGCCCTTCCGCCGCGGGAGCTTGCCCGGCGTTTCGCTTCCCTGGTATCATTGTATGGCAGGCGATAAAACATACCGGCATGACTAAAAATTTAACCATCGGCGGCCCGGCGATCCTCATCGTGTCCTTCACCGTTCCCCTGTTAATCGGCAACCTGTTCCAGCAGTTCTATAATATGGCGGATACCTTTATCGTGGGCAGGACGCTGGGGGTTTCCGCCCTGGCAGCCGTGGGCTGTACCGGGAGCCTGATGTTCCTAATCCTGGGTTTTGTTATCGGTTTTACCTCGGGAACCTCGATCATCACCGCTCAGCGTTTTGGCGCCGCCAATTCGGCGGGGGTCCGCCGGAGTTTCGCGGCTAGCCTTGTCCTGGGCGGGGCGGCGTCGGTCTTCCTCCTGGGGGCGAGCGTTCCCTTTACCCGGCTTATCCTTGTTCTCCTGCGGACCCCGGAAGAAATTATTGACGGCGCTTACGCCTATATCGCCGTGATCTTTTGGGGCATCCCCGTGGCGCTGCTCTTCAACCTCCTTTCCAACGTGATGCGCGCCGTGGGGGACAGCCGTACCCCCCTGGTGTTTCTTGTGGCCGCCTGCGTGATCAACATTATCCTGGATTATGTGTTTATCCTGGTTTTCCGCATGAAAACCAGCGGGGCCGCCTACGCCACGGTTATAGCCCAGTTCCTTTCGGGCCTTTCCTGTGTTTTTTTTATCCTTAAAAAAATGCCCCAGCTTAAAATAAAAAAAGAAGACTGGCGTTTTGGGGCGGCGGAGCTTTGGGCCCACGCCAGGGTGGCCCTGCCCATGGGTTTCCAGATGAGTATTATCGCCATCGGGGTGGTGGTGCTTCAGTTCGCCCTGAATGGCCTGGGGACCACGGCGGTGGCGGCCTTTACCGCCGCCCAGAAGATCGACGCCGTGGCGATCCTGCCCATGTCCAGCTTTGGGGTAACCATGGCCACCTACAGCGCCCAGAATTATGGGGCCCGTAAATACGGGCGGATCAAAAGCGGCGTGATCCAGTGTTCGATTATTTCCGGGGCCTTCAGCGTTTTTATGGGGATCCTCTTTGTTTTCGCCGGGGGCTTTCTTTCCTCCCTGTTTATCGGCGAGGATCCCGGGGCGGTGGAGCTTTCCCATGTGTACCTGGTTATTAACGGCTCCTGCTATGTGATCCTTGCCCTGCTCTTTATTTTCCGGCAGACCCTTCAGGGTTTAGGGGATAGTTTGATTCCCACCGTCGCCGGCGTTATGGAACTGGTGATGCGGAGCTTCGCGGCGATCATCCTGTCCGCTCCTTTTGGTTTTACCGGCCTTTGCTGGGCTTCCCCCCTGGCCTGGCTGGGCTCCACCGTCCCCTTGGTTATCGCCTTTGTCCTGAAGGCGAAAAAGCTGGACCGGGAGGCGTTGAACCGCGTTTCGGTCCATTGAGGCGGGCGGCCCGGTCTAGAAACGCCTTTAGTTCCTCCCCGGAAACCCCCGCGCCGCCCTTCGCGTCCAGGGCGATCTTTCCCGCCCGGAAAGCCGGAAGGAACCAAACCCCGGCTTTGTCCGCGGCGTCGTTGTTTTCCCCTGCCCTGGAGGCGAATTTGCCCGCGTCCAGTGAGGCCCGGAAAACGCCGCCGTCCATGAGCCCCTCCACAACCTTTTCCAGGACCGCCGGGTTTTCCACATCCTGTCTTTCCTCGGCCGCCGCCCGGAACAGCGCGGCGTGAAAGGCTTTTATGTCCGCCCCCAGTTCCCGGGCGATGTAGTAGGCCCGTACGCAGAGGTCCGTGTGGGGCCGGAAATCCTCCGGCCTGGGGTGGCTTTCCACGGGGGTCCACTCAATTTCCGCGCCGGGATAAGCGGGCAGCAGATCCAGCAAGGTTTCGAGGCCCCGCTTGCAGTAGGGACACACATAATCGTAATAAACCGTGATTTTCGCCATCCTTATCTCCTTAAGGATAGTATAGTAAAATCGATTGACAAAAAACAGCGAGCGTGGTATTCCTAAAACATGGCGCCGGAAGAAAACAAAAGAATACCGGGTTTTGACGCGCTGCGTTTTTTTATGGTGCTGCTCGTTATCGTTATGCACGCTTCCATGACCTTTATGGAATACGTCCCGCGGTGGTGGTATGTCCAGGACGATCAAAAATACCTGTTCTTTACTTTTTTGGTGATCCTGCTTGACCGTTTTCCCATGACCCTTTTATTTTTTCTCGCCGGCTATTTCTCTCCCCCCTCGTTCGCCAGGCGGGGGTTTCGTTCTTTTTTGACGGATAAAGTTAAGCGGATTGGGTTTCCCTGGCTGGCGGGGGTTTTTCTTGTCGCCCCTTTTTTCGCGTATTTGAGCTACGAGAACATGGTTCACCGGGCGGTTTCAATAGGGGAATTTACCGGTAAACTATTTTTCGGGGAATTTTACCAGCAGGCTCATTACTGGTTTCTTGGCGTTCTTCTTTTTTTGTTTTTGTTATATTCGCTCTATGGGTTCATGGCGGGTAAAACGGCGGCGAGTAAAAACCGGATCGCGCGGACGCCCGTCATAGCGGCGGCCTGGATCGTTTCCATCGCCGCGTATTATATGTCATCGACGATCAAACACGCCGACTCGTGGCTTAATATCGGGTATGTTTTATATTTTCAGCCGGCCCGCGCGGCGGGATATGTGATGGTTTTCGCCCTGGGGATATACGCGTATAAAAAAAGCTGGTACACACAAAACGGCTGGACGCCGAAATGGGTATTTTGGGGCGTTATCGACGCGGTTGTTATGGGTTTTTCCGTGGTTTGGGTTATGATAGGCGGCGGCTTCGGCGAAACGGCGAACCGGGCGGTGAATTCGTTTTTGTATAACACCACAGCGGTGGTTTCAACGCTGTTCCTGACGGGGTTGTTTTACCGGTTTCAGAAAAAATTAGGAAAGCTAACGGAATGGTTCTCGCCCTATTCCTATGGAATTTACTGGCTGCACTCCATCGCGTTAACGGTTATCCTTCGCGCGTTAAAACCCCTTGCCATAGCGGGCGCGGTAAAATGGTTTGTCTCGATAACGGCGACGCTCGTGATTTGTCAAACGGCGTGTAAATATATATTGCCGCGCCGCCGGCCCGGTGTTCCCGGCGCGCGGCGCGTGGTGTAGAAAGGCGGACGCCGCGGCTTAAGGCGGGGGAATCATGTTATTTTATGGAAAAACGGCGTAAGGGCTTGTCAGCTATGGCGTCGATTGCTATTATAAATTCACAATTTATTTTTTGGGGGTTCCATGAAGTGTCCGCATTGTAAAGGCGATTTGATTGTTGTTGACGGGAAGATTAAAAAAGCCCCGGTGAAGAAAGTGGTTGACAAGAAACCCGCGGCCAGAAAGCCGGCCGTGAAAAAACCCGCGGCGAAAGCGAAGCCCGCGGCGAAGGCGCGAACGGCCAGGGCTCCCGCGAAGCGGGGACGAAAGCCGGCGCTGCCTTAACCTGGGTTTGATGATGTGAAACGGCCCTGGCCCTGTGGACAGGGCCGTTTTTGGGATGGGCGGCGGGAATGCCCGGGAAACCTAAGGCGGGTTTTCCGCCATGATACGCCCCTGTTCGAGGCGCAGGGTCCGGCCGCAAAGATGTTCCGCCAGCTCATGATCGTGGGTCGCGATGATCATTGCCTGGGGGAGGGACAAAAGGATTTCCAAAAGCCGCCGCCGTCCGGGCTCATCGAGAAAAGTCGCCGGTTCGTCCAGCAGCATGACGGCGGGTTCCATCACCAGAATGCCGGCCAGAGCCGCCAGGCGCTTTTCGCCGCCCGAAAGCCGGTGGGTAAGCCGGTCCCGTAAGGCCGTAATGCCCAGGGCGGCCATTACTTCGTCCGCTTTGGTTTGTATACGGGCCTCCGCCGTGTTTTGGCAGCGCGGGCCAAAGGCAATATCATCGTACACCGTGGACATAAAAAGCTGATCGTCGGGATTCTGCGTCACCAGGCCTATGCCCCGGCGGAACGCGGCGGCGTTGGCGCGGTTCAACTCCAGGCCGTTAAACACCACGCGGCCCCGCTCCAGCGGGAGCAGGCCCGTCAGGGACAACAGCAGGGTTGACTTTCCCGC
>JAIRPD010000065.1 GCA_031257195.1 Treponema sp. | reverse complement strand
GTCAGCGAAGATTTGGGCGGTACCGGTGAGCAGCTTGCCGAATAGCATTCCCGCGCCGTTCAGGGTGTCGTTTTCGGTTGCCAGAACGTAGGGTTCCCGGGCCCCTTGCCAGTCAAAGGAAGAGCACATAAGGGATTCGGGGAAATCGCAGTTGGGGTAGAAGTCGGTCCACTGGCGCTGGCCCTGGAAGCCGCCGGCGATGGCGTTGTGGCCCAGCCGTTCTTCCTCGCGGCCCGCGGGCAGGTTGGGGTTGCCGTTAAAGAGGTCCTTGATGATACACATCATCTTGACCACGAATTCCCAGGATTTGTCTTGTTCCTCCCGGGAACGCCGCAGTTCCGGCGGGTTTTTGTCAAACCCTTCCTTGCAGGACTGTTTGGTCCAGGCCAGGGCTTTCTGGAATTCCTTTTCGTCGTAGATATGATTTTCCATGCGGCGGATGATCTCCACCTCGTCAACGCTCTCCACCCGCATCCCCAGGTATTCCTCGAAAAATTCCGGGTTGATGATGGAACCCGCGATACCCATGCAGATCGAGCCGATTTGCAGATAACTCTTGCCCCGCATGGTGGCCGCGGCCAGCGCCGCCCTGCCGAAACGGAGGAGCTTTTCCTGTACGTCGGCGGGTATGTCGGTGTCGCCGGCGTTCTGCACATCGTGGCCGTAGATCCCGAAGGCGGGCAGTCCCTTTTGCGCGTGGCTCGCCAGCACCGACGCCAGGTACACCGCGCCGGGCCGCTCGGTGCCGTTAAAGCCCCACACGCCCTTGATGGTCATGGGGTCCATGTCCATGGTTTCCGATCCGTAACACCAGCAGGGCGTTACCGTGAGGGTGATGTCCACCCCTTCCCGGCGGAACTTATCCGCGCAGGCCGCGGTTTCCGCCACCCGCCCGATGGTGGTGTCGGCGATGACCACCTGTACCGGCTCGCCGTTGGAATACCGTAAGTTTTTCTCGAACAGCGCCTTCGCCGCCTTCGCCATGTTCATGGTCTGGGCCTCAAGGGATTCCCGCACTTTCAAGACCCCCTGCCGTCCGTCAATGGTGGGCCTGATTCCGATTTTTGGATACGCCCCTCTAAAACGATTTACCGCCATATTATCCTCCAGTGTTTAAGATGCCGCCTTATTCGCGGCGCCGCTCTCTGAGCGGCTTATGGTTACCGGAAGACGGATGATCTGCCGCGCGGCCCTTGTCCATTTTCCGGAAAATTCACTTTCAAAACGTCCCGCTTTTTTTTCCTGTATCTTCTCGATGATCCGCTGCCCCGCGCGGCGTCCCATGCCCACCGCGTCCTGGGAAGCGGTGTAGCGGCAGGCCGGCAGGAACGGCGTGTAACGGGCCTCGTCAAAGCCCGCGATAACCACCCGGGGCGCCGCGCCGTAAAACGCCCCGCCCCGGGACCCGAAACCGCTCATGTCCAGCAGGCGGCGCTCCATGCCCAGATGCACCAGCAGGTTCACCGCCACCATGGCTTCCGGGGGATTCTGGCTTTCCAGCAGGGTTCGCGTCAGCCGGTAGCCGTCCTCCACTTCCATCCCCCCCAGGCAGATCCAGGAGGGCTCCTGCCGTATCCCCGCGTCCGCCAGGGCCCGGGCGAAACCGGAAAGCCGCTCCCTGGCCGCGGAGAGGGTAATCTCGCCGCCCACAAAGGCGATGCGCTTAAAGCCGTCGGCCAGCAGGGCCTTGGTCAGCAGAAAAGTTCCCTCCTCGTTGTCGGAAGTTACCGCGTCAAGGCCGGCGCCTTCCACCAGCCGGTCCACCAGCACCATGGGCATCCCCCGGTTCGCCAGGGCCTGCAGATGATCCCCCCGGGAACCCGCCGGAATTATCAGCATACCGTCAACCATCCGGTCCGCCAGCATGGAGATCCGCTTTTTTTCCTCCTCGATGGAATTCAGCGATGAGGCCATCAGCATAGTGTAACCCCGGTCGTTCAATTCCCGCTCAATCCCCTCGGCCACATCCATGTAAAAGTCGTTGGCCAGCTCGGGAAACACCACCGCCACCGTCATGGTGGACCGGCGCTTCAGGCTTCGGGCGGCGTGATTCATCCGGTAACCCAGCTTTTCCGCCGCGGCCATTACCCGCAGCCGGGTTTTGTTAGCCACCGGCCTGGAATTTTCCGGCGCCATCACCCTTGAAACCGTGGCGGTTGAGACCCCCGCCGCGTCAGCCACATCCCTGATGGTCTTTCCCATAATCCTGATCCAGAATGTAATCGTTTACATCCTTTTCCCCAGCGGAATAACCCCTTTTTTCAAGATAATATTGCCGTATTTTACCGTTTCCCCGGTCATAACCACGGCAAAAGCCTTTTTTGTCCGCTCGTAAAAGGCGAAACGCTCGATTTTTTCGATTGGGGGAGTGGCGGGCCAGTATTTGTCAATCACCGCCCGGTAGGATTTTTCGACCTCCGGGTCCAGGGTATCCCCCGAAGCCGGGGACATCATAACCGCCGGGTGGGGAACATAGGAATCGAGGTTCATTAAAGCCAGAATTCCATCTAAAAGCGCGGGAACCCTGATACCGTCGGCCCGGATTACCCGGGAATTACAGGAATCGCCGGGGAAAAAAGCGTCCGCCAGCGTGATTTCATCGCCATGCCCCATGCGGAACAGGGTGTCCAGCAGTTCGGGACTTATTACGGGATCAACGCCAATCAACATAAGCCATCCTCCATGGTGTTCCATTATCGCGCGGGAATTTTCACTTGTCAAGCGAAAAAGTGTAAACGATTACATTTTTTCGCTTATTTTTGGTTTTTTTGGGCGGGGGAGGGTAGGAGGGGGGTAACATTGAGGGGTTTATGAGGAAAGCCCCCGGACGATCAAAAACTGGGCCATGATGTAGGACAGCATTACCATGAAATAGTGGATCCGGGAGGAGGTCCTGAAGGTGTGCCAGGCCAGAAGGAAATCGGAGAGGAGGAAGCAGAGACTTCCGGCGAGGATTCCCAGCGAGGGCGGGTCCCGGCGGTACAGGGCGAGCTGGAGGGCGCAAAGGCTCATCGCCTCCAGGACTATGGCGTAGAGGGCCGCCGGGATGAACAGGGGCCGGTCCGGCCTGATTAGTCCCAGTCCCAGGATAGCCGCAATCAGCGCCGTCGTCCCGGAAAGGGCCAGAACGGGAAGGTTCAGGGCGGGGACGCGGGAGAGGAAGACAGAGATATAGGCCAGGTGCCCCAGGAGGAAGCTGGCCAGTCCCAGGACAAAGAAGAGCCGCCGCCTGATCCAGAGGAGGAGTATGTCCCCCAGCCAGCCCAGGAGGATCCCCAGAGCCGCCGCGGCCTGGGGCTGTTCCGCCCCGGCCAGGTACAGGCCCAGGAGCGGGGGCAAAAGACAGACCTTGGTCAGAACCCTCAGGGGATTATTGCCAAAATAAAGAGAAGCCAGGTGGGTCAGGGCCGCCGCGGCGAAAATCCCCAGAAAAACCATTGTCATGCCTATAGTATAGGCTAAAAAGGGTCTTATACCTATGCGGCTTAAACCGGTCGCGGCTGCCTGGCCGCTTTGCGGCCTTCGCCGGCGTTCCCCGCGGTGTGGGCCGGGAAGCGGGCGGGAGGCGTCCCGGGTTTTTACCCGCCGGGAGCGGGGCGGGCCTTACTACGCCGCGCCGGGCGGGCGGGGCGAAACCGGCGGCGCGGGGCTGTTCAAAACGAATGTTTTGAACAGCCCCGGTTTCAAGCCCGGTTCCGGCGATTTATTCGCGCAGCCGCCTTTCGATCCGCTTTCTCAGGGTTACCTTCCACTGGGCAATGTCTTTGTTTTTGGCCCTGCTGTCAATGTCGATGTTAAAATTATCGCCGCCGGTCGCGGTGATCTCGATTTTAACGATCTGCTTTTTATACACCGCCTCGGCGCGAACCTTGTTTCCCTGAATCGCCGCGCTGGGGTTGCCTTTTCTGAAATATCTGAGGATTTCGACTTCCGCGGCCTCAAGAACATCCCTCTGGGAAGTGGAAGAAACCGCCCCCGGGGCGGATCGGCGGCTCATCAAGCCGCTGATAGTGGAATCGTTCAAAACCGTTTCGTTAAACATGAGCCGGATGGCGGCGCTTTGGGTTTCAAGAACTTTGATCCGCAGCCGGTAATTATCCCCGGACTGTTCAAAGGTACCGGTGATAATATACTGCGCCCCCAGCGTCTTCCCCGCCCTGGCGGCTGAGGCGTCGCTGACCCCCGCGGAACTTTGAAATTCAAGTTCCTTCGTTATCAATTCGATCTGATCCCGTTCCACCACGGTGGCGTACCCTTCATTAACAATTTCCGCCATCAGCTCTTCCATGATATACGCGCTTACGCGCCCCGAACGGGATGAAATGTCAAGGACCGCTATTTTACTGTTCCGCCGGACCCGGCCCTGAATGTCCCCCGCCGCCGCGGCGATCGCGTCGTTAAGCGTCATGGCCTCCTGCGGCCAAAGCGGGCCGATCAGCGCCGCCGCGAGAACCGCCGTCCCTATGATTTTTTTCATCGAAAACCTCTTTCCTTGCCAGCGAATTTGCTATCCCCCGAAATTACCGTATGAATGGTAACCACTCCGGAACAATTTCAAAACCGCTAAAAATGAGTGTCCGGTCAACGACCGTATGTCTGAGAAACATATTATTGGCATATTTTATTTATGTCAATAAGGCAAGTGAAAAAATAGCTGTTTTCCTGTCTATTAGACTTAAAATAATGGCGTTACAGCAAATTTTTATACAAAATCTTAAAAAATTCCGTAAAGAACAAGGGTTATCCCAGATGGCTCTGTCCGAAAGGTGTGGTACAACCTCTAACTACATTGGGCAGATTGAAATGGGAAGGCGCGTTCCCTCTTTTGAAAAGATTGAGGAAATCGCCGCCGCCCTGGGGGTTGATTCGTTCCGGTTTTTTATGGGGGAAAACGCCGCCGAAAACAGGGAAACCGCGCTTGACGCGAGGGGATTTTTGAAAAAACTGCCCGGCGCGGCAAAGAAAGAAATTATTTCCCGGCTTATGGCGGCCATCATGGGGAATATTACCGCCTCCCTGGATCCGGAAAATTACCCTTTAACAAAATAACAACAGGAACCGAAGTCTTTATCACCCTTTGCGGGTTATCTTCCAAAAGCGATAACCCCTCCCAGCGCCGCCGCCAGACAGAGCAGTTCCGCCGTTTCAACCGCCGCCCCCAGGGCGTCGCCGGTGTAGCCCCCCAGGGATTTCCGGTACAGCCGGGCGTAGTACAGCGCCGTAAGGGGGCAGATGACCAGCAGGGAAAGGGCGGTAACCGCCAGGGCCGGGAGCGCCTCCACCCCGGTAAGACCGGGGAAGAAGGGCGGGGGCGGGGCGGCGGCCGGGGAAAGGAGCCGCTCCACCCCCCGGGTAAGACCCCAGACGAGCGGCCCCCAAATGAGCAGGGCCAGGACAATCCCCCCGGCGCAGCGGTAAACCCGGGAATCCCTGGTTATCGCCCCCAGGCCGCCGGGATTCGCCGGGCCGCACACGCCGGGAACCAGGGCGGCGCTGAATCGGCCATAAAGGGGATAGGCGAAAACCAGGGCGGGACAGCGGCGGGCAAAAGGGAGGAGGGCGCAGAGAAGTATCCCCTTGAGGCTTAAATTCGCCAGGCCGGCGAAAAAACCGTAGACCCCAATCCGGGAATCTTTTAGGATGTCCCGCCGCTTTTCCCTGTCCGCCGTTCCCCAAAAGGCGTCGGCGGTGTCCATGAGCCCGTCCAAATGAAAAAGGTTAAACCCCAAGTATTGCGCGGTAAGGACGAGAACGGCGGTTAGGGCGGTCAGCCCCGAGGGGACAAAGCCGGTAAGGAGGGAAAGGACGGTAAAGATCAGCGGCCCCGGCAGGGCGGCGCAGATCCCCGTGAGGGGCAGGTAAAAGTCCATCCGGGAAGGGTCGAACCGGAACCCCGCCTTGACCGGTATTCGGGAAACCACGCTCAGGGTAGAAAGAAAACGGTCCAGCCCGGAAGCCCCGCCGGAATCATGCCGGCGGGAGCCCTGTCCGGCGTTAATACTTTTCCTCCCCTTCCCCCGTGTCGGTGACGCGGGCGGAAGAAAAAGAAGCCATCTCCCGGGCGGCCCGCACCCCCAGCTCCACAATATGCCCCCCAATAACCGCCCCCGTTCCTTCCCCCAGGCGCATGTTAAGGTCTACGATGGGTTCCAGGCCCATCTTTTCCAGCACCGGCCTGTGGCCCGCCACCTTGGAAAGATGTCCCGCGAAAAGCCAGTCCGTTACCTTGGGGTTGATAAGAAAAGCCATATAGGCGGCGGAGGTAACGGGGAAACCGTCCAGGACGCAGGCGATACCCCTTCCCTCCAGGCCCAGGATCAGGCCCGCCATCATGGCGAAGTCCGGGGAACCCAGTTCCCGCAGAATGGCCTCCCCCTCCGGGGAGACGCCGGCCCGCTTAACCGCCTCTTCCACCACCCACCGCTTTTGCTTGAGCATGGCGCTGTCTATGCCTGTTCCCCGGTCCACCACGGCGGAGGCGTCGAAGCCCGCCGCGGCGAGCATGGCCGCGGCGGTGGTGGTATTGCCGATCCCCAAATCACCGATGGCGATCATGTCAAACCCCCGGTCCGCGGCGTCCTTAGCCAGGGCCTTTCCCCTGTCCAGGGCCCGCCCGGTTTCCCCGGCGCTCATGGCCGGTTCCCTCAGGCAGTTCCCGCTGCCGGGCCGGATCCGTTCCCGCCTGAAAGAGCGGGACGACGCCCCCGCGCCGCCGGGAAGCCCGCTGTCCGGGGGAAATTCATCCCCCATCACCCCGGCGTCTACCAGGGTGATCTCCCAGCCGCAGCCCGCCGCCAGGGCGTTGATCCCCGCGCCGCCGGCGAGGATATTCAGCGCCATCTGCCGGGTTACTTCCTGGGGGTAAAGGGACACCCCCTCGGCGGCGACGCCGTGATCCCCCGCGAAAACGTAGATCCCCTTTTTTTCCACCCCGGGGGGAACCCGTTTTTGAATCTCCGCCATTTTAACGCAGTACTTTTCCAGATTACCCAAACTTCCCCTGGGTTTTGTCAGGTTGTTAAGGTGATCTTCCATCGCTTTGGTTATGTCCATAACCGCCTCCCTATCTTAGTAAACGTGTATTTCGCAGGACGTCAATACTGGTCCTGATCTCTTCCCAGGAAAACATTTCCAGGTTTACCACCCCCCGGTAATCCTTGAGCAGGGGAAGAAACTCCTCCAGCCAGGGTTCACCGGCCCGGAGCCGCCGGTGATCGGCAAGTTTCCCGTCCTTGAGGGCCGCCTCCTGATCCGCGGCGTGGAGGTGGATTTCCCCAATCCGGTCCCGGCGGCCGGCGAAAAACGCCGCC
This sequence comes from Treponema sp., assembly GCA_031257195.1. Taxonomy (GTDB): domain Bacteria; phylum Spirochaetota; class Spirochaetia; order Treponematales; family Breznakiellaceae; genus JAIRPD01. The sequence continues at coordinate 54,557 of JAIRPD010000065.1, read as the reverse complement.
GGGTCCCCGCCGGTTATTAAAAGATGCCCCGTATCAAGGCACAAACCCGCCCCCTCTCCCAGATGGGGAAGCAGGGCTTCCAGCAGGCCGGGGGTAATGTTTTCCGCCATAAAAAGCGCCCCGTACTTTTCCGTCCATGCCCTGAGGAGCCCCGCCTGGGCCTGGGGGTTTTCCCTGGGGGGATGGGCGACAAAGTGCCGGACCAGGGGACTAAGGCGGGCCACCAGTTCCTCGTGGGCGGGCTCAATATATTCAGGCAGATGGGCGGTAAAAACAAAACGTTCCCGGTACGAGGCGATTTCTTCCCACTCGGAGACAAATTCGGCCCACAGTTCTTCATTGTAAAGGAAGAAAAGCAGCTCCACCCCGGCGATTTCTTTTTGATCCGCCAGAAAACGGATATTTTCCGCGTAGGTCCCGGGCATGACCCAGGAAGGGACGGTAAGCGTAAAGCCGCCGCCGTCCTCCGCGCCGCCCCTCATTTGACCCTCAGGGGAATTCCGCAAACCACCAGCTCCACCCGGTCCGCGGCGGCGGCGACCTTCCGGTTAGCCTCCGCCAGCAGCATATTGTAGCGCCGGGTATCCTCGTCAAAGGGAACGTTCCCCAGCCCCGTCTCGTTGCTCACCACCACGCAGCCCTCCCTGTCTTTCATGCCCTGGATAAACCGTTCCAGGATTCCGTCAAAATCATTCTCCCGCTGGTAGTACATCAGGTTGTTCACCCACATGGGAAGGCAGTCCACCAGAGCCCTTTCCCCCGCGGCCCGGATCGCCCGGTCCAGCTCCAGGGGCTCCTCGATGGTGATAAAGCCGTCCCCCGCCAGGACCGCCCGCTCCTCCCGGTGCTTTTCAACGCGCCGCCGGGTCTCCTCGTCAAGAATCTCGGCGGTGGCGATGAACGAAACGGGGAAACGCCACTCGCCCCTCACCATATCCAGGGCCCGGCGGGATTTTCCAGCCTTGATTCCCCCGGTGATAAGCGCGATCATACCAAAACACCCTCCTGATAAAGCGGTTCCCGCCGGGGGGGCTCCCGGGAGGGCTCCCATTTTTTCAGGGATTCCAGCATAAAGCCCCGGATATCGATACCGTACACCCCTTTGAGGATTTCGCCCCGCAAAATTTCCCCCGCCCCGCCCCAGGCGGCGGTCTTTCCCCCGCTCAGGAGCAGAACCGTGTCCCCAAAGTGATGTACCAGGTTAAGATCGTGGAACACCCCAATAAGAACCCGATCCTTTTCCTTTACCCAGGACCTCAGATAGCCGAGCAGTTCCACCTGGTTTTTCAGGTCCAGGTGGTTGGTGGGCTCATCCAGCAGGATCAGCTCCGGGTCCTGCGCCAGGATTTCGGCCACGAACACCCGCTGCAGCTGGCCGCCGGAAAGCTCGTTGATCATCCGCCCCTGGATGTCCCAAAGATCAAGCTGGCGGATCGCCCCGTCAATAGCCGCCTCGTCCCCGGCGGAAAGGTTTTTAAGGAAACCCGTGGAATGGGCGTAGCGGCCCAGGGACACCGTTTCCCGGACCGTGTAGGGAAAGCAGATTCGCGAACTCTGCCCCAAGAGGGCGATCTTCCTGGCCAGATCTTTCCGGGCAAAGGCCGACACGTCCCGGCCGTCCAGCGTTACCCGCCCCCGGCAGCCGATGATCCGGGCTATGGCCTTAAGGAGGGTGCTTTTACCGCAGCCGTTGGGCCCCAGGATACAAAGGCTTTCCCCCCGTTCCGCCTTAAAGGAAATGTCCCGAATCACATCCGCGCCGCCATAGCCGGCGTACAGGCCGTTTACCTCAATCACATGCCCCCCTATCGCGCCCTTTGCCGCTTAAAATATATCCCCGCGAAAAAGGGCGCGCCAATCAGGGCGGTGATGGCCCCCACGGGCAGTTCCGAGGGGGAGATAACCGTCCTCGCGGCCAGGTCCGTGATCACCATCAGGGAACCGCCCATGATAAAAGCCATGGGAACCAGGTACCGGTGCCCCGAGCCGGTGATCTTCCGGGCGGCGTGGGGGGCGATCAGGTCCACAAAGCCGATAACCCCGCTTAAAGACACCGCCGCCCCGGTAAGCACGGTGGCGAAAACCAGAAGCCGCTTCCGCACCGGCCCCGTTTCCACCCCCGCGGATTTGGCCTGCTCGTCCCCAAAGGTTAGGATGTCCATTTCCCTGGTGTAGCGCAGCACCCCCAAAAACCCGATGATAAAAAAGGGCAGGATCAATTTTACGTAGAGCCAGCCCCGCATGGCGAAACTCCCCATCTGCCAAAGGACAATCCGTTTTAGATCGTCGGAAAAAACCGCCGTCAGGGTGGTAAGCAGGGCCCCCACAAAAAGGGAAAGCACCATACCGCAGAGGATGATCGTGTTGTTGGAAAGGGACTTGTCCACCTGGTATGAAAAGGCGATCACCGAAAAAACCGTGATCAGCCCAAAGGCAAAACCCGCCAAGGGCAGGGTAAAGCCGCTGATAAACGGAAAAGAAACGCCGCTGATGATAACAATCCCCGCCCCCAGGGAAGCGCCGGAGGAAACCCCCAGTATATGGGGCGAAGCCAGGGGGTTTTGTAAAATTGACTGGGTAACCGCCCCCCCCACGGCGAGACACCCCCCCGCGATATAGGCCAAAAGCACCCGGGGAAGCCGCAGCAGCCAGACAATGGAAACATTCTTTGGGTCTATCCCCCCCCCAAGGGGAACACCCAGCACCTTATGCGCGATGATCAGCAGGGTATCGTCCAGGCCTATGCCGGAACTCCCCAGGGAGGAGGCCGCCCCCATAACCGCGAGGGAAACAAGGAACCCGATGATCAGCGATTTACCTTTCTTCATATACCTCCGGGTACACCGCCCGGGCCATTTGCCGCAGGGCCAGGACAATCCGGGCGGTGGGCCGCACCGAGGAATTGGTGTCGATCCGGTACACGCGGTTATGGACAACCGCGCGGATATGATCAAACCCGGGCCGGCCCTTTATCTCCCCAATGGGGTCCTCCAGGTAATTCACGTTGGTCAGAATTACCTCCGGGTCCCTGTCTATCACCGCCTCGGCGCTGGGGCTAAGCACCCAGTTGTCGTTTTCAAAGATATTTTTGGCGCCGATAATAGAGACCATGTCGTTTAAGAAGCTGTCCTTCCCAAAGGTAAACATCTCCGGCGCGGCGCCTATCTCAAAGTAAACCGTCCGCGGCGTTTTTACCGCCGAGGTTTCCCGCCGCGTCTTTTCGATCTGTTCCCGGGTGGCGCGGATCAGGGCCTCCCCCCTTTCGGGGACCCGCAGGAGATCCGCGATAAAAGCGATATCGTCGTATATGTCGTTGACGCTCCGGCTCATGGAAATATAGGCCACGGGAATCCCCATTTCCCGCAGAACCCCCAGGGGATCCTCCCCGCTGCCGGTGGCGTTGTGGCCGTGGGCGATAATCACATCCGGCTCCAGGCCAAGGAGGACCTCGGCGTTGGGGTAAAAGAAATCCACCAGCGTGAGCCCCGGGGGTATCCCCTCCACATCCACCGAATGCACGTCGATGCCCACCAGTTTATCCGCCAGCCCCAGGTCGGCGATAATCTCCGTGTTCGAGGGGGCGATAGAAACAATCCGGTTCAGGGGACCCTTAACCCGGACCTCCCTTCCCGACCGGTCAAAGAGGATCCGGCTGGTTTGTTTAAGGCCGCAGCCCGCCGCCGCCGCCAGAACCAGCGCCGCGAGAAGAACAGGGCGAAGCGGTTTTACCATGAGGGCGCGCATCAATACACCCTGCTGGTATAGGGAACTTCCCCCACCCCCTGGACCTTGTTGAACCACAGGGCCAGGCGGAAAAAATATCCCGAAAACAGATTGACAAAATCCAGAAGAAGATCCTCCACCTGGTTTCCCTGCTGTTTAAAACGGCTTATCATCCTAACGGCGGCCTTGCACTTGCTCCTGATTATATGGGCGCAGGCCGCCTGGACGCAGCCCTGGGGCACAACAAACGTAAGCTTACCGGTCTTTTCGAAACCCTCTTTTACCGGGTCCTCCAGCCGGGCCGCTTTCCGGTACAGCCAGTCCAGCTCCTCTTCCGTTACCATAACCCTGGTCCGCAGCGAGGGGTTAAGGTGGTACATTAACCCGTTCATGGTTTCCAGGTCCTTTTCCAGGTCCCCATCCGCCGCCCTGTCCTTGTCGTTCAGCAGGGAACGCAGGAAGCCGATCAAACTGGAAATCTCGTCGGTCAAAATCTCAAAGTCGCAGCGCAGATCCGCCGCGTCGTCGTACAAAAACGAATAGGCCAGGTATTTACTCATATATCCCCCCATGGCTGTTTCCTATTCATCCCGGTTCACCTGTACCTCAAATTGTGTCCGCAAACCCAGGGTTACGGTAACCCCCGGCATAGGATAGCCCATAAACGACTCGTAACGCCGATTCAGCGCGTTCCGGACCACCGCGAAGGCGGTAACATATTCCCCAATCTTTTGATTCACATTCACCGTCAGATTAAACCACGGCTTCAGGACCGTGATATAGTCCTCCGCCACCCGCTCCGCCTCGTAGACCCCCGCCGCCGCCAGGGAACCCCGCTTCCAGGCCAGCTCCACCCTGCCCCCCGGACGGTGGACGGGCATATAAGGAATCCGCTTATTCGATTCCCAGGTATAGCCGTAGGCCAAAAGCCAGCTCATCATATACTGGTACGTAAGGGAAACCCCCACCCTGGTAAACGGCCCCCCCGCGAAAGGCAGGGTAAGCCGGAGGGCGGCGTCCGCGCCCCAGTAAAAGGCCCCCCCCACATTCCGGGGCTTCAGCACCCCCCCCTCCGAGGCCCAGTGGATCGACCGATCGTACCACTGGGCGAAACCGTTCCCCTCCAGGCCAATAACCCGGCCCGAACCGGTCTCCCGGGTCCAGGCGGCCCCCAGGTCCCCGCCCCAGCCCTCTTCCGGCTTCAGGTCCGGGTTTCCCCGCTCATTCCCCCCCTGGTAGTACAGGTCCAGCAGGTCGGGAATTTTATAACTCCGGAAGTAGTTGTTTTTAATCGTCAACGACCCGGAAGGCTTCCAGAGGACGCCGAATTTGGGAACCGCCACCGGGTCCCCCCCGCTTCGCGGGGCCAGCTTTATCGAGGGAATAAACGTCAGCGTCCCGCGGGGAGACCACTCCGCCCCCAGGGAAATCCCCCCATCGTGACGGTCGTGGAACGTCCCGGTATCCGCCATGGCGTAGCGGTAATCCCCGCTCAACCGCAGGGTAAGCCAGGAAACCGGATACCAGGCCCAGCGGTTTACCGCCATAAGGGCGTGGACCCGGGTGATCTCCCCGGACATCTCCTGGCGGGACAAACTATGGCTCAGGGAAGCCTCCATGGACAGGGCGTCGTGAAAAATCCGGGGGGACTCCAGCATCACGTTTTCCCGGGTGGAAACATCGTACAGCTTGCTGTAGTCTTCCGTGTAACCGCCGGCGGTGATGTTTTTATCCCCGTAGTAAAAACTGCCGTTCACCATAAGTTTGGAAAGGTTGGCGAATTCCCGGACCACCGCCGCGGAAACCCCCGTATCCCAGACCTCGCTGTTTTCCTTGCGCCGCCTCCGGCCAAAATCATCGTTAAAGAGGAAGTGATTCCCCGCCCGGCCGCCGAACCAGTTAAGGCTTAGGGAGGTCCCTTTAAGCCCCAGCCCCGCGGAAAGGGTAACGTTCTGGGTGTCAAACAAATCCTGGTACCGGGGGCTCTGGTTCCCCTTAAAAGGCTGGTAGTACGCCCCCGGCATGGCGGACATATTGGAAAGACTCCCCCTGATCCGCAGGCCGGGCTTTTGTTTTTTGATGGTAACGATGTTGATCACCCCCCCAATAGCGCCGGACACATTGTACCGGGAATCGGAACCGCCGTAGATCACCTCTATCCGCTCAATGGCGTTCAGGTCTATCCGGTTGTAGTCGAATTCACTGGAGGCGGGGTCGTTGGCGGGAATCCCGTCGATAAGAAAGGCCACCCGCTCCGCGTCCATGCCCCGGAGGTTGATGTCCCCCTGGCTGCCGTGGGGGCCGTAGCGGGCGGTACTTAGCCCGGCGGTTTCCTCCAGCAGGCTGGCCAGGTCCGGGGCGTTGGCCCCCTCAATCTCCTCCCGGCTGACCACCCTGATCTGTTGGGAGGTTTCCCTGGTTCCGGTGATGGTGATCCCCGTTCCTTCCATTACGCGCGAATCCTCCCACTCCCCGCCGCCGGAAGGAGGATACCCCGCGGAAGCGGGGGCCCCGCTCGCGGGGCCTCCCTGGGCGAAGAGGGAAAGGGCCGGCGTTACGCAAAGCCAGAAAAAAACCGGAAGCGGCGAAACCGCCGCCCCGCGTCCGGCCGGAAACGGAAAACTCATCGCCTACTGCTTAGTATACGCGCCGGGCGTGGCGCAGTATTTTCCCATGGCGTCCGCGGAAGCGAATTTTAATTTAGCCTCCAACAGGGAACTTACCTCACAATCATAGGGCGCGGACGAATTGGCCGCCGTACCCATTTTAGCGGTTGTCGCGGTCAGATCCTTAAAATAGGTGGCCCGGAAATCCCCGGTGGGGTTGGCGGCCGATGGCCGGGTAGTATACTCGTGAATGATAACACCGGAAGTCTTAGCGGAACTAAAATAGCCGATATAGCGTACATTCCCCACCCAGTTGAACCCATAACCTCCATCATAGTATGTCATGGTGGTGGTACCCAAATCATAATAATCTCCATAGTTTCCATCCCACCTTGTCGTACCACTGCCCGCTAAAGCGGGGGGCAGCCTGTTACTTTCGCCAACAAGGGGTATAAACCCATCGCCATCACTACACCCGCCAAGAACCAGCAAGGCGCACACCGCCGCGCGTAGAAAAATCGCGCGCGTTGCCCCCCCCCCGCGGGGTGAATGACCAAAAATTCCTGTACCGAAACACATAAAGAACTCCTTCCGGGCCCTATCCTCGAGGCCCGAAAAAATATGGCGGCCCCCCCAGGGGCCGGCGCGGACCGAAGTTTCCTGGCTTATGGAACCCTTCCGCCGGCCTTCCCGTCCCTCACGGACAGTGACTCAGCGCCCCGGGCGGGGCTTGCCGCGGCTCATCGCGAGCCGCGGGGCGGACGATCGTATCCAATCACAGTTACGGGACAGCGGGGGAATCGCCCCCCGGCCGCGCCGGCCAAGCCGGCCAAGCCGGGGAACTCACCCCACTTCCTTTGGACCACGCGGGTTCAGTATACCCCGCCGGCGGAAAATGTCAAGCCTTTTTTTCGCGTCCCCCGCCCCCGCCCCCGGAACCCCCGGCCCCTCCGGCCCTCCCCGGGGCGGAAAAAGGCAAACGCCGCCGCCCCGGGGGCAACGCGTTCGGCTCCGAAGGGAACGCGTTCAGCTCCGAGGGTAACTCGTTCGGCTCCGGGGGGAACTCGTTCGGCTCCGAAGGGAACTCGTTCGGCTCTGAAGGGAACGCGTTCAGCTCTGAGGGTAACTCGTTCGGCTCTGAAGGGAACTCGTTCGGCTCTGAAGGGAACGCGTTCGGCTCTGAAGGGAACTCGTTTGGCTCCAAGGGGAATGCGTTCAGCTCCGAAGGGAACGCGTTCAGTTCCGAGGGGAACGCGTTCGGTTCCGAGGGGAACGCGTTCAGCTCCGGGGGGAACGGATTACCTTCCGGGGGCACTCGGCTACCCCCGGAAGGTACGGGGACGCGTCAGGAACGGGGCCGCGCGCCCCCCAAAGGCGCCCCCCGCGGGGGCGGCGGGGCTATTCGCCGGAGGCGGGGGGGGAGGGGCGCCCAAAAGCCGGGATTGACAAAACCGTTCGTAAAGGAAAAAATGCGGCGATGTCCGCGAGAAAGGCGCTTTCTGTCTTGTTCATACTCCTGTCCTCGGTGTGCGGGGCCCAGACGGAAACGCCCGCCGTCGAGACCGGGGGGAAATCATTGTACGCCGCCCTGTTCGGCGGGCTCTTTGTCAACGCGGTGTTCCACGGGAGCAGCCGCCTCTTTGGGGCGGATTTCGCGCAAACCAGCTGGGAGAGCGTACAAACCAATCTTCATTCCCCCTGGGTTTGGGATAACGATGTTTTTCTGTTTAACCACCCCGGCCATCCCTATCAGGGGGGATTGTATCACGCCGCGGCCCGGGCGGGCGGGTTTACGTTTTACGAGTCCCTTTTCTTTGACGCCCTGGGGAGTTTGACCTGGGAGCTGCTGGGGGAGACGGATATTCCCGCGCTCAACGACCTTATTGTTACCACCGCGGGGGGCGCGGTCTTTGGGGAGATGGCGCATCTGTTGTATCTGGAAGCGGCCTCGCCCTGGGCGGCGGTTCCGGTAAGCCCCATGAGCGCGGTAACCAACGCGGCGCTTAAACGGACGCCCCGGCGGACGCGGAACCTTTACCGTTTTTCCGCGGGCGCGGGCGCGGGCTGGCTGCGATCAAGCAAGGAGATCCAGCCGCGGTTCAAGAAGCTGTCGGAGGCGAACCCCACCAGCATGTTTCCCGTGTATCTGGGGTTCGACGTGGTCTACAATAATCCTTTTACCCACGCCTCAACAACGCCCTATTCGCAGTTTGAGATTATGGCCCTCCTGGGGGGTTCCTTCTGGCCCCCCTGGATGGACTGGACCATTCTGACCGACGGTTATCTTCTGTCGTTCAACCCGGTTTACACCGAAAAAAACGAGCTTTCCACCGGGTTGTCCCTGCACTATGATTTGATCGCCGGGGGGAACATGAATTTTTCGAGCCAGGCCCTGGACTGGACGGTAAAATGGCGGCGGCTGTTCGCGAACACCGCCCTGGAGGTAAAGACCCACGCCGGCTGGACGTTTTTCTCCTCCTCCCAGTACTATCCCGCCGACGACCGTTCGTCCTCGCTGGACAGCCGGGACGCCGGCAATGATTATGGGACCGGGGGGAACCTTAAAGGTACCATCACGGTCCGTCATAAAAAAAGGGGAACCCTCTCGATTGGTATTTTTAACTACCTGTTTTACATCATCCCCTATAACAAGCCGGATTCCGGCGGGTTTGATTCTCTGCACCTTTCGTATCTTGAGTACTCCTGGCGGTTTAACGAACGTCTTTCCCTCGCCCTTAACAATTCGTTCTACATTAAACTTACGCATCCCCGTTACTATACCGGCGTTGTTGAGATGGCCAACCGCGTTATGGTTCATGTCAACTGGACCGTGTACGCGCGGGACCGGTAACGGGGAAGGGCGCGGTTTACGGCGCGGCCCGCGGGCGGCGTCCCGGGTTCTACAGCGTGTCCGGGGAATCCAGCGAGGCGGGGAGGCGCATGGAAGTTTCCAGGTAGCCCATGCGGCGCTTTTTAACGGAAATGTCCATCATGGCGATTCCCGATTCCTTTTCCACCCGGAAGGCCCGGATGGAAACCGGGTCCTGCTCGGAAAGGCCCGCCTCGTCGGCGATGGAGCCCCGGATCACCCGTTTGATAAAGTAGGCGGGCGAAAAGCCCCCCCCCGCCGCGGGGGCGAGGATCATGCCGAAGAGGGGGGCGGCCATCCGCTCCTTGCTGTCCTTGGCCGCGGCTTCCGCCAGGGGCAGCTCGGGCCGGGGGGTGGTAATAAGAATCCGCTTCTCGGTCCGTTCTGTCCCGGGGTCCGACAGTTCCAGGGCCACCAGTTCCCCCGGCCGGCTGGGAAAGAGCCGGTCCTGGAGGGCGGGGATCAGCGCCCCCTGGGGGGCGGCGGCCTTTTCCCCGTTGATCGTCAGGATCACCCTTCCCTCGGGAATCCGCTGCTCCCAGGCGGGGGTAAAGGGGGCCACGTAGAGGATCTCCGCCCGGGGGGCGGCGCCGGTTTCCGCCAGGCTCAGTCCCAGCCAGGGGCGTTCCACCTTTCCCCCCTTGAGCATCGCCGGCAGGGCCATGGCGAGCCGTTCCGCGGGAACGGCGAAGTTCAAGCCCTGGTACTGTTCTATTCCCGCGAAGACAATGCCCACCAGCCGCCCCTCCCGGTCCACCACGGGGCCCCCGGAGTTGCCGTGGTTCACCGCGGCGTCGATCTGGATCACGTCTCCCAGCTGGAGGAAGCGGCGGCCCAGGGCGGAGACGATTCCCTGGGTAACGGTCTTTTCCAGCCCCCCGGGAGAACCGATGGCGTAGATCGCGTCCCCCGGTTTGGGGCTTACCCGGTCAATCACGGGGAAGACATAGCCGGGTTTGATGTCGGCCCGGATAAGGGCCAGGTCCATGGCCTTGTCCCAGCCCACCACCTTGGCGCGGACCCGGGGGCTGGAACTGTCGCCCATGCGGATGTACATCCGGGAATAGCCCTCGTAGCCGGGGTCCACCTCGCTGGAGATCACGTGGTAGTTGGTGATCAGGAGCCCCGAGGGGTCCACAAAGAAGGCCGAGCCCAGGACCCGGTCGAGGTAGGCCCGGCCCCGCTGGGCGCGGAGTCCCCGGTCTACCAGGACCGTGGCCACCCCCTTGATCATGTCGCTTACCGGGTCCCGGCCTTCGGCGTAGTCCCTTAGTTCCCGGGGGATCGCCGCCCTTTCCGCGCCGGGGGCGGCCTGGTCGGCGGCCCGCAGGAAGAAAGCGGCGGCCCGCCGCTGGTTTTGCCGCGCCGCCTGTTCCAGGAAGGGGAGGATCTCCGCCGGGGAAAGGGGTTTGAGCTCGTGGGAGCGGACCGCGGCGAGGAAGGCCTGGAGGTTGTTCCCCGCCGCCAGGGCGGAGCGGGCTTCCTCCAGGATAATTTCCGGTTCCATGCCGGTGCTTTCCACAGCGATGTTCAGGGCGGTGAGGGACCGGGCCAGGGAGGCGGCGTCGTCCCAGCGCTTTTCCTCCAGGGCCTTGATCTGGGCGGCCTTCATGTTTTCCACGGCCAGCGTCTCCAGTTCCTCCAGCCGGCGGGCGGCCTGGGGGCTAAATTCCGGGGCGTGGCGGCTTTCCCCGCCGTAAAGGGCCCGGTACACCTCAATAAGGTGGATCGCCCGGGGGGGATCTTCGGCGGCGTACTTTTCGATGTCCCCCAGCCGGTAAACGCTGGTCGATTGAGGGGGGGCAAGCCTTTCCTCCGGCGTGGCGCAGGCGGCGAGGATCGCCGCCGCCGTTAAGAGGACAAAGAGGGGCGGGCTCAAAAAGGCGCGCCCCGGGTATATCGTGTTTCGCGTCATCGTTCAGTTTCCCGCGCGCCGTCCCCGTCCAGGTCCCAGGTTTTTCGTACCCCTCCGTTCTCCTGGGGGATCTCGGCGTATTCATAGTTTCCATCCCCGTCCCAATCGCTTTCGGAAAGGAGAAGCCCGCCGGGTTCGGCGGGATCGTAACGGCGGATCGTCTCCATCCTGCCGTCCAGGTCCAGGTCCAGGCGCTGGATCAGGGGCCGGCCCAGGCGGTACTCGGTTTCCGCCGCCAGGCGCCCCCCCACATAAACGGCGGCTTTAACGGGAACGCCGTTGACCAGCTCTATCCGTTCCATCCCCCCCTTAAATTCCCCGCTGGGCCGTTCCATGACCACCGCGAAAGAAAGGAGGCTCCGCCCGGTTAAAAGCGGCGGGGGTTCTTCCAGTTCGGGATAATCCGGCCCCCCCTGGATCAGGGTGATAAAATCCAGGGGCTTGAAGAAATAATCCAGGGGCCGGGGCAGGTAACGGACCCCGTCCAGTTCCGCCTCCAGCACCGCGGGGTAACGCTCCCAGCGAAACAGCGCCCGGCGGCGGTTCCCGCTGTCCAGGGGCAGGATAAACTCCCCGCCGCCGGAAAAATCCGCCAGGGCCGCCTCCGCCGTTGAGGGCGCGCCCTGGACAAAAACAACGCTCAGGTCCGGAACGCCGTCCTGATCGGCGTCATAGCTGTAGCTTCGGATCATCCCCTCATGGTAAAGAACCCGGACCTCGACGATTCCGTCCCCGTCTCTGTCTTCTATAATAACACCGGAAAAGCTTAAAAGGTTTCGCCGAAAGAACTCCCGCCCCCCCTCGCTTCGCAGAAGCCCCCAGACCCCGGCGATAAGCGTCCGGTCCAGGACCAGTTGGCCCGCCGGATCCGCCCGGTTGTTTTGATCCCCGCCGCGGCGGGCCGGGCCGGCCAGCCCAAAGAGTTCTTCCGCCGCCTCTTTCTCGCCGATAAGCCCCAGGTTAAGCGCCGCCGGAAGGGAGGCGGCGGAAGGCCGGTTCATGGCCCGGTACGCGGCCACATAACGGCGGGCCTCTTCCTGGTCCCGGATAAAGGGGGCCCCAAGGAAGGCCAACTCCGGATCCGCGGCGGCCAGGACCGGCAGACGGCGGAGGGCGGTGTCCAGCAAGGCCCGGAGGCCGCCCTCGCCGGAAAGAGCGCCGCCGCCGGAATCGCGGGCGTATTCAAAGAGGAGCCGGACCGGGCCGGTTTTTCGGGGAAAACGGTCCATGGTTTGTTCCAGTTCCCCCAGCAATTCCCCCTCGGCGCTCCCGCCGTCCCGGGAACGCGCCAAACCCCGCAGGGCCCGGAGCCGCTCATACCGGGTCTCGTACTGTTCCCCGTCCCGGTCCCCCAGGGCTTCCAGGGCGGCGTCAAAACGCCGCAGTTCTATCAACACCCGGGCCTCCAAAAGCCGGGCGTCCCCGGGACCGTACCGCTCCCACCGGGCTGTTTCCAGCGCCCGGCGGCAGGCCTCCAGCGCCGGATACCGGGAAGGGCCGGTCATAAACCGGACCAGGGCCAAAAGATAGCAGAGATCCGAGGAAGCCGCCCCGTAATCCGCCCCCCGTTCCAGCCCCGCCCGGGCCTCGGCGGTTCTGCCCACCGCCAGTTCCCCCCGGGCCCACTCCACATAGCGGCGGGCGATGGCGGCGTCCCCCGTCTCGGGAAAAACCCGGGCGTCGGCGGGAACCGGCGGAAGGATGGGCCGCGACTCCAGGCCGGCCGGGGGCGGAAGGACGGCCTGGGCGGAACCCCCCGGGGGGATCGCCAACAAACCGGGGAGGATCAGCGAGAGCAGCGTACCGGACCGTTTCATCTACCTTATAGTTATGGGTCATTCCCGGTAAAAAGTAAAGCCAAGCCGCCGCCGGCCGGGAAATGTAAGGATGAAAAAAAACCGCGGATTTTCGCGAAAAACTCTTGACAGTCGTAATAATGTGGTATACAGTGATATTCGGCGAAGAAAGAGCGCCGGTAAACAAACTAGTCTTTTTAAGGAGGAGCAATGGAGTATACCCACGGGCAAGAACCGGAGGAACCGCCCAAACTGTCCCCGGACCTGCTCCGGGGCCACACGGAGACGATTGTGCTGGGGATTCTCTGCCGGGGCGACGCCTACGGCTTTGAAATCTACAACACCATCCTGGAACGAACCGGGGAGCGGTACGAACTAAAGGAAACCACCCTCTACTCCAGCTACAAGCGGCTGGAGCAGGATGGGTGCGTCGCGTCCTACTGGGGGGATGAAACCCAGGGCGCCCGGCGGCGCTATTACCACCTCACGGACAAGGGCCGGAAAACCTACCGCCAGAATCTGCGGGACTGGGAATACACCCGGGACATCATGGAAAACCTCATGCGGATCGGCGCGGAAAGCGCCGAACCTAACGCCCAAAGCGCCGGCCCCAACGCCGAACGCGCCGGCGGTACCACCAATCACCAAGGAGACCATCGCGATGAACGCTAACGAATTTGTCAATTCCCTCTTTAAAGACTACGAGGAAACCCCGGGCCTGCGGGACTTCATGGAAGAACTGCGGAGTAACCTGGACGCCCGGACGGCGAGCCTGATAAAAAAGGGCATGACCGAGGAGGCCGCCCTGGCCAAGGCCCAGCGGGAACTGGGGGACATCAGCGTCCTCGCGGAGGAACTGTCCCTCAAGCGGCGGCGGGAAGTCTACCTCGACGCCTACCTGGGAATCCGCCGCTACCTGACCCCCCGGAGGGTGGCGGCCTACGTCCTGTGCGGGGCGGTCTTCCTGGGGGGGATCCTCCTCGCCCTCATCAGTTACCTCGCCGGGGGGGGAAGCTTCCAACCCTACGGCGAGATGGAGGCCCTCACCGGCGGCCTGGGGACCCTCCTGGGCCCCCTTACCCTTTCCGTCATGGGCTTTACCTTCCTGGGCGTATCCCAGGAAAACGCCGTCTGCTATCCCCTCCGCCCCAAACGGGCCCTGGCCTACGCCCTGGGCGCGGGCCTCGCCGCCTTCGGGATAGTCCTCTCCCCCCTCACCTTCTGCGCGGTTTCCCGGGATCAGGCGGCGCTCCCGCCGGGCTCCTGGGTGCCCCCCAGCGATCCCCTCATGTCCGCCCTGGCGGTGCTGCTGCCCTTCCTCATCACCGGCCTGGGCCTCATCGCCTTCCTCTTCCTCACGGAAAAACGCCGCCTTAAACCCTGGGCCGCCGCTCACTTTCGGGGAGAAACCCCCAACCCCGGGGATCCCTGGAGGGACGACCCGGGAATGCTTCAGTTCGGCCTCTTCTCCGGGGCGATCTGGATCTTCGCCCTGGGGCTCTTTTTCCTCCTGGGCTTTGTCTTCGGCTTCCGCTACTCCTGGCCGGTCTTCATCTTCGCCGTCGCCGCCCAGCTTGTGCTTCAGGGGGTGATGTCCGGTACCGAGGACGAGGAAGAATAGGGCGCGGCATGGAAGGGCGCGGAAACCCCAACTGCCTCCGGTGCGAGCATTTTAAGATAACCTGGGACCCGGCCTTTCCCCGGGCCTGCCTGCTCTTCGGCTTCAAGGGCCGGTCCCTGCCCTCCGCGGGGGTCTTCCAGGCCGCGGGGCGGGCCTGCCCGGCGTTTAAGCCCAAGCCCGGCCTCAAGGACTAGGGCCCGGGGGCCGCCCCGGTTCCCCGCCGGAACCATCCCCCCCGGCCGCCCCCGGCGCTTGACGCCCCGCTGACAACTATTGGTAAGTCATTGACAATTATTTTTGAGCCGCCGCCAATGAATGATGGATCACCGCCAATGAATGGTGAGCCGCTGATAGTGATTTCCCGGGGCCTATATATAATTGCCGGCCCCTGACAATTAATGGCCGGCGGCTCAAAAATAGTCGCCGGCGGCTCAGAAATAGTTGTCGACGGCTCAGAATTAATTGTGAGCCGTCGGTAGTACATTGCCGGCGGCCCCCGGTCAAGGGGAAGCGGCCCCGGCTCAACGGGCGGCCCTTTCCGCCCCGGGGGAAGCGGGCGGGGGACCGGCGGGGACGGTGGCCTTTTCCGGGGGTTTGTGGTATAAACAGGAAGGGGGTTTTCATGGTGAACAAGCGGGTTGTCGTTTTGATGGGTTGTATCCTGGTTTTCGCGGCGAACGTGAACGCCCAGGTGTCGAAGAAACAGCTCCAGGATATGTACGTGATGTACCTGAGGGATGAGGGCTACCGGCCCAGTGTGGACTCCGACGGGGATGTGGTTTTTAAGGCCGAGGGCCTGAATTTTTACATCGACGTGGATGACGAGGACCTGGAGTCCTTCCGGGTGGTGCTGCCCAAGTTTTGGGAGCTGGAGTCCCCGGAGGAGCGGATCCGGGCCTACGAGGTGGCGAACTACATCAACCGGACCACCAAGGTGGCCAAGGTGTTTATCATTTCCAGCGAGGACGATGTCTCCATGGACGCGAATATCTACATCGGCAAGCCCGATGATTTTAAGCTCCACTTCCGCCGGATGATCAACCTGCTTATCGCGGAGCTGCGGGAATTCAGGGACAAGATGATCGAGCCCCTCCAGGAGGCGGACGCCGTGTGGACGCCCGCGGCCGTCCGCGCGGGGAGAATCCCCGGGTAGGGTTCCCCGGTTTCCCCGCCCCGGGGCCCCCCGGGGACAGGGAGGGCCCGTTCCTAGGGAGCGGCCCGGTAGGCCCCCAGGAAGCGGAAGTCCTCGGTCCGGGTTTTCAGTTCCCCCAGGGCCGCGTCGAAGGCCCCCTCCGTCTCGGGGACGCTCACGTCCGCGTAAAACTGATACTCCCAGGGTTTGCCCGGGATGGGCCGGGACTCCAGTTTGGACAGGTTGATCCCCCGATCGGCCATGCTCTTCAGGCAGAGGAAGAGGGACCCCGGTTTGTCGGGGACCGAGAAAACCACGCTGGCCTTGGTGGGCCGGTCCGAGCCGAGGCTGGGATGGGTCCAGCCCCCGCCCCCCGCGGTCCGGCGGCTGATCACCAGGAACCGGGTGTAGTTTAGGGGGTTGGTTTCGATCCCTTCCTTTAAAATCCTAAGGCCGTAAACCCGGGCCGCCGCCTCCCCCGCGATGGCCGCGGCTTCTATCGTTCCTTCCCGGGCGACGGAGGCCGCGGCGCCGGCGGTGTCGTTGTGGGCTTCCAGCCTCCAGTGGGGACGCTGGTCCAGGAACTCCCGGCACTGGGCGAAGCCCTGGGGGTGGCTGCGGACCAGGGTGATGGAGTCCAGGGTGGCCCCGGGGGCGGCGATCAGGCAATGAACGATCCGGAGCTTGAGTTCTCCGGTGATGGCGATGTCGGGGTAGCGGAGGAAGAGGTCGTAGTTTTCGTGGACGCTCCCCGCGAGGCTGTTTTCCACCGGCACGATTCCGGCGCCGGCGGAACCTTCCAGCACGGCGTCGAAGATCTCTTTAAAAGAATGGACCTGTACCCGGGGGGCCTCTTCCCCAAAGAGCCGGGTCAGCGCCTGGTCGGCGAAGGCGCCCCGCTCCCCGTTGAAGGCGATGGGCTTTTCCGCGGGGCTTTCCGGGCCGCCTTTGGTTTCCCCGGCCCCGGCGGTTCCGCCGCCCCCCCGGCGGGGGGCCGAACCGCCCCCGGCCCGGGGGGTGCGGAGGAGTTCCTTGCCCACCACCGGGGCCAGGGCTTCTATATCCCGCATAAGTTTCTCGAACTGCCCGGGGAACAGGGACTGGGGGCCGTCGGAGAGGGCCTCCTCGGGACGGGGGTGGACTTCCACGGTAAGGCCGTCGGCCCCCGCGGCTATCGCGGCCAGACCCGCGGAGGCTACCTTGGCCCGGATGCCGACGGCGTGGCTGGGGTCCACAATCACCGGCAGGTGGGAGAGGCCCTTGACCACGGAGATGGCGGAGATGTCCAGGGTATTCCGGGTGTAGGTCTCGAAGGTGCGGATTCCCCGTTCGCAGAGGACCACGTCCCTGGTCCCCGAGGCCAGGAGGTACTCCGCGGAAAGGAGCCATTCCTCTATAGTCGCGGAGGGGCCCCGCTTGAGGAGCGCGGGTTTTCCCAGGGCGCCCACTTTTTTTAAAAGCTCGAAGTTCTGCATGTTCCGGGCGCCAATCTGGAACATATCGGTTACATCTTTCATGTCCCCCGCGAATTCCGGGGACACCACCTCGGTAACGATAGGCATACCGCAGGCCTCACCGGCTTCCTTCATGTACTCCAGGCCTTTCATCCCCAGGCCCTGGAAGGCGTAAGGGCTGGACCGCGGCTTGTAAGCGCCCCCCCGGAGGATCACCGCCCCGGATTCCCGGACCCGCCGGGCGGTTTCCAGGATCTGTTCCCGGCTTTCCACGGCGCAGGGGCCGGCGATTACCGTAATCCGGGCGCCGCCGATGGGTACCGGCGGAATCCCTCCGGTGCCGCCCACGGTAACGATGGTGTCCTCCGCCCTGGTTTCCCGGGAGGCCAGCTCGTAGGGCTTGCTGGTGGCCGCCACCCGCTCCACCCCGGGGAGGATTCCCAGCTCCCGGAGGTCCACCGCGCCCTTACCCGCGGCGCCGAGGATCTCGTCCTCCCCAAAACGCTGATCCCGGACGGCGAAGCCCCGGTCCCGCAGGTAAGCCCGGATCCGTTCTTTATCCCCGGGGCCGGCGCCCCTGGAAAGTACCACAATCATGCCTTAGTGTACCGGGGAAGGGGAGGGGAGGTCCAGCGGGCGGCTTGCTTTTTTTCCCGCGATATCCTACTATTTACCTGGGATTTATAGTATAGACGTGAGAATATCTACCAAAGGCCGTTACTCCCTGGAGGCGGTTTTGTTTCTGAGCCTCCTTCCGGCGGGAAGCCACGGCAGTACCAGGGCCGTCGCGGAAAGCACGGGCATCTCCGAGGGCTACCTGGAACAGCTCTTTATCCCCCTCCGGCAGGCGGGGATCGTCAAGGGCGCGAGGGGGCCCCAGGGGGGCTACGTTCCCGCCCGGCCCCCGGGGAAGATCACCGCGGGGGATGTCCTGCGGGCGGTGGAGGGGTTTCTGGAACCGGTGTCCTGTGTTGTCCGGGGCGGCCCCTGCGGCAGGAAAACCCGGTGCCTTTCCCGGAATGTCTGGGAGGAACTGGGCGCCGCGATTAACCAGTGCGTGGACTCCATCACCATGGCGGACCTCGCGACGGCCTTTAAAAACATGGATAACCCGGAGTATCAGATATGAAGATCTCCACCCGGGGACGCTACGGCCTCCGGCTGCTCATCGACCTCGCGGAGCATCAGGACGAGGAGCATGTGGCCCTGGCCCACGCCGCGGAACGGCAGGAAATTTCCCCCCGGTACCTGGAGCAGCTGGCGGTAATCCTCAAACGGGCGGGGTTTATCCGCTCCGTCAAGGGGGCCTCCGGGGGGTACGCCCTGGCCCGGCCCGCGGAGGACATTGTCCTGGGGGATGTGCTGCGGATCCTGGAGGGGGACATGCTGGTGGCGGACCCGCCGGGGCGGAGGGAAACCAGGCTGCAGCGCTGCGTCCGGCTGATGGTGCTGGACAAGCTGAACGCCCGGATCGCCCAGGTGATTGAGCGTCGAACCCTGGCTTCCCTCGCGGGAGGGGGGAGCGAGACGTATATGTACTACATTTAAGCGCCGCCGTCCCCCGGGGGTTCGCCGCCGCCCCCCGGAAGGCCCGCCAGGTAGGGGGCGTACCCCTGGTCCGAACCGGCGATATGGTTCAGGAGCCACTTCTTGAGGAACCGGGCCAGGGAAAGGGCCTCGGTCCGGCCCCGCTTGCCGCCGTTCACCGCCGCCATCACGGTGGAGACAAAGGCCTCGTGTTCCTTTTTGTGGTCCTCCAGGCCGGGATAGGCGGTCTCCCGCATGTACCGTTCCTCGGTGTAAAAGTGGGTCTGGGCGTACTCCACCGCCTCCCGGATGGTCCTCATCAGGGCCTCGTCCGCGG
This sequence comes from Treponema sp., assembly GCA_031257195.1. Classification (GTDB taxonomy): domain Bacteria; phylum Spirochaetota; class Spirochaetia; order Treponematales; family Breznakiellaceae; genus JAIRPD01. The sequence continues at coordinate 35,577 of JAIRPD010000065.1, read as the reverse complement.
CGGCGCTTCCCCGCCGGCATCCCTCAAAGAGGCTGTTGGTCATCCTGACCAGTTTTTTATGCTGATCGTCGATAACCCCGAACCCCACCGAGTACTCATCGCTCCAGTGGACGGCGTCCTCGTCCCGTTCCCCCCGGTCCCCGGCGCTCACGGGATGATCGCCTTGAGGATCGGCCCAAAGGGCCCCGGCTTTCCGCGTTTTGTTTCGTACCGCAGGCACAGCCAGATGGTGTTTCCGCTCTCCCCGTCCAGGTCGAGGAGCAGTTTTTTCGCGCTCGCCCATTCCGAATAGGGCAGATCCCGGCCGCTCGCGGGAGGCTCGGTGAGGCGGAATTTGTACTCCGACGAAGGCGGCCCGGAGAGGCCGAAATACACCCGGGTTCCGCAGTCGCTGCCGTCCCCCGGCCGCGCCCCGCCCGCGGGCCGGATGTTTTTAAGCTCGATAAGGTGAACGCCGGGGAAAACCAGGTCCGCCTCGGGCTGGGCCGAGGGCTCCGTTTCCGGCGTCGGGCTCAGGTCCCGGGGTTTTAGTTCCAGCGAGACCAGGTCCGCGTCCACCAGCGGCGGCGTCAGGAAGTACCGGCGCTTGCAATCCCGCATAAACGCCTCCAGGTCGTCGAACGCGGCCTTGCATCGCGCGGTGATGGTCTTTGTCCGCTCCGCGGAGGTGTCCAGGTTGAACAACTCCTCCGCGGCGGTCTTTTTCGCCGCCAAATCCTGCGCTACCTGGGCGGGAATATTCCACGCGCCGGCCTTGGCGGGCAGCGCGGAGAGCCAGCTCCGGGCCATCTCCAGGATTTTTTCCCTCGAATGGGGGAACCAGTCTGAACTCTTGGCCATACAAACCTCCCCAAAAATGTGGTATGGGGATGAGTGTACCCCCCGGGGCGCGTCCTGTCAAGCGCGAGTTACGCCCCGGAGGCCGCGGGTTATAACCCGCGGTTCACAGGTTATAACCCGCGGTTCACAGGTTATAACCCGCGGTTCACAGGTTATAACCTACGGTGCGCGGGTTATAACCTACGGTCCACAGGTTATAACCCGCGGTTCACAGGTTATAACCCGCGGTTCACAGGTTATAACCCGCGGTACGCGGGTTATAACCCGCGCTTCACAGGTTATAACCCGCGGCGCGCGGGTTACGCTCCTCGGGCCGCGGGGTATGTCCCGGGGTACGCGGGGTATGCCCCGCCGGGCGCGGGGGGAACGCCGGGGGGCGGGGCGCGTAACCCGGCGGGGGAGGGGGGAACGCCGGCGGGGGCGGATCCTCAGGGTCCCCCGAAGTCCGCCTCGCCCGCGAGGGTAAAACGCAGTCCCAGCGAACATTCCAGCGCGGTTTCCCGGGCGCCGAAACGCAGTCCCGGCCGCAGGGAAAACTCAAACCCTTCCCAGGTGTACGAAAGCGGGAACCGCGCCTCGGCGTACCATATCCGCTCGCTGTCCCGGGTGGGGTCGTCCAGGGAATACCGCGTGTCCACCAGGTTCACGTCCCTGTTTTTGGTCAGCGCCAGCAGGTCGAGCCCCGCCTTTACCCGCCGCCGGGAAAACGCGAAACCGGCGCTGAACCGCCCCCACACCACCCCCGGCCCGTAGGGGCTGGTCAGGGGGAGCAGCTCGGCGCCCTTGCCGTAGTGGTTCAGGTTGTAGCGGAAGATGGCCCGGGCGAGGCGCGCCTCCGGCTGGGTGAAGGGCGGTTCGTCGTAGCTATGGCTGCCCCACAGGTAATGGACGCCGCCGCCCTCGAGGTGGAAGTTCATAACCATCCCCTCCCGGGCGGCGCTGTAATCCGCCTGGACTATCGCCCCGGGGATGGTGGGGACGTCCCCGTCGGGGATACCGAAGATCCGCGCGTTGATGTCGTCGAATCCCAGCATGGCGGAAACCGAAAATCCCGGAAAGGCCGCCCAGGACGCGTCCAGCACCATGTTGAGGTTTTTGGGCTCGACGCCGGTGTTGTGGTAGACCAGGAGGGGAAGGAAGTCGGTGAGGTGGAACGCGTTGTTGGCCCGGACGAGCACGACGGTCCCGCCTATGCCCGCCTTGAGGGCGCCGAAATTCCACTGAAACCGGTGGGCCGCCACCAGGATGGAACTGGGGTTGGGGTCGTCCATAAAACCGAGGTGGTCCCGGTAGGTGTTTTCGGGGTCGTCCCAGTAGACGTCGTGGTTCGCTTTTTTGGGGACGACGCTTCCCAGCAGATAGTCGAGGCTGAAGGGTCCCAGGGGTACGTTGAGCCGGACGCTGTCCAGGTAGGGGAGCAGCTTTGAGGGGTACAGCGTGGAACCCGCGGGCTCGCCCCAGTGTACCGCGTCCCGGCCCAGGAAGAAATTGACGTACCTTCCGTTCCAGGCGAGGACGCCGCGCCGGGTGATGTCGTTGGTGATGTCGTAGAGGGTGTAGATTGATTTGAAAAAATTGGAGCCGGGGTTGTAATCGCCTGTCCAGGCGGGCCGTATGTCGAAGAGCGAGGATACCCAGGGGCCGGTAAAGGTTCCCGCGGACGCGCCCAGGGCGATGACCGGGGGCATGTCAAGGAAGGCCCGGCGGAAGTCTTCGGCGTTCGCCTCGGTCCGGGGATCGTCGATGGTGAAGGAGTTGGAGGAGAGGCGCTGTTCGTAGGCCAGGGCGACGGTTCCCGCGACGCGGATGTTTTCCCGCCGGCTTTCGAGGCGCGCGGTAAGGTTGTCGAGCGCCGCCCTGTCCGCTTCGCCGAACCGGGCCGCGCCGGGACCGGCGGAGAGTTCTTCGGCGAAGTCCAGCAGATCGCTTCCGTGGACGGGGAAGGACGAAAAGGGGGGAACCTTTCCCGCGCGGCGCGCGAGGTGCTCGATGGTTTTGATTTCCTCGCTGTCGGGGTAAAAGTACTCCGCGCCGGCCCGGGGGCCGGGTAAACAGAGGAGGCCGAAAATCAGCGCCGCGAGCCGCCGCCGCCGGGCCGCTGTTTCCGGGGTATGGTTATGTATGGTTGTTGTTATTGTTTTCAAACAAAAAACCACCGCGTCATATACCGCGCGAGCGGCGCGGCGGTTCCTGCGCCGCGGACGGGGGAGGTGATATGACAGCGGCTGAATTACACGGGGGGGCGTTCTCCCTTTGCCGTTTCAGCAATCCCTCCGCGGTTTCCCTGACTATCCGCCTTTCCGCGGGGGTTAAAAGCGTAAAGTCCTCACGAATATCGTAAAGCTCGCCGTCAACCGTTTCCCGCCTTGTCGTATCCTTCATTAGGTGCCACCCAGTGTGTCTATGGTAAAGGACACATAGGAAATTGTCAAGCCTTTTTTCGCTTTTCGAGGGGTTTTGTGTGTTATGATTAGGAATATCATGGCGGATTCTTCCATTTGCGGACGGATAAAGGCGGTTAGAAAGGCGTTGGGCGTGTCACAGCGGGACTTTTGCGGGGGTATTTACCTGTCCCATAGCTTTTACTCAAAGATAGAAACGGGCAAGCGAAACCCCAACGAGCGGGTCTATGAGCTTATCAGCGCTAAATACCATGTCAACAAAGACTGGCTGATCACGGGCCGGGGCGAGATGTTCGGCGAACCTCTGCCCGATGTGGAGCTGGCCCAGCTCATGGACATCATCAGGGAACTGGACCCGCTTTTCCGGGACTGCGTTGTCCAGCAGATAAAGCTGATGGCGAATCTGCACCGGAAAAGCAAGGACCCGGGGCGGCCCGCCGGGGGCGGCGAAAAGCCGGGAAAGAACCCGCGGGATACCCCCGCGGGAACCTAGAGCACGCTTTGCAGGAACTGCCGGGTCCGGCCGGCGGCGGGGCTGGAAAAGATCGTTTCCGGCGGGCCCATTTCCAGAATGGAGCCCTCGAACATCACCACCACCTTGTCCGCCGCCTCCCGGGCAAAGCCCATCTCGTGGGTTACCACCAGCATGGTCATCCCCCCCTGGGCCAGGCTCTTCATCACGCTCAGGACCTCCCCCACCAGCTCCGGGTCCAGGGCGCTGGTGGGCTCGTCAAAGAGCATGATCTTGGGCTCCATGGCCAGCGCCCGGGCGATGGCCACCCGCTGCTGCTGGCCCCCGGAAAGCTGGGCGGGGTAGGCGTCCACCTTGCCGGAAAGACCCACCCGGTCCAGAAGCCGCAGGCCCCGTTCCCGGGCCTCCGCGGGGGAAACCTTGCGCACATGTTCCGGGGCCAGCATAAGGTTTTCCAGCGCCGTTTTGTGGGGAAAGAGGTTGAAGTTCTGGAACACCATGCCCACCTCCAAAAGGGAGGCCGCCAGCTCGCCATGGGTCAGGCGGACGGCGTTGACCCCCTGGGAGCAGTCAAAGAGGAGCTTGTCCTCGATGTAGATTTTTCCCGAGTCGATGGTTTCCAGCCGGTTCAGGGTCCGCAGGAAGGTGGATTTTCCCGACCCGGAGGGGCCGATGACACAGACCACCTCCCCCTGTTCCACCGTCAGGGACACCTTCTTGAGTACCTCCAGGGGGCCCCGGCCGTTTTTGCCCGGGAAGGTCTTGCACAGGTCGACGGCCGTAATCATGGACATAACCACCCCCTACACGTAAACCGAATACTTCTTTTCCAGCCGGTGGAAAATAAAGCTAAACACCGCCGTGATGATCAGGTAGAGGACCATGGCGGGCAGGTACACCAGGGCGGACCGGGTGGAGCCCTCGATGTTCCGGGTGGCCTTGGTAATGTCCACCAGGGCGATCATCGACACCAGGGAAGCGTCCTTGAGCATCATGATAAACTCGTTCCCCACCGGCGGGATAAGCCGCCGGATCGACTGGGGGACAATCACCAGCCGCATGGTCTGGGCGTAGCTGAGCCCCAGGGCCCGGCTGGCCTCGAACTGGCCCTTGTCGATGCTTTGAATCGCCGCCCGGATAATCTCCGCGCAGTAGGCCGCGGAGTTCAGGCTGAAGGCGATAAACGCGTAGATAAACCGGTCCACCTCCGCCTGCCCGGTCTGGATTAAAAACACCCGGGAGAGCGTGGGCAGGGCGTAGTAGATAAAGTAGAGCTGCATCAGAAGCGGCGTGCCCCGGAAGAAAAACACGTAGGCCCCGCACAACCGGCGCACCACGGGGTTTTTGGACATCTTCCCCAGGGCGATAAAGAGGCTGAGGATAAGCCCCGCCGTAACCACCAGGACCGTCAGGGAAATGGTAATCCTCGCGCCCAGCAGCAGGGCGGGAACCCAGGAGATGATCGACCGGAACTTGTCCACCGCGGCGCCCCGCCGGTTACCGCCGGGCCTTGGTTACCAGGTCCATGCCGCCGAATATGTCCCGGGACAGCTTAAGCAGCGTCCCGTCGGCGAAGAGATCGTCCAGGGCTTTGTCGATAGCCGCGGTCAGGGCGTCGTTGCCCTTCTTCAGGCAGATACCGAACAGGTCCGGCTCCTCGTTTTCCCAGACAATCTTGAAAGGACTGTCCGGGGGGGCCACGTAGTCCAGGGCCACCAGCAGGTCCGTAACCACCACGTTCACCCGCCCCAGCTTAAGCTCGTCGAAACAGTACATCACCTTTTCGTATTCCCGGGGATTAAAGGCCAGCCCCCCCTCCGCGAGGGAAGTCATATAGCTGTCCGCGGTGGTTTCTTCCTGGTAGGCCACGTCCAGGCCCGTTAAGTCCCGGGGGCCGGCGACGGCCAGGCCGGAACCCTCGCGGACTACCATGGCCAGGGTGTTGGCCACGTAGGGCTTGCTGAAGTTATGGGCCGCCAGCCGGGCGGGGGTAATGGTGGCGCCCGCGATGATGCAGTCGTACTTCCCCGCCTCCACCCCGGCGAAGATTCCGTCCCAGCCGGTATCCACAAACTTCGCCTCCAGCCCAAGCCGGGCGGCGATAGCCTTGGCCATCTCCACGTCAAACCCCGCGGGGTTGTTGTCGGCGTCCCGGTACTCCATGGGGGGGTAGCCGATTTCCATACCCACCGAGAGAATTCCCTTTTGAAGGGTCAGGCCCCCGCCGCCGCCCCCGCCGCACCCGGCGAGCAGCAGGCTCCCCGCGGCCAGCGCGGCCAGGACCCTGAACGCGTTCTTTTTCATAGTTCCTCCTTATCTTCCTTGCACGGCGGCGGCGCCGCCGGCTGGATGAGAAAAAGTGTAGCCCCCCGGGAGGAATTAGTCAACGGAAGGATACCGCGGGGCCCGGCGCTTTTCCCCTGTATCTTTTTCGCCCCAGGGGTCCTGGGGCAGGCCGTCCCCAGGGTCGCGGATCACCCTGATCCGGGGGGCGCGGATCGGCCCGGGGCGGCGGCGGCGGTGTCCGGGCGGCCCGGACCGGTTCGGCGGGCGGCGGCCGGAGGGTTAGGGGGCGGCGGCCCGGAGGGCTTCCACCAGGGCTTCCCCGCCGCGGTCCGTCTCCACGGCCAGTTCCGTCTCCGGGCCCTCCCCGGGGGCGGCCCGGATGAGCAGCAGCGGGGCGGCGGGGGCCAGCAGTTTTTTCCACCAGCGCGTTTCCACCACCAAAGCCGCGGAGACGATCCGTTCCCGGGGGATAAAGAGGGTCCGTTCCTTGGGGGGCTCGCCGCCGGAGGTAAGCCGGGAAAGGGCCGTCAGCCAGCCTTCGTGGGGAAAGTGGTGGAACCGGAAGCCCCCGCTGGTGGCGATGGCCAGGCCCCAGAGGGGTTCGGGGAATTCCGCCCAGCCCCGCAGGTAATGGGCCAGGGATTTGGCCAGCACCGTTTCCCCGGTCTTTTCCTCGTATTCCCGCCAGAACTTCTCGAAGTCGACGGTATCGCTTTTTATGAGGGACATGGGGGAAGTATACTACGGCCGCCGGGGCGTGTCCAGAAAACCCCGCCCGCCGGGCTTAGCGGGTTTCCCCGAAGTCCCCGATAGCCCGGTAGCGGCGGTACCGGCGCTCCGGGAGGAGGGCCGGGTCGGTCCCGTCAAGCCGGGCCAGCGCCGCGGAAAGATAGCGGCCCAGGTTTCGCGCCTCCTCCTCCGGGCCGTCCCCCTCGGCGATAATCGCGTCGCAGATACCCCGGGCCCGCAGGTCCTCCGCGCCAATCCTCATCAGCTCCGCCGCCTCCTTTTCCCGCCCCGGGTCCTTCCACAGGATAGAGGCGAAGCCCCGGGGGCTGATCACCGAGTAGAGGGCGTTTTCCAGCATCGCCAGTTCGTCGCAGACCGCCAGGGCCAGGGCGCCCCCGGAGCCCCCCTCGCCGAGGATCACCGAGATCACCGGGGTCCGCAGTTCCATGAAGCCCGTTAAGTTCCGGGCGATCGCTTCCCCCTGTCCCCGCTCCTCCGCCCCCACGCCGCAGAAGGCCCCGGGGGTGTCGATGAGGCAAATCACCGGGCGGTGGAAGGTTTCGGCCTGCCGGGCCAGTCTGAGGGCCTTGCGGTAGCCCTCCGGGTGGGGCATGGAAAAGTTGGTACGCGCCAGTTCCTGGATGTCCGCCCCCCGGGGGGTGGCGATGACGGTAACCGGCCTGCCCCGGAACCGGGCCAGCCCTCCCATGACGGCGGGGTCGTCCCCAAAGGCGCGGTCCCCGTGGAGTTCGGTCCACTCGTCGAAGAGCAGGGAGAGGTAGCGCTGGGCCCCGGGGCGATTGATGTTCCGGAGCCGTTCCAGTTTCCCCGCCGCGGTCAGCCGGGCCGCGGCGGGGACGCCCCACACCGGGCCGTCCCCCGGGGACGGGGCCTCGGGGGACGGGGACGCGGGAGCCGCCGCCGGGCGGGGGGAAGCGCGGTGGAACCGGAGCAGCCGGGCCAGGAGGGGCCGCAGTTCCTCCCGGGGAACCACCAGGTCCGCGAAACCGTGTTCCAGGGCGAACTCGGCGGTCTGGAAATGTTCCGGCAGGGAATGGCCGATGGTATCCCGGATTACCCGCTTGCCCGCGAAGCCCACCGTCGCCCCGGGTTCGGCGATGATGATGTCCCCCAGGGAAGCGAAGGAGGCCTGGACGCCCCCGGTGGTGGGGTCGCAGACCACCGTAAGGTACAGCCCCCCCGCCCGGCTGAACAAGGCGGCGGCCCCCGCGGTCTTCGCCATCTGCGCGAGGGACACCGTTCCCTCCTGCATCCGGGCGCCCCCGGAGGCGGTGAAGAGTATCAGGGGCAGCCTTCGTTCCGCCCCGTACTCAAAGAGCCGGGCTATCTTTTCCCCCACCACGCTGCCCATGCTGGCCATCATAAACCGGGTGTCCATCACGCCGGCCAGAACCGGCTCCCCCTCTATCGCGCAGCGCCCGGTAACCACCGCCTCTCCCGCGCCGGTCTCCTGTTGTAAGCGGGCGATCTTTTCCCCGTAGCCCGGATAGCCGATGGGGTTCCGGCTTTCCAGCCCGGCGTCGAACTCCACAAAGCTGCCCTGGTCGGCGATAAGGTCGAGCCGTTCTTTCCAGCCCAGACGGAGGTTCACGGCGGCCCCTCAACCAAAACCCGGTACAGTTCCCGGGTAAGCCTCCGGGCGCCCAGGGACGGCGGTCCCGCCAGGTAGGTGTCCGGGGACAGCTCCTTGAGCATCCGCAGGCGGTAAACGTACCTTTCCCGGGGGTTAAAGGCCGTCCAGGGATCGTTCTTGCCCAGGCCGTACTTGTCCGCGCCCCCGATGTGGACCGGCACGATCCCCCGGCGCGAGGCCAGGGCAATCCGGGCGGCCCCCCGCTTGAAGACCGGCTTTCCCGTCCGGGGGGTCCTGGATCCTTCGGGGAAGATGATCAGGCAGTCCCCCTCGTCCAGCGCGGCGGCGCATTCTTTCACCAGCCGGGCGAAGCCCAGGTTGTTGGGGATGTACAATTGCCGGATAACGCCGCTCACCAGGGTCCCCTTGAGGCTGCCCCGGACCAGGCAGTTCGCGTTGGGGATCAGGGAGATGAGCGTTACCACGTCCAGCAGGGAAGGATGATTGGCGGCCACGATCTTCCCCGCGAGGTTCCGGTAGGCCTCCCGGTCCCCGGGCTCAAGCCGCGCCACCCCCAGGACCGTCATAAACCCTATGAACAGCCGGAAGGCGCGGGAAATGAGGAGCCGGGCGCGCCTTTGGAAGCGCCGGCGGGGACGAAGAAAGAACCGCAGGGGCGGGAAAAGGGCGGTTACCAGGAACACCGTCCCCAGGCCGAAGACGGCGAAGGACAGCCACTTGGCGAAGACCCGCCAGGCGTAGAGGAGGGGCCGCCCCGGGGGGAAGCCTTCGGGGCGGTTCATGGCCGGCTTTCCTGGTCAAAGGCCCGTTCCAGGGCGCCCAAAAACGCCCCGGGGGTTTCCCAGTCTTCTTCGGGGGGCAGCGCCGCCCCGGCGCCGTCCTCGGGGGCGGCGCTTAGGAGCGCCGCGAAGGCCAGGGGCGGGACGGAATGTCCCGGGGCCGCGCCGGGGGGGACCCTCCCCAGGGGCCGGTATTCGGGGATAAGGGCCTCGTCGGCGTAGGCGAGGGCCAGCCGCTCCCCGGAACGGGGCGCGCCGCCGGGAGGGACCGCCAGCAGGGAAGCGGCGGCTCCCCGCAGGGCGGAGCGGAAGTTGTTTCCCCCGGGGTAGACGGCGCTGTACCCCGCGGTCAGGTTCAGCGCCATGGAGGCCAGCGCCGGGGGGGCGTTAAATACCGACAGGGAAAAGGCCGCGGGGGGAATCTCCCCCTCCTCAAAGAGGGCTTTGTTGATCGTGAACTGCCGGTTCACCTCACCCCGGAAGGACACAAAGTAGATCTTTGTTTCCTCCCCCAGGGGCATAATATCGCGGATCACCCTGATGGTCATGCGGGAAATCAGGGACAGCCGGCGGCGGAACCGGGGATCGGTGAAGCCTATATCCGGCTCCTCCTCTCCCGGGGCGGGGCGCCAGGAACCGAAACGTACAACCCGGATTCGCCCGGCCGCGCCGGGGCGGGGGCCCTTCATGGCCGCGGCCTAAAGCGCAGCAGGGAATAGCAGTGGGAGCCCAGGTCGTGCCACTCGCCGTCGGCCTCGAAGCCCGCCGCCTCCACCGCCCGGCGCAGTTCCCCGGACCGGTACATCTTGCTTCTGCCGTTGGCCACGCAGGTAAAGTACAGGCTTGTCGCCTGGAGCGAAAAGGCCGCCGCCTCAAAGCGCTGTTTGTCCCACAGGGGTTCCAGGATATAGACCCTGGTTTGGGGGACGCTGACGGCGGCGATCTTTCGGAGTATGGCGGTAACATCCTCCAGGGCAAAGCAGTCCAGGAACTGACTCATCCAGATCACGTCATGCCCCGGGGGCAGGGCCGCGGCGGGGTCCAGGACATCGCAGGGGTACACGGAAATCCGGTCCGCGAAACCGGCGGCGGCGGCGGCCTGTTCCGCCAGGGCGGTCTGGCCGGGAAGATCCGCCACCGTTACCCGGACGGAGGCGTCCCGGCGGCAGCACAGGACGGCCCATTTGGCGGTGTTTCCCCCGATGTCCAGGATCCGCCGGGGCGGGGACGCGAACACCAGGGGAAGGGCCCCGGCGAAGGCCCGGTCTGAATAAAAGTGATCGAAGGCGAACCAGCTCTTTTTCGCCCCCTCCGGCAGGGAGGAAAGGGCCTCGTAGATCGTGGACCAGCGGCCAAAGACCTCAAGGCCCTTGGGTTTGCCGGTTTTGATGGATTCGGTAAGCCCCGGGGCCCCGGAATAACAAACATCGTTGACAAAGTCAAAATTGACGGCGGTCATCTCGTCTTCCAGGAGGAACCAGCCGGTTTTTCCCAGCACAAACCGCTCGGTTTCGGCTTCCGCCAGCCCGCACACCCCCAGGCCCAGGGCCATCTCCAGGAGGACCCCCGCGCCGTAAACGGAAACCCCCGCCTTTTCCGCCGCCTCTTCCCGGCTCAGTCCCCGGTCCCCGGCTTCCGACACCAGCCGGAGGATCCCCAGGTTCCGCAGGGCCCGGACCGCTTGGAAGGCCAAGGGGGCGAAGGCTATCTTTTGGGCCTCGAATTTGGCGGCCAGGGCGGAAATATCCTTCCGGTAACTAGCGGCGTCCATGGTTTCCGGCGGGATGGATGGCGGTTGTTCTGGCTGGGAAAGCCCCTGGGAAAAGCATGATGAGCTTACCATACCGCCTCTTCGCGCCCCCGTCAAGTCCGGGGACGGGACGCGAAAGCGTAGACTTTCCCTCTCTCCGCTGGTATACTAGCCCTATGGAAGACCTGAAGCTGGAAATCAAGAAACTAATCATCGGCGCCCTGGAATTGGAGGACCTAAGACCGGAAAATATCCCCGATTCGGCGCCGCTTTTTGGGGCCGGGCTGGGCCTTGATTCCATAGACGCCCTGGAGCTGGGGGTGGCCCTGAAAAAGAAATTTGGGGTTACGTTTTCGGCGGAAGACGCGGACAACAAAAAGTATTTCGCCTCGGTGAACAGCCTGGCGGCGTATATCACGGAGGAGAAAAACAAATGACCAGGGACGAGGTTTTCGCGAAACTCAAGGAAGTGTTGATCCAGGAATTCGAGCTGGGGGAAGATCAGGTTACCCCCGAAGCCGGCCTGACGGCGGACCTGGACCTGGATTCCATAGACGCGGTGGACCTGATCGTCAAAATGAAGCCCTACGCGCGGGGCAAGATTGAGCCTGAACAGTTCAAGCATGTCAAGACCGTTCAGGACGTGGTGGAAGTGCTTTATCCCCTTGTTCAGGAACCGTGAGGTTCCTGGTACTGGCGGCGGCGCTGTACCCGGTTCTGGTATGGGGCGGCCGCTTTGTTTTCAAACTTCCCCTCATCGTTAAGCTGTACCCGGTTTTTACCAGCGCCCTGTTCCTGGCCGTTTTTGGGGCCACCCTGGTTTTTCCCCCCTCCATGGCCTTTAGGCTGGCCCTGCTCATGGACAAAAAAAAGCCCCACAAAATAAAAGGAACCCTGGGGGAGGGCCGGATCGCCGCCTATTGCCGCGAAGTTACCGCCCTTTGGTGCCTCTTTTTCGCCCTTAACGGCGCGGTCTCGGTTTTTACGATTTTTCGTTCCTCCGGGACACTGTGGGCGCTTTACAACGGGGGAATTTCCTATATAATAATGGGTATTCTTTTTGGAACCGAATGGTGGGTACGCAAGATGGTGGATAAATCCATACCCAGGGCCGCGCCGCTTTCCGCCTTTACCCCTTCTTCCCGGGAGGGCGGCAGGGTGATCTGCTATTCCGGCTGTTACGGCGCGGGGAACCACAAAACCTGGAACGATTTTCTGGCGGGAACCGCGGCCCTGCGGCGGGTGATTGGGCGGACGGGCAAGCGCCGCTGGATACTTTACTGCGACGACTACTGGTACTTCCTTCTGGGCTACACCGCCCTGCTCCAACTGGGGAAGGAAACGATCCTCACCGGCACCATTTCCCCGGCCTATATCGCGGAGATTATCTCCGGGCCGGAAAGCGGCGGGCCGGAGGATACGGCCTTCCTTACCGACCGCCGGGACGCGGCGGTTACGGCCGGCCTGGCGGCGGATGGTTCGTTGGACGGTTCACCGGACCCGGGGGACGAAACCGTCTTTTACATCCCGGACCTGGTGGAAGGGGCGGCCCTTCCGGCGGGTCCTCTCCTGGAGGACCCGGTTCCGGTGATCCGGGCGGATGAGACGGTGATAGTGATGTATACCTCGGGAACCACGGGGCGGCCCAAGGCGGTCCGGCAGCGGCTCACGGAATTCGAGAACGACAACGCCTTTATCCTCGCTAAATGGGGGGAGGAGTTTCTCGCGAGAAAGCTCTGTTCCACCGTAAGCCCCCACCACATTTACGGCCTCCTCTTTTCGGTGATGCTCCCCTTTACCGCGGGAATTCCCTTCCGCCGGGAGCGGATCGAGTACCCCGAAACTTTCCGGCGGCTGGTGGACGACTCCTACCTGATCGTTACCGTTCCGGCCCTGTTAAAGCGCTCCGTGGAAGCCGCCGGGGCCGGAGGGGAGGTGGAAAGCTTTGGCCTCCGCTCCCCCTGGATATTTACCTCCGGCGGGGCGGTCCCCCCGGATGTCGCGGAGGCGACGGAACGGGTCTTTGGCTTTTGGCCCCTGGAAGTCTACGGCAGCACCGAAACTTCGGGCATAGCCTGGCGGCAGTCAAAGGACGGCCCCGCGTGGAACCCCTTTGACAACGCCGAACTCTCCCGGGATAACGAGGGCCGCCTGGTGGTCAAATCCCCCTATATTCGGGACCCCCGGGGATTCACCACCGGGGATCTGGTGGAATTCCTTCCCGGCGGCCGGTTTCTCCTCCAGGGTCGCGCCGATTCGATTGTTAAAATTGAGGAAAAGCGGATCTCCCTGCCGGAGGTGGAAAACCGAATCCGGCAGACCGGCCTGGTATCGGACGCCGCGGTAATCGCCCTCCAGGATAAGCGCCAGTACCTGGCCGCCGCGGTGGTGTTTAACGAACAGGGAAGGGAGCGGTTCGCGGGCCGCGAAAAGTTATACGTTAACCGGTACTTTCGGGAACAGCTTCAGCGCTTTTTTGAAAACGTGGTGATCCCCAAAAAATGGCGTTACCTGGAGGAACTGCCCCGGAATCCCCAGGGGAAACTCAAAAAAGAAAGCCTGGAAAGGCTGTTTCGCGATACCCCTCTTGTCCTGCCGGGGGAAGTTACCGGCCTGTTGATCGAGGGGGACCAGGACAGCGCGGCGCTTGAGCTGGACATTCCCGGATCAAGCCCCTACTTTGACGGGCATTTTCCGGGTTTCCCGATCCTCCCCGCGGCGGCCCAGTTTGAGCTGGTCCTGGCCTGCGCCGCCCAGGTTTTCGGCCTGGGGGCCTATTCCGTTCTGGGGGCGCGGCGCCTTAAATTCAAGGGCCCGATCCTCCCGGGCGCTAAACCGCGGCTTGAGCTAAACCTGGACCGGGATCGGGCCGCGCTGCGTTTTACCATCACCTCCCCGGCGGGGGACAAGACCTTCGCCTCGGGAACTATCGGTATCCAGCCCGGAGCCTCCCGGTAAGGCGGCGGGGGTTCTGGCAACAATGAGGGAATCCAGGCATTGGTCGGAGCAGAAAGAGGCGGCCCGTTCCTGGCACATGGTTCTGTTCTTTTTCCTGTTCAAGGTCCTGCCTCCCTTCTTTTTAAGCCTCGCGGCCTACCCCGTGGGCTTCTGTTACTTCCTCTTCTTTCGAAAAGGAAGGGACGAATCCCGGCGCTTTCTCCGCCGTTTCGCCGCCTTCCGCCCGGACCGGGGCGGACTATCGGCCCTGAAGCACATCACCGCCTTTGCCCTTACCCTGGTGGAAAAGGTCCTGGCCTGGGGCGGCGGAATTCCCTTTAAGCGGATCCATTTTCAAAACGACGGCGTTAACGCCCTTATCGGGGACCTGGAACAGGGAAGGGGGGCGGCGCTCCTCTGTTCCCACCTGGGAAACGCGGAATTGCTCCGGGCCCTGGCGGACTTTAGGCGGACCGGCGTTTCCCGGCCCGTGCCGGTTACCTCGGTTATTGACTTTGACGTGATCCCCCGTTTTAGCGGCCTCCTCGCCCGGCTCAACCCCCGGTCCTCCCTGAAGATCATCAGCGCCAACGCCATAGATCCCGGCTCGATCATCGCCCTCCAGGAAGAAACGGAGCGGGGGGGCCTGGCGGTTATCGCCGGGGACCGGACCTCCGCCCACAACCGGGACAAGGTGTTTATGTTCCCCTTTTTGGGAAAGCCCGCCCCCTTTCCCCAGGGCCCCTTTGTGCTGGCCTCGCTGCTGGATGTCCCGGTCTACGCGGTCTTTGCCCTGCGCCGGGGGGATCTATCCCCCATACCGGACTACGATATGTACGTCCACCCGCTGGCCCCCCCAACGGCGGGGCCGGAAGACGGGGCGGCGGAAGTGGGCGGGTCCCGAAAGAAAAAGCGGGAAATCGCGGAAAGCCGGGCCCGGCGTTTCGCCGCCCTGCTTGAGGGTTACTGTTTACAACATCCGTATCAATGGTATAATTTCTTTGACTTTTGGACTTCCGCGCCTTCCCGGGAGGCGGAAGAATAAAGCGCCGGGGAGACCCATGCGGATAGAAGATTGCGGAATTAGCGCCGGAACTGAATTTACCGTGGAATTCTACGAGGTGGATTCCATGGAAGTGGTCTGGCACGGAAACTATGTAAACTACCTGGAAAGGGCCCGCCGGGCCCTGCTGGACCATATCGGTTACGGCTACGGGGAAATGAAAGAATCGGGGTACGCCTTTCCCGTTACCGGCCTTTCCCTCAAGTTTATCCGGCCCCTCCGCTTTGGCGACCGGGTGCGGGCCAGGGCCGTCCTGGAGGAATACGAAAACCGGATCCGTATAAAGTACGAGCTTTTTAACGCCGTCACCGGGGAACTAACCACCCGGGGAACCAGTACCCAGATGGCGATTGACATGGTAAAAGGCGAATCCCGCTTTACCTGCCCCCGGGTCTTTATTGACCGGGTGGAAAGGCTGCTGGAGGTCAAGGCTCAAGCGGCCGGGGAAAGGGCGGGACAAAACGGGGACGCCCAAACCCCGGAGGGGACGAGCGAATTTTGAAACGGGTACGCGCCGTCTTTTTTTTGTTGGTTCCGGCCCTGTCCCTCCCGCTCTTCGCCCAAGGGGCGGCCCCGCTTCCCGACGAGGTCTTTAGCCGCCCCCTGACCGCGGAAACCCGGCCCCGGTTTGACCGGGTTTGCGCCGCCCTGGCGGAACACCGGGTGATCCGGGGGGAATTTGTCCAAACCAAGACCCTGAGCCGCCTGGGCCGGTCCCTGGTTTCCCGGGGAACCTTCGCGGTGGACGCTGACCGGGGGATGATCTGGGACACCCGGGTTCCCTACCCTTCGGTGATGGCCCTGGGCGGGGATTTTATCATCCAGGCCGGGGGGGGCGCGGTGTCCCGGCTGGACGCGGGGGGGAACGAAACCTTTACCCGGATCTCCCAAACCATGAGCGCCGTCTTTACCGGGAACGCGCGGAAACTCACTGAGGCCTTTGAGGTGTACTTTAGCGAAAGCGGCGGCGGGTGGAAACTGGGACTGCTCCCCAAAGACAGCTCAATCAGGGCCTTCGCCCGGGCAATCGTTATCCAGGGGGATTCCGTCCTGAGGCGGATGCTCCTCCTGGAACAAAGCGGCGACTCGATCCTCTACGAGTTGTCCAACCACGCCTACTCCCCAGCCTTAAGCGCCGATGAAGCCTCCCTTTTTAAGCCCTAACCCGCCGCCGGTCCTTCTGTGGCTGGTCCTTCACCTGGGAACGGTCCTGGCCCTGGTTCTTACCACGGTTTGGGGGCTTTCCCCGCCGGCCCTGGACACGGATC
This sequence comes from Treponema sp., assembly GCA_031257195.1. Classification (GTDB taxonomy): domain Bacteria; phylum Spirochaetota; class Spirochaetia; order Treponematales; family Breznakiellaceae; genus JAIRPD01. The sequence continues at coordinate 19,436 of JAIRPD010000065.1, read as the reverse complement.
TGCTGGGACTGCTGCCCCCCTCTTCCACAACCTACGCCGCGGCGGAGCGGCTGCTGGAGGAGCGAAGCGCCCGGAGTTTTGTGATCCTGGCGGGAAACGAGGATTTCCACCGGGCCAGGGAGGGGGCGGAAAAACTCTACGGCGAATTGGTCCGGTACACCCCGGGCCGGACCGGGCCTCTGTACTTCGAGGACCTTTCCCTGGGGGTGGACGAAACCGTTATCGCGGAATTTTTCGCCTACCTCCACGAATACCGTTACACGCTGCTGGATCCCCAAAGCGCCGCCCTGCTGGCCCAGGACAAGGAAGGGGAAATAGCCGGGGAAGCCCTGGCCCGGGCCTACGGGGCCCTGACCATTACGGGACTGGAAAACCTGGACAGCGATCCCTTCCTGCTGGCGGAACGGGAACTGCGGTTCTTCCTGGCCTCTCCCCTGGTAAACGGCGGGGGCTTTGGCGCGGACCCCTCCGGGGGAAAGGGGGCCTTCCTCCGGGAGGGGGTTCTTGGCGCGGAATTCGAGGGACAGCGCTATGTACTGATCCGGGGTACGCTGAGCGGGGAGGGGGCCTCCTTGGGCGGCGGCGGAAGGGGGGTGCGGGAACTATACGCCGCGGCGGAGCGGATCGCCGGGGACGGAACCGCGGGGTTTGTCTTTTCCGGCTTTCCCTTCCACAGCCATGAAAGCGCCGCCAGGGCCCAGGGGGAGATCACCCTGTTAAGCGTCCTCACCCTCACCCTGCTCTTTCTCTTGTTCATCCTGATCTTCCGTTCCCCCCTGCCGGCCTTGATGATCACCTTCGCCGCCCTTTCCTCGATCTGCCTGGGGTTAAGCGCCGCCTTTTTGGCGTTTAGAACGGTCCATGTCCTTACCTTTGTGTTCGGCGCCTCCCTTATCGGCCTGAGCGTTGACTATTCCATCCACTTTTTTATCCAGCGCCGCCGGGGCCTGGGAGGCGGGGAGATATGCGCCCTTCTCTTCAGGGGTGTCTCGCTGAGCTTTGTCTCGTCGGCTTTTTGTTTTCTGGTGTTTTTGTTCGCCCCCTTTGGGATTCTCAAGCAGTTCGCCCTTTTTTCCGCGGCGGGGCTGCTCAGCTCCTACGCCACGGTCTTTTGCCTGTTCCCCGCCCTGGGAACATGGTACACCCCCCCGCCGGGGAAGGATCGCCGGGAAAACCCCGGGAACCGGAAACCCGCGCCGTTTATCCCGGCCCTGGGGGCGGCTTTGGGGGCGGTCCCCAGGGCGGTCCCGGCTCTGGGGCTCTTCCTGGCGGCCCCGGCGTTGATCATCGCCCTCCGGGGCCCGCCGGTGGTAAAGAACGATCTTCGAAGCCTTTACACCGTTTCGCCAAAACTCCTGGCCTGGGAACGGATCGCCTCCTCGGCGCTGAACTACCGTTCCGGCGCGTCCTATTTTATCATCGCCGGATCGAGCCTCCAGGAAACGCTGGAGAACGAGGAACGTTTTCTTGCCCTGCTGAATGAGCAAGCGCCGGGGACGTATCTGGGGTATTCCCTTTTTGTTCCCCCGGTAAAAACCCAGGAACAGCACTACCGGGCCGCCTCGAAACTGCTGCCCCTGGCGGAGACCCAGTACAGGGCCCTGGGTTTTTCCCCGGAAGACGCCGCGGCCCTGGGAAAGACCCTGCGGGAAGAGTACCTGGCCCTGGGGGAACGCCGGGCCCTGCCCGCCGCCGTCCCCGCCTACGCGGCCCGGGCCCTTTCGGGCCTGCTCCTGGGGCGGATCGGCGAACGCTGGTACTCGGTGATTCTGCCCCTGGGCGCGGAGGAGGGGTCCCGGCGGACCTTTTCTTCCCTGGCGGCGCGATACCCCTGGGCCGCGTTTGTTAACAAGACGGAGGATATTTCCGCGGAACTTGACGCCCTGACGCTGACCATGCTCAAGCTGCTGGCCGTCGCCTACGGCTTGATTGTCCTGGGGGTGGTTTTTTATTACCGGGAAGCGGCGCGCCCCCTGAGGATCGCCGCCATCCCCCTGGCGGCGGCCCTGGTAAGCCTGGGGGTTCACAGCCTGCTGGGACTTCCCCTTTCGTTCTTTTCCGCCGCCGCCTTCATCCTGGTCCTGGGGCTGGGGCTGGATTATATGTTTTACCTGACCGAAAACCCCCCGGCGGGGGAAGGGGCCGCGGGACAGGGGGTGATCCTTTCCTACGGGACCACCGCCCTTTCTTTTGGCGCCCTGCTGTTCAGTTCCTTTCCGCCGGTCCGGCTCCTTGCCCTGGGGGTGTTCCCCGGACTGAGCGCCGCTTTCCTCTGCGCGTTTTTACTCAAGGGAAAACGCCGGCCCCGCCGCTTTTCCGCCCCGTGAAATTCCGCGCGGACGCCCGCGAGATTGTTCGGCGGCGGCCGTTTCCGAACAATATTTAGACAATTTTTTATTGAAGATAAACGTGCCCTTGCCATAAAAGACTTTCCCGCCGGGCCCGGAACATCAAAATCGAGGCTGGGAGCGTCGACGCCGGGGCTGGGAGGTTTAACCCCAAAACGGGGGCCTATCCCCCGTTTAAGCCCCCGGGCGGGTGGAAAACCCGGCGGGGAGGGGAGGGCCTTTTCGCTGTCCCCCTTCTTGGGTATTCTGGATGTATCCACGGGCGGCGATCAAAAAGGGGCCGCCCCTTGATGAGGAGGTAAACATGAAAATCGTGGTGCTTGACGGGCACGCCCTGAATCCCGGGGACCTAAGCTGGCGGGGCTTTGAGGAGCTGGGAAGCTGCGAGGTCTACGACAGGACGGCGGCGGATGAAACCGTCCGCCGGATCGCCGGGGCGGAGGCCGCGTTGACCAACAAAACCGTGATTGACGCGGCGGTTCTGGACGCCTGCCCGGGGCTCAGGTATATCGGCGTCCTGGCCACGGGTTACAACGTGGTGGATGTCGCGGCGGCCCGGGAACGGGGGATAACGGTTACCAATGTCCCCGGTTATTCCACGGCCTCCGTGGCTCAGATGGTCTTTGCCCTGCTCTTGGAAATCTGCCTCCACGCCGGGGCCCACAGCGACGCGGTCCAGGCGGGCCGCTGGGTAACCAGCGAGGACTATTGCTTTTGGGATTATCCCCTGCTGGACCTGGCGGGAAAAACCCTGGGGATCATCGGCCTGGGAACCATCGGAAAGGCGGCGGCCCGGATTGCCCGGGCCTTTGGCATGACCGTCCTGGCCCACAGCCGCAGCGAAAACGCCGAGGGCCGCTCCCTCGCCTCCTACGTTACCCTGGACGAGCTGCTGGCCCGGTCCGACGTTATTTCCCTCCATTGTCCCGCCAGCCCGGAAACGGAGGGGATTATCAACAAAAACACGCTTGCCAAAACGCGGGAGGGGGTCATTATCATCAATACCTCCCGGGGAACACTGATTGTGGAGAAAGACCTGGCGGCGGCCCTGGAGAGCGGCAGGGTATACGCCGCGGGACTGGACGTGATTTCCGCGGAACCCATGAGGGCGGACAATCCCCTGCGGGGGGCGAAGAACTGCGTTTTTACCCCCCACATCGCCTGGGCCACGGAGGACAGCCGAAAACGGCTTATGGAAACCGCGGTCCGCAACCTGCGGGAGTTTATCCAGGGCCGGCCGGTTAACGCGGTAACGTAAAAAATCCCTCCGCCGTCATGTATATCCAGGGGATAAAGATCGCCGGGATCAGGTTCGCCACCTTGATTTCCCCGCCGTCCCTGAGGCAGACAAAGTTGAACCCAATGGCCGCCACCAGGAGGTTTCCCACGGCGGACATTTCGTTGATCACCGGTGGGGTCAGGAGGTCCTTTACCGCCATGGCCAGGAGGGCGATCCCCCCCTGGTAGATCAGTACCGGTATGGCGGAAAAGGCCACGCCGGCGCCCAGGGAGGCGGCGAAGACAATGGATATGGAGCCGTCCAGGATCGATTTGGCGTAGAGGGTTTCGTTGTTTCCCATCAGGCCCGACTGCATGGAGCCGACAATCGCCATGGAGCCGCTGCAGAAGAGGACGCTGGCGGAGACAAATCCCCTGGCGAAGGAGCCGCCGGCGCCGTTTCCGGTCCTCCCCCGGAGGAGTTTCCGTTCCACCCAGAGGCCCAGGCGGTTCATCCACCGGTCAATGTCGATCAGTTCCCCCAGCAGCGCGCCCGTGACCAGGCTCATAATGAGGAGGAGGACCCGCTTGTTATCCAGGGCCCCCCGGATCCCCACATAGATGATCGCCAGGCCGATGCCCCTTTTCAGGGTATCCTCAAAGCGGCCGGGAATTCCCCGGATAATAAAGCGCCCCAAAAGCGAACAAACTACCACCGTAACGGCGTTAACCACCGGTCCTAACATAACTTCCCCTTGAAGTATCTCTTGTACGGGATGTATACTGAGCCAGTATGGGATATAAGGGAGTGAAAGGACAAGAGGGATGAGGGATTTTCCCGCCGCGGGGCTCGCGGTACTGCGGCTTTTAAGTCATCCCGCCCTGTTCCGCCGGGGGCTTCGTTACCTTTCCGCGGTATGGAGGAAATTTTTCTTTTTCCAGTACCGGGCCGCCCTCTTCCCCGGCGGCCCCCCCGTGGCCCAGGTTGATCATCCCCTGGACGAGCGGATTCCCTTTAACCCCCGGTTTATCCGGATCTACCTGGATTTTGTGGCCCATTGGATCCGGGCCGCCGCTTTCCTCCGGACCCGTTATGGAAAAGGGGCCTTTGGAAAAAGGGGCGTTGCCCTGGCGGGGGATTTTATCCGTTCCACCACGGAACTGTACGCCTTCGCCCTCCAGGTCTATTCCCGCCATCTTTCCACCACCAAAAGACCCCGGTATCTTAAAAACCCCCGGTTCTGGGTTATCCACGCCACGGACCCCCACCTGATGTGCGTTCCCAGCCTCCATGTGATGATCGTGGTCCACTGTTACACCAAATTCCGCGGTTTAGTCCGGGATATGGGGGAGGAGGAGGCCCTCCGCCCTCTTACGGAAAGGCTGTTCCGGGAGGCCCTGGCGATTACCGAGGCGGTTCTCTACGTTAAACAGCACAGCGTCAACTGTATCGCCGCGGCGCTGTATACCATGAGCCGTTTTGATTCTTCCCTTTTTTCCCCGGCGGAGGCGGAACGGTTTGTTTCCAGCCTTTTTGGAACCCCCCCTCCCCCGGGATACGCCCCTTTTTACGGGGGGGCCCGGGTCCAGGAGGGGCAGATCCCCCGGATACGGGAACATATCGCGGGCCTCTATCGGTCCTTTTTGGAGGGCGGGGGCGGGGACTGGACGGAACCCCTTCTGGGGTATCTGCGGGGCTTGCCCCGCCATTGAAATCTTTCAAGAAAAAGAGTATTGTTGTACGGAAGGGTATACTATGAGTAAAAGCAAGATATCGGTATCCAGGGTGGTGGAACTCGGCGGCAGGGAAGCGACGGTACTGGAAAACACCAACCTTAGGGTGATGATCGACGACATTGGCGGGATGATTCCCGAATGTTCCGGCCGCCGGGACGGGGATTGGATCAACGCCCATTGGATGCCATGGTTTCGTTCCAACGGCGGCAAGCCCTACAGCGACGCCGAGCATGGCTCTTTTTGGAAGGCGTCGCTCCTCTATCATATCGCGGGGTCCTTTCCCTGCGTTCCCAACTTCGGGCCCGGCCACATCCTCAACGGGGTTACCATGCCCCCCCATGGATGGACGGCCAATCAAACGTGGCGCTACGTAACCAGCGCCTCCGACGAGGCTACCGGGGCGGCCTGGACCCTTTCGGTAATGGAAAGTCCCGACGAGGCCTTTCCCCTTTCGTTCAGCAGGATAGATGTCCTTTTGCCGGAGCAGGCGGTGCACTATACCAGCCTTAAGGTTAAAAATAGGGGAACGGCGAACCTGGACATCTGCGCCGCCTGGCATAATGTCCTGGGGGCCCCCTTTCTCCACCAGGGCTGTCGTATTTCCGGCGCCGCCCAGCGCTGGATGACCCCTCCCCCGGGGGGGGAATTCGACACCACCACCAGGCTTGCCCTGGGGGCGGAATTCCCCAGCCTCGCCAAAGCGCCCCTTCTGCGGGGGGGCAAGGTGGATATTTCCCAGGTTTCCGCGCCCACCGGCTATACGGACTTCGCCGCCGGGGCCATACCCCGGAGCGCTTCCTTAAGCTGGTTCGCCGCGATTAACCCCTTCCTTAAAATGGTTTACCTTTCCTTTAGCCCCGGTCCGGCCCTGGCGGGGGAGGACGACATAGTCCTCTACTTTAATAACCTGTGGATGCAGTACGGCGGCAGGCCCTTTACCCCCTGGGCGCCCTATGAGGGTGGTCCGGATCTGACCTACTGCCTGGGGCTGGAAAACTCGGTCTCCGCCTACGCCTATGGCCTGGAATTCGCCCGGGAAACGGGGTCCCTCATGGGGAACCCCGTTACGGTAACGATTCCCGCCATGGGGCACAAGACCCTCCGCAGCGGCGTCCTTTACGCCCCTTACCTGGGGACCTCTTTGGACGAGGGGATTGGCATTGTCCATGGGGAAGAGTCCCGGATTATCTGTTCGGGAAGGGAGATGTCCTTCTTCAACGCCGATCCCCTCTTCAAGGTCCTGAAGAAGCTGGAAAGCCACCACGTATAGGGACTCGGCGGCCGCCGTCCCGGCGGTGGGCGCCGGCCGGCGCCGCGAGGGGACCGGCGCTCGTTGGGGTATGACTCAATCCGGCCCGCCGCGTTACCGCGTGCGGCGCTTCCACCTGATGTAGACCTGCCGGCCCGTGCCGTTTTCCTGGGGGCGTTCCTCGGTCTCGAACTGGGGGATAGCCCGGAACAGGTCCGCCAGCTTGCGGAAGCCGTAGTTCCGGGGGTCGAATTCGCTGGAACGGAGGGTGATCTTCTGTCCCACCCCGCCCAGGTAAGCCCAGCCGGAATCATCGGCCAAATCGTCCACGGTTTCCCGCAGGAGCTTGAGGAGCCGCCGGTCCCCCTTAAAGTCTTTACGGACTTTGGCGGCGGGCTTAACGTCGTCCTCGTCGTCCTCCCCGTCCTTGAGGATCTCCGTGTAGATGAACTTGTCGCACACCGACACAAAGGCCCGGGGGGTTTTCTTTTCCCCAAAGCCGTAGACCTTGCGGCCGCTTTCCCGGATCCGGGAAGCCAGGCGGGTAAAGTCCGAATCGCTGGAAACGATACAGAAACCGTCCAGGTTTTCGCTGTACAGGAGGTCCATGGCGTCAATGATCATCGCCGAGTCGGTGGCGTTTTTTCCGGTGGTGTAGGAAAACTGCTGTATGGGCTGGATGGCGTAGTCCAGGAGCTTGTCCTTCCAGGACCGGAGGTTGCTGCTGGTCCAGTCACCGTAAATCCGCTTAACGCTGGCCACGCCGTACTTGGCCACCTCCGCCAGGAGCCCCTCGATGATCAGCGCCTGGGTATTATCCGCGTCAATGAGTACCGCCAGCTTATCCTGACTGGCCTCCGGCGCTTGGTTTGAAAAAGGTAGTAATGGCATATCATTCTCCGAATATAGACTGTTTTATCCGCCTGACCAGGCTGATTTTTCCCAGGGGGATCCTTTGGGTTTCCCCTCCATCCCTGGGCTTGATAACGAGGATCATCTCTCCTCCCTTTTTTTCCAAATTTTCCGGCTGGCCCAGTATTTTACGCTCCCCCCCGGCGTTCCATACCACCTCCAGAAGGGAACCGGAAATCAGGGCCTGCCTGACCACGCCGGTTTTTCCCACGTAGTCCAGGGAACGGGCCTCCAGCTTTTCCCCCCGGGGCGGGGTATCCTTGAGCTGGGTTTCGCTTACCACCACCCGCCGCTCTATCCTGGATTCCATTTCCTCCCGTTCCTGCCGGCCCAGATTCATGGTTCCCAGGAGGGTACGGAACTTTTCCTTGATCGCCCCCGCGGTCGATTCCGTTCCGGCGGCGCTTTCCCCCGTTTGGGCGCCCCGGCCCGCTTCCGGCGGCGCTAACAGCGGCGCCGTTGAGGCCAATGGCGCCGCCCCCGGAAGGCTGTCCTCCAGGGGGGGAAGGACGGAAGAAGACCCCAGCCATCCGGGAAATCCCTTATCGCTTCCCGGCAAAGCGGGATCGGGCCCCCTTGGTTTGGCCACAATATCCACCCCGGCGTTCCTGAGGGCGGCGGCGGCTTCATCCGCGCCCGCGGAAAGAAGATACACCCCCGGCGCCAGGGTCCGCTTGATCATCAACGCCAAAGCGCCGGTCTGGGCTAGATAACTCCGCTCCCCGCTCAGGGTAAGGACGGTCCCCTGATTCAGGGATACTTCCCGGTAACGCTTTTCCCAGTCCTCCAGGTTCCACTTTAGGGCCTTTTCCGCCCTTCCCCCGGAAAGCCGGTCCAGAAGCCCCCACATAAAGGCCGCGGAAAAGCCCCGGTCAAAACCCCGAACCACCGAATCCCGGGAAAGACTAAAGCGGACGATGGCCCCCGTCTCCTCCACCGTGGAAAAGGCCGCCAAATCCAGGGCGTCGGCAAAGCCGATCTCCGGGTAGAGGATGCAGGAAAAGCCCGAATCCATGGCGATCAGGGGCGTTTCCCCGGCGTTCTGATCCCCCTCCCCCCGGGCCCGGGCTGTTTCCGCTTTCGTCTCCTCCAGGACGGCGGGGCGGTAATAGGTTTTTCCCTCCCGGTGAATCTGGGAAAAAAGACCCGCCAGAACCAGGGCCTGAAACAAAATCCGCGAGGGGGGGAATTCCCCGGAACCCGCCGCGGCCCAGTTTTTGGTTTCCGTCCGGCGCTGGATTTCGGTAAGCTTAATCACCACCGATTCGGAAAACAGCCGGCCCCCTTCTTCTTTGGGACCGGGCAGGCTTCGGATAACGGCGTGGATCAGCCGGGCGGTATTTTTTAAGAGTCCCCGGCCCATCTGGGGGATAAAGCCCCTGTAAAGGAAATAGGCGATTCCCGCGGCGAAGTATTCAAACCTGTCCCGCCCGGGGAGGACCTTAAAGGCGGTGAATTTTCCCTCCTCGGGAACGAGCCGTTCCCCCTCGGGAACCAGAAGGCCCAGGTTGATAAGCCCCCCCGCCAGGGTTTCTATGTCCAGGGAGGGGAAAACGCGGCTTCCCTCGTCGATTATCTTTTTTCTAAACGCGAGGCCGGACTTTCCGTTGGACCCCTGAATATCCCCGCGTAAGAAAACATCCCCCCCGGACAAAAAGGCGCAGAGGGCGGCGAGGATCCTGCCGTTTACCGGGGGCGAAAGAAACGTCCCCCCCGGATCCGTGAAATCCGGCGAGGAAAAGAGGATCCCCGTATCCGCGGCCGCGGGGGCCAGGATCTTTTCAAGTCCGGGATTCAGGGCCAGCTTACACGCGTCCCCCTCCCGAAAACGGTACAGGATCAGCCTTTCCTCCAGGTTAAGCAGAATACCCTGAAGCTCGGAATAGGACAGATCCCCGGTAAAAAAGCTTTCCAGTTCTCCCGGCGCCGGTTCCCCCAGCAGGGCCACCGCGGCGATAACCCGGCGGTCTTGATCGTCGATATAGGCGGCCATGGTTTCCTGAATTTCCGGGCGGGCGATAAAGGCGGAAAGATCCTCCAAAAGTTTTTGCTTGTTAAAGGGGGTCTTAACGGTTCCCAGGGCGCTCCGCATAAGCTGGAAAAAGACCTCGTCCGGCAGGGTCATTAACGCGGACTGCCAAAAAGCGATGGAACGGAAAAGCGCCGGCCCGGAACTCATGAAAGACGCTCCTCCGGCCGTTCCCAGTGCTGGAGGGAATACCGGTATCCCTGTTCGGCGAGAAATTTTTGCCGGTTGGCGGCAAAGTCCTCTTCCACCGTGGATCGGGACACGATGGAATAAAAATAGGAATTTTTGTTTTTCTTGGGCCGGAGGATCCGTCCCAGCCGCTGGGCCTCTTCCTGCCGGGAACCGAAGGAGCCGGAAACCTGAACCGCCATGGACGCGTCCGGCAGATCCAGGGCAAAGTTGGCCACCTTGGAAACCACCATTATGGGAATTTCGCCCCGCTTAAAGGCCCCGTAGATCCGCTCCCGCTCGGTATTGGGGGTTTTCCCCGTTACCAGGGGGGCCTTGAGGCGGCGGGCCAGGCTTTCAAGCTGGGAGATGTACTGGCCAATCACCAGGATATGATCCTCCCGGTGGTTGGCGGCCAATTCCAGGGCCGCCTCTTCTTTCAGGGGATTTTCCGCGGCGATGCGGTACTTTTCCCGCCGGCCCGCCACGGCGTAGGGCACTTTTAGGTTTTCCGGCAGGTCCAGCCGCACCTCTATGCATAGGGCCTCGGCGATCCAGCCCTTCCGCTCCAGGTCTTTCCAGGGCACGTCGTACCGCTTGGGTCCCACCAGGCTAAACACCGCGTCCTCCGCCCTGTCTTCCCTGACCAGGGTGGCGGTAAGCCCCAGCCGCCGCACCGCCTGAAGTTCCGCGGTTACCCGGAAAATCGGGGCGGGAAGGAGGTGTACCTCGTCGTAAATGATGAGCCCCCAGGGGTACCGGCGAAACAGGGAAAAATGGGGGAAATCCGCCTCCTTGCCGGGCCGCCAGGTGAGGATCTGGTAGGTGGCGATGGTTACCGGGGCCACGGACTTGGCCCCCCCCGAATATTCGGCGATCTGTTCCTGGGTTAGGCTGGTTTTGTCCAGCAGCTCGTCGATCCACTGGTGAACCGCCGCCACATTGGCGGAAAGGATCAGGGTGTTGGTTTTGAGCAGGCTCATTACCGCTATGCCCACAATGGTCTTCCCCGAACCGCAGGGCAGCACCACCACCCCATAGCCCGTGCCGGGCCCCCCCTGGCCCAGCACGGACCGGGCCGCCTCCAGCTGGTAATCCCGGGGGGCAAAGGACCGGCCCGACAGGGCCTTTTCGCGGAGTTCCAGGGCCAGGGTTTCCCCTTGCTGGAGGGGGGCCTCGTCCCGCACGGGCCAGCCCAGTTTAATAAGCTCCCGTTTTACCGTTCCCCTGTCGGTGAGCTTTAAGCTAAACCCCCCCTTGGTTTTGGTAAGATAGGGGGATAGGGTTTTGGCGGCGGCGATTTCTTTTTCCACCATCTCGTCCCCCGGCGCCAGAAGCAGTTTTTCCGGAACCCCCGCCGCCCCAGCGTTCCCATCCTCCGGCGCCCGGAGGAGGATCTTTCCGTACCGGGCCATGGTATCCGTAAAACCCGCGCTGATCCCCTCCGGTACCTGGTAACGGCTGTACTTTTCCAGCGCGGCGATTACCCCCGCGGGGCTAAAACCGGCGCTGGCGGCGTTCCACAGGGACAGGGGGGTGATCCGGTAGGTGTGGATATGCTCTGGGGACTTTTCCAGCTCCGCGAAGGGCAGTATCGCCGCCCGGGCGTCCTCCGCCCCCGGGGCGTGGACATCCAGGAGGAGGGTTTTGTCGCTTTGCACAATAAGGGGTTTGGCCCCATCTTTTTCGTTTTTAAGGTTCATCATTTTAAATTGTACCCTATCCGATCAAGTATAGTTCAAAAGACAAAAAACTGCTATAGTACCCCCATGAACAAACGGGCCATGAGGGCGGACCTGTTTCTGCTGCTGACGGCGGGTCTTTGGGGGTTTGGGTTTGTGGCCCAGTCTTCCGGCATGGATTATGTGGGGCCCTTTACCTATAACGCCATACGGTTTCCCCTGGGAAGTCTCTCGCTGCTCCCCCTTATCGTTTTCGCGCGGCGCCGGGGGAAAACCGCCGGAACGGGGGGAAGTTCCCGGGCCGCCCGGTTTTGGATGACGGTCCTCGCCGGGACTGCGCTGTTTACCGCCGCGGCCTTCCAGCAAATGGGGATTATCTTTACCACCGTGGGAAACGCCGGGTTTATCACGGGTTTTTACGTGGTCCTTACCCCCGTGTTGGGGGTCTTTATTGGTAAAAAGACGGGGATTCCCACCTGGGCGGGGATGATCTTTGCCCTGGCGGGCTTATACTTTATCTTTATGGCGGGAAACGCCGCCTCCCTTAACCCGGGGGATCTCTTTATCCTGGTGAGCGCGGTGTTCTGGGCGGTCCACATTCTGCTCATCGATCACCTGGCGCGAAAGATCGACCCCCTGGTTCTCTCCGCGGGCCAATTCGCCTGGTGCGGTCTCTGCTGCCTGATCGCCGCCCTGGCGCTGGAACCCTTTGTGGGGGACTGGGCGGCGGTTATCGCCCCGGACTTTACCGTCCAGCGGTGGAAGACCCTGGCGGAACTTTTTGCCCCGGACTCCGGCGGGATTACGTCCGGCGCCGTCGTCCCCCTGTTGTACGGAGGCCTGGTCTCGGTGGGTATCGCCTACACCCTGCAAGTGGTGGCCCAGAGGGACGCCCCCCCCGCCCACGCGACGATCATCCTCTGCCTTGAGGGCGCCTTCGCCGCCCTGGGGGGGATCCTGCTGAAGGGGGAAAAGCCCGGCCCCTTCACTCTGCTGGGTTTCGCCTTTATGCTCTGCGCCATGGTTGTTACCCAATGGGACGTGATCCGTCCCAAACCATAGCGTTACGCGGCGTTGGCTTTGCGTTATGCATAAAAAACAGCCGCGCTGAAAAAGCTGTTATAATCTTTTTTGGTCCCCGGCGCTTTTATGTAATTCGCGCCGGCGGTTGGCGGGTGAGTTTATTATTTTTATGGAAGAAAATAACGCGTGATCAGAAACAATGCCTTACGGGTAAAGCGTCCACTCCGTGCCGCGCCGTTAAGGGCCGGTCCGGTAGTAGTTGATCCGGTAGTCGGCGATTTTGGAGAACCCCACATAGTCGTAAACCCGGCGGGCGGGGATATTGGTTTTTTTTACAAAGAGGGTAAAACGCTTCTTCCGGGGGGCCAGGAGCCGGATCAGGGCGGCGGTCATGGCCCGGGCTATGCCCTGGCCCCGGAAACCGGGAAGCACGTACACCCCCCCAATCTGAAAGCGGGTAAAGGACTGGGCGTTGATGTTGATCTTTCCCACCACCTGGTCTTTGAGGCAGGCGATGAGGATCATCCCTGTTTTTATAAGGTACTCAAGCCCCGCGCGGCAGGCGGCGGGATTGAATTCCGCCCCTGGAGGCAGGACCTCCTCCCGCTCATAGTCCATTTGCAGGGGATAGAGGGCATCCAAGTCTTCCGTCTCCGGTCTTCGTATCACCAGGTCCGGCGCGGCCCGATCATCATCGCCGGGAGCCTTCCCCTGGAGAGGCTGGTAAAGGTCCAGGCCGCGCAATTCATACTCCCAGCGGAGGGACGCGAAAAGCCCCCGGCGATCCAGTGCGGTTTCCAGCAGATCCATGTCGTCCGCCGGACCCTGCGCGGCGTGGAGCGGCCGGCCGCTTTGAAGCGGGGAAAAAAAGGGAGGCAGGGGAATACCCCCGGCGAGGAATTCCGCCGCGTCACTGGGGGAAAGGTGAAAAACCGGAAAGAGGATGCCCCGGCTGTATAAGAGCAGCCCCGCGGGGCGCCGGATCATCGGGCCGCCCGGGTACGATTTCGCTATCCAGAGACGATCTTGGGAGGTGCGGGCCAAAAACCTAAAAGCCGCCCCCACACAGTAGGGCTCCCTTTCCCGTAACAGGGCTTCCGCTTCCTGGAGGCCCCGGCCGCCGGCTCTTTTCCATTTAAGTGTAGGCACGGGGGAACTATATACACCCGCCGCGGTTCCCGCAAGGGGTCAATGATACCGGGATCCCCGCAGGCTGTCCAGGTAAGCCGCGGCGGAATGGGCCGCCACCGCCCCTTCCCCGGCGGCCACCACCACCTGCCGGAAGGGGCTGGATCGCGCGTCCCCGGCGGCGAAGATACCCGGCAGGGAACTTGCCATGTCCTGGCCGGTGATCACGTAGCCGGTTTCGTCCAGCTTTACCCCCAGGTCTTTAACCAGGGCGGTTTGGGGAACGGAGCCCGCGAAAACAAACACGGCCTCCACGGGCTCCTCATAGGAGGCCGGACCGACCCCCGCCGGGGAGACCCGGGAACCGGCGGCTTCACCGGGCCGGGGGCCTTCCAGGAGCGCCGAGGAAACCCTGGCCTCCCCCCGGATTTCCAGGAGCCGGGTGTTAAACCGGACCTCGATATGGGGATTGGTCAGGACCCGTTCCGCCAGGGCCTTCTGGGCCCGGAACCCGCTCTTCCGGTGAATCAGGATCACCCGGTCCGTAAGGCGGCTGAGGTACTGGGCCTCGTCGCAGGCCGAATCGCCCCCGCCTACCACGAGGATCCGTTTCCCTTTGAAAAAGGGACCGTCGCAGACGCCGCAGTACGAGACCCCCCGGCCCGCGAAAGCTTCCTCCCCGGGGACTTCCAGTTTACGCCGAGCCGCCCCGGTGGCGAGGATGAGCGCCGGGGAACGGAGGATCCGCGTTTCCCCGGGGGCGCCGTTTAAGGTTACGGCGCAGCCGGGGGGATCCGCCGGGCCGGTGGCGGAGGCGTCCGGGGTTCCATCCGTAATCCGTGAAACGGCCCGGGCCTCCTCCATGATAAATTTCGCGCCAAACTCCTCCGCCTGTTCGCGCAGGTCTTCCGCGAATTCATAGCCCGTCCGGGGAGGGGCGTCCCCCCGGGCCACATTACCGGGGTAATTTTCCAGCACCGCTATGTTCAGCGCCTGGCCGCCGGGGGCCAGGCGTTCCAAAACCAGTGTTTTGAGGCCCGCCCGGGCGGCGTACTGGGCGGCGCTGAGTCCCGCGGGCCCGGCCCCCAGGATAAGAAGATCGGCGTCATAGGCGGATATACTTTCACGCATACTTTTATAATAGCGCGAAAGTGGTGTATTATTACAGGGATGAAAACTCCCTTGGGTGTCAAAAAACGGGCCGCCCTTTTCCCGGTCTTTGTCCTGCTCCTCGCGGGAGAGGGGCTTCTTGCCGCCCAGAACCGCGGGGCCCCGTCCGCCGCGGGTCCCGCGGCTTTCCCCTCCCTGGACGCTTCCCCCCAGGCCTACGAGTACGCCCGGCGTATCGCCGCCGGGGGGACCTGGCGGGATCTGGCGGAGGCCGCCCTGTGGGCTTCCTCGGTCAACGCCGGACCGGGGGGGGGCGGAACCTCCTATATGGACCGGATCAACGCCGCGGCGGCGGACCTGGCGGCGGCCCCGGATCTGCCCGGGGATCCCAAGGAACGGGGAGACTATGTTCTTACCTTTCTTCACCGGCGGTTTTTAAAGTCCTATTCGGAATACCAGACCAGGGTGGACGAGATTCTCGTTTCCGGCCGCTACAACTGTGTTTCCTCCGCGGTGTTCTACATGGTTCTGGGGCTGTCCGTGGGGCTTGATGTGCGGGGGGTGATGACCAAGGATCACGCCTTCGCCACGGTGAACACCGGTCAGGAGATCATTGACGTGGAAACCACCAATCCCTACGGTTTTAATCCGGGGAACCGGAAGGAATTCCACGACGCCTTCGGCAAGACCACGGGTTTCGCCTATACCCCCGTGAAAAACTACCGGGACCGGACGGCGATCAGTCCGCTGGAACTGGTATCCCTGATCCTCTCCAACCGGATTTCGGAACTGGAACGGGGCAAGCGTTTCGCCCCCGCGGTTCCCCTGGCGGTCAACAGGGGGGCGCTTTTGGGGGTGAACCTGAACGCCGGGGCGGATCAGGCGGCGGGGGCGGCCCTTTCCGCCGCCGCCGCGAACAGGGCGGGATTCTTTGAGGACCCCCGCCGGGACATGATAACCCGGCTTGTCAATCTGGGGGCGTATTTTACCCAAACCGGCGACGAGGACAACGCCATCGCCTGGGCCGTCTACGCGGGGGAACGCTTTCCCGATCAGCGCTGGCAGGAGCTTATTTTCGCCGCGGCGAACAACAAGCTGATCAAGCTTATCCGGGTAAAGAAAACCGCCGAGGCCCGGACGGCGCTGGAAACCCTGAAGCCGGTTTTGGCCGGGGCGAATTACCAGACCCTGGACACCGCGGTACTTGAGGCCGAGGCCGCCGGCAGGGTGAACGGGATTAAAAACCCCGGGGAAGCCGAGGCGGCCCTGGCCTTCCTTGACTCGGTGTGGGAAAGGCTTCCCGAAAAGGACCGGCGGGAGATGCGGACCAGCGCGGTTCTTATGGAGGCGGAGCGGATCGGCAAAACCCGGGACTGGGCCGGGGGGATGCGCTGGCTTTCCGGCGCCCTGGAACGCTACGGCGGGAACCCCCGGATCGAGTCATCCCTGCGGATCTTCCGGCAGAACCGGGTGGGGGAACTTCACAATGAGTTCGCCCTGCTCTTTAACAAGCGGGACTACGCCGCCGCGAAGGCTTCCATAGAACGGTCCCTCAGGGAGTTTCCCGGGGAACGCCAGTTTACCCAGGACCTGTCCATGGTGGAACAGGCGCTGCGATAGGGGAGGGGAGATCCCCGGTTTTTTAAGCGCCCTTGACAATCGTAGTTAGCCCATGGTAACTTAGTTAGCGCGGGCTAATCTTGGCCCGGCGGGAGGTTCATGTGCCCTTATCGCTGTCCAGTCACGGGGCGGCCGTTACGGTCAGCCGGATAAGCGGGTCCAACGCCGTCAAGAAGCGGCTTGAATCCCTTGGTTTTACCGTTGGCTGCCCCGTAACCGTGGTTTCCCGCCTGGCGGGAAACCTCATCGTCAAGGTTAAGGATTCCCGGATCGCGCTGGACCGGGAACTGGCGGGCCATATTTTTGTGTCCGCCTGAAAACAGGGGGTTCAAGATTATGGGGCGGGAAACCGCGAAAGGAGAGGTTTATGGTAACATTGCAATCGGCGAAGCCGGGTCAAACTGTTAGGGTGATCAAACTTCACGGCCAGGGACCGGTAAAGCGCCGCATCATGGACATGGGCATCACCAGCGGAACGGAGATACGTATCCGCAAGGCGGCGCCCCTGGGGGACCCCATAGAGGTAACTGTCCGGGGCTACGAGCTTTCCCTGCGGAAGGCGGACATCGACATCATTGAGGTGGAGGGTTAAGGATGGGCGTTAAAATCGCGCTGGCGGGAAATCCCAACTCGGGAAAGACCACCCTCTTTAACGCCCTGACCGGGTCCAATCAGTTTGTGGGTAACTGGCCGGGGGTAACGGTGGAAAAGAAGGAGGGCCGCCTCCGGGGGCGCGGGGACGTGAGCGTCATAGACCTGCCGGGGATCTATTCCCTTTCCCCCTATTCCCTGGAGGAAGTTATCGCCCGGAATTACCTGCTGGAAGAAAAGCCCGATGTCATTATCAACCTTATCGACGGGACCAACCTGGAGCGGAACCTGTTCCTTACCACCCAGCTGCTGGAAACGGGGATTCCGGTAACGGCGGCGGTGAACATGATCGACGAGGTGGAAAAATCCGGGGACGCCATCGACCTGGCGAAACTGGAGACGGCCCTGGGCTGTCCCGCCGCCGCCATATCGGCGCTGAAGGGCGACGGCGTTTCCCGGATGGTGGACAAGGCCCTGGCCGCCGCGGAACGGGGCCTGGAACGGAACGGGGCGGTAACCTTTTCCCGGCCCATCGAGGAGGGCGTCGCGGCGCTTTCCGCGGCCCTCGCCAAACAAGCGCCCCCGGGGGGCGTGGAAGAGGGCCGGCGGCGCTTTTACGCCCTCAAGCTTCTGGAGCGGGACGAAAAGGCCGCCGCGAAAATAACCGTCCCCGGGGCGGAGGGGATCGTAAAAAAGGCGGAGGAGGAATGTGGCGGCGATCTGGAAAGCCGGGTCGCCGAGGAACGGTACCGGTTTATCAGCTCCCTGGTTTCCGCCTGCTATAAACGAAGAAAACGGGACGCCGAAACCCTTTCCGATCGGATTGACCGGGTGGTAACCAACCGGGTTCTGGCCCTTCCCATCTTCGGGGTGGTGATATTCCTGATTTACTTTATTTCCGTTACCACCCTGGGAACCTGGGTTACCGACTGGACCAACGACGGCCTCTTTGGCGAGGGGTTCAGCCTGTTCGGTCTTGAGGTTCCGGGCGTTCCGGTTGTCATCGGGGGCCTGCTGGAGGCCGCCGGAACCGCCCCCTGGCTTTCCGGCCTTGTCCTTGACGGCATTATCGCCGGGGTGGGCGCGGTCATCGGCTTTGTGCCCCAGATGCTGGTCCTCTTCCTGCTGCTGGCCGTCCTTGAATCCTCGGGCTACATGGCCCGGATCGCCTTTATCCTGGACCGGATCTTCCGGCGCTTCGGCCTTTCCGGTAAAAGTTTTATTCCCATGCTGGTGGGAACCGGCTGCGGCGTGCCGGGGGTCATGGCCAGCCGGGCCATCGAGAACGAGGCCGATCGCCGTCTGACGGTGATGACCACCACCTTCATGCCCTGCGGCGCCAAGCTCCCCGTAATCGCCATGATCTCCGGCGCCGTCTTTGGCGGCGCCTGGTGGGTGGCGCCCAGCGCCTATTTCATCGGCGTCGCCAGCGTGATCATGTCGGGGATCATCCTGAAAAAAACCCCGCCCTTCCGGGGAGACGTATCCCCCTTTGTGATGGAGCTTCCCCCCTACCGGATTCCCGGGGCGGTAAACGTGCTGCGGGCCATGTGGGAGCGGGGCTGGTCCTTCATCAAGAAGGCGGGGTCGATCATCCTGATTTCCGCCGCGGCGATCTGGTTCCTCTCCAGTTTCGGCTTTACCCAGGAAGGCTTCGGCATGGTGGAGGACATGAACGACGGGCTCCTGGCCGGCCTCGGTTCCGCCATCGCCCTGGTCTTCGCCCCCCTGGGATTTGGAACCTGGGACGCCGCGGTGGCGACCATTACCGGCCTGATCGCCAAGGAGAACGTGGTGGGCACCATGGGGGTCCTCTACGGTTTCGCCGAGGTTGGCGAGGAAGGGGAGGAGATGTGGGAGGCCTTCGCGTCCCACTTTACGGTCCTTTCCGCCTACTGTTTCCTGCTGTTCAACCTCTACTGCCCGCCCTGTTTCGCCGCCATCGGGGCCATCCGGCGGGAAATGAACAATCCCCGGTGGACCCTCTTCGCCGCGGGCTATCAACTGGCCTGGGGCTATACCCTGGCCCTCATCGTGTACCAGCTGGGCGGCTTCTTTGGGGGCGGCGGCTTTAACGCCGGTACCGCCGCGGGAATCGCGGCCCTGGGGCTGCTGGCGTGGCTGTTGTTCCGCCGGCCCCGGGGGACCCCGGCGCTTCCCCCGGGGGAGCCCGCGGCGTCCGCCGGGTAAGCCCCGCCGGCCCGGGAAACGGAAGGAGGAAGGACATGGAATTGTTAAAGGCCAACGCCGGTACTATCCTGGTGGGGGCGGTGGTTTTCGCCGTCCTCGGGGCCGCCCTGGGCCGGGTGATTCATCAATTCCGGCGGGGAAAAACCGGCTGCTGCCCCGGCGGCTGTGAAAACTGCCGGGGGAAAAAACCCTAGCCGGCGGGGGAAAGTCCCCGGGAACTAACAAACAAGGGAGGCGGGCGCCATGTACGACCCCGGATCAACCAGGGCGGAGGAATTTATCGCCCACGAGGAAATAGAAGAAACCCTGGCCTACGCCCGGCGGCTGAAAAACGACCAAGCCGCCCTCCGGGACATCCTGGCCAAGGCCGGGGAACGGAAGGGCCTCACCCACCGGGAGGCCTCGGTCCTCCTCGCCGGGGATGACCCGGA
>JAIRPD010000009.1 GCA_031257195.1 Treponema sp. | reverse complement strand
ACCACGGCGGTTTCCCTGGACTGGGGGGGTCTGCCGGGGTAGGTAAAATCCTCTTTGTTCACGCCCCCTCCCCGCTTGAGGGCCTCGTTATAAAACCAGGTGATCACCGAATTGCCGTGATGTTCCGCGATAAAGGCGATGACCGCCTCGGGCAGGCCCAGGCCGCGGGCTTTTTCTATTCCCAGTCTGACATGGTTCTTGATCACCGCCGCGGACCGCTCGGGGGAAATGTCCCGGTGTTTGTTGTAGGAGGTCTGGTTTTCCACAAAGTAGCCGGGCTCCTCCATTTTACCTATGTCGTGGTAGTAGGCCCCCACCCGGGCCAGGAGGGCGTTGGCCCCGATTTCCTGGCAGGCCGTTTCCGCCAAGTTGGCCACCATAATCGAGTGGCTGTAGGTTCCCGGGGCGGCGTTGAAGAGCCGTTTTAAAATGGGGGAGTTCAGGTCCGAAAGCTCGATAAGCCGGAAGGGGGTAACGGCGTTCAGGGCCTGTTCCATGATGGGGAGAAGGCCGACGACAAAAAGCCCCGACACCAGGCCGTTAAAGGCCGCCCAGAACAGCACCGGGGGGAAAGCGCCCGCCGGGGCCTGCTGAAGCAAAAGGCCGATCAGGACCGCGCCGGCGTTGACGGCGGCGATAAAAAGCCCCGCTTTAACCAGATCCATCCGTTTTTGGGCCCGCTGGAGCGCGTGGGCGGCGGCGACCCCCGAACAAAGGGCAAAGATGTAGGCCGTGGAGTCAAAGGCCTCGGCCAGAAAAGCCCCCAGGGGGAGGATCATCGCCGTTATCAGGGCGGTGGGAAAACCAAGGAGTATGGCGGGGAGCATCACCACCAGCGCCGTGGGGATGAGGATGGAAATGGGAAAATAGGCGTCCAGCCGGACAAAGGCGTTGAGCAGGGAAGCGCCGGTAAGGTAGGACGCCGCGAGGATCGTCATCAGGTAGCATTCCGCGGGCCGGAAGAGCCTGCCGGCGGTACGCCTGCCCATGTGAAGAACCAGGAAGAAGTAAATGAGGAGCAGCCGAAGGATCTGGCCCGCGATAAACCGGGGGTCCCGGCTTTCCAGGGAAAGGTTCAGCGCCCGCAACTCCCCCATTTCCCTGGCGGTAAGGATAAAGCCCTTGCGGACAATCCGCTCCCCCCGCTCAATAAAACGGTACACCGGCTCCACCTGGGAACGAACCTCCGCCACCCGCTGATCCGTGTCGGCGGCGGAAAAAAAGACATTCTCCCGGAGCAGGGAACGGGCTATGCCCCCCACCCCCGCGGTAAAGGCGGGGGAAACCTTCTCGATCCCCAGGTAGTGGGCAAAGGAACCGTCCAGCCTTTCCAGGGTAACGATCCGCTCGTAGCTTATCCGTTCCCGCTCTACCCGTTCCCCGTAGTTGTGGAGGAGTTCCGCCGTGCTGGGGTTGTAGGAGGAAATTGCCGGGACCTGGCCCGGGGCCTCAAAAATCCCCGTTTCGATAAAATGCTCCAGCACCTTCCGGCCCCGCTCCAGCGAGCTTTCCCGGTCCGGGTCCTGGTACAGGTCGTTCAGGGCCTCTTCCCCAAAAAGGCCGGGAAAGTCCGCGTTTACCCGGAGGAGGTACTGTTCCCAGGAAACCCCCTCCTCAAAGAGGGTCCGGGAAACAAGGGAAAAACGCCCGTAGGCCCCCCGGATCTCGTCGTTGACGGGGATGGAATACTTGAACACCGCCGGAACCTGATGGACCTGAGCCTCCATCCGGCTCCGGGTGGCTTCCTCGTCAATAAAGCTGACCGGCTCCGGGGCGATCACGTCCCGATCCGCCACCTTGCCCACCTCGAACTCCTCCAGGCTGATCGTTTCCTGCCCGCCGGTAACCAGGATAACCGTGGAACTGAGGGCGAAGGCCGCCAGGGCGGCCAGGGAAGGTCCCCAGCGGAAACGGGAAAACCCGATCCTCGCGAACAGGGCGGCGAAGCCGGGGTTAGTTCTTTTCGGCATCGTAGGCCTCGATTATTTTTTTGACCAGGGGGTTTCGAACCACGTCCCCGGTATTAAGATAGGTTATATGGATCCCCTCCACCTTGGAAAGGAGCGACAGGGCGTGGAGGAGCCCCGAATCCTGGCGCTTGGGCAGATCGATTTGGGTGGTGTCCCCGGTGATCACCGCCCGGGGCCCCTGGCCTATACGGGTAAGGAACATCTTCATCTGCTCCCTGGTGGTATTCTGGGCCTCGTCCAGAATCACCACCGAGTCGTTAAGGCTGCGGCCCCGCATATACGCCAGGGGAGCCACCTCTATGGACCGGGTATCCTCCATGCGCCGGATCGCCTCGTAGGGAACCAGGGCTTCCATGGCGTCGTAGAGGGGCCGGAGGTAGGGGTTGATCTTCTGGGCCAGGTCGCCGGGCAGATAGCCCAGGCTTTCCCCCGCCTCCACCACGGGCCGGGTAAGCACGAGTTTGCGGATCTTCTTGGAAAGGACAAGGCGCAGGGCTTCGGCGACGGCCAGGTAGGTTTTTCCCGTCCCCGCGGGGCCCGCGCAAAAACTAATATCCCGGCTTCTCATTCCCTGGATATAGAGGGCCTGGTTCCATGTCCGGGGAAAAACCTTGCCAAAGCCCTGGGGAATCTGGATAAGGTTATCCCGGAGGGGGTCGCCGGAGAGGGACCCGCCCGGAAACCCCGCCTCGTCCGCGCCGGAGGGGGGGGCCAAAAACGCGCCGGCCAGGGCCTCAACGTATTCGGTGGAGGGGTACTCCCCTTCCCTCACGGCGAGGATGAGGCTGTCGATCACCGTCTTAAAACGCCTGCGCCCCGATTCGTCCACCCCGGTAAGGGAAATTTCATTACCCCGGGTCCGGATACGCCCCCCCAGGGAGCCGGCGATTACCTTGAGATTTTGGTCATTGACTCCACAGACGCCGGACAGAATTTCGTTGCTGTCCAGCACTATGGTGATACCTTCTTCCAATACTACCCCTCAACAGCCCCTCGCGGGCGGGATTCCGGCCGCGGGGGATCGCCGGCCGCTCAAAACATCCTGTTTTTCGCTCCCGGCCGCCTCCGCGCCCCGCCGCGGGCGTCCCATCCGAATCCCCGCCTTCACCCGGATACGCCCCGTTTCCGGGAACGCCTTCGGCGCGGTGGTTTTCTGGGCGCGCAGGGATTCGAACCCCGGACATCCACGGTGTAAACGTGGCGCTCTAACCAGCTGAGCTACGCGCCCCCGCCGTTATGGGTGGGGTCAGGATACCACGGGCGGGGCGTGAGTTTCAAGGGTCCGAACTATGCTGTCATGGAGTTGATCCGCCAGAAGCCGCTTCCGGTCCGCGGGGGGCATGCCCGCGGGGTCCACCGGCGGAAGAAAGCTAACGCTCAGCGGGACGGCGTGAACCCGGCGGGTCTTTTCAAACACGTCGTAGCTGCCGGTGATGGCCACGGGAACGATGGGGGCCCCCGCCTGGGTGGCCAGCCGGAGCGAACCGGGGTGGAAGGGCGCCGGCCCCCGGCCCCGGCTCCGGGTACCCTCGGGGAAGATCAGCATGGCGTTCCCCCCCTTGATCCGCCTTACCCCCTCGTTGATCGTCTTGAGGGCGTTCCGGGGGTTTCCCCGGTTAATAAAGAGCCCCCCCAAAAGGTAGATCCACAGGTTGATCCCCGGCAGGTAGAGGAGTTCCTTTTTGGCGATAAACCCAAAGGGCCGGCCCGCGTAAGCCAGGGCCAGGATGATGTCGAAGATCCCCACATGGTTGGAAACAAAGCACAACGGCCCCCTTTTGGGGATGTTTTCCCGGCCCCGTACCGTCATGGGACAGCCCGTGAGGGCTATCAGAATCCTGGCCCAGGTCTGGGCGATCCGGTAAAGCGCCTGGGCGGCGATTTTTTTGAGTCCCGCGAAATGGACAAGCAAAAGGACCAGGGCCGCCGGCGTAAAAAGTACCATGGAAAAGCCGGTGATGATAAAAAGAACGATGGTTTTAATTAGTCTCACGGAACCTCCTTGAACGTTACCCCGCGGTTCTCCAATTCCTCCCTGGCCTTTTCCGGCCCTTCCCAGAGGAAGGCCGCGATACCCAGGGTCCGGGCGCTCGCGACGTTGGCCTCCAGGTCGTCAAAAAAGGCCAGTTCCTCCGCCTCAATACCTAGCCGGGAAAGGAGGATCCGGTATATGGCCTCCCCCGGCTTAACCGCGCCGGCGTCGCAGGAGTAGACCCGTACATCGGGAAGGGCCAGGACCGGCAGGGTTCCCGCCACCCGGTCCGCGAATTCCCGGGGCATGTTGGAAAGTACCGCCGTGGTAAGGCCCGCGGCCTTGAGGTCCCGGATCAGCTTTTCCGTTTGGGGGTTGACCCGGGACCAGCTTTCCAGGTCCCGGGTAACGAGTTTCCCCAGGGTCCCGGGCGGGGGAACGATCCCCGCGCCGGTCAGGATGTCCCGGAAGTACTCTTCCCCGCTGAGGAGTCCCTGGTCGTAGCGGGACCGGCCGCCCCAGTAGAGCCGCCGCATCAGGCTGGTCTCAATCCCGGCGGCGCGGGCCATGTCGTCCATCGCCTGTTCATCCTGGGGCAGGGAAATAACTCCGCCAAAGTCAAAGGCCGCCGCTTTTACGCTCACTCCGCGCTCCTGCTTTAGTATAACCTCTTTCAAGAAAAATTGAAACCAGCTATATGGAGGAGCAACTTTTATAACCGCGCGTTTTGGCGGGAAGAACCAGAATCGGCCTTGAGCCGCTGTAGTGTATCGGGGTCAAGGCCGGTGATTTCACTAACCATTTCCGGCGACAGTCCCTTCAACAGCGCGCCGCGGGCTATTTCCTCACGGCCTTCCACGCGGCCCGCCTCAACCGCCTCCCGTTCCCGCGCCTCAACATACTTGTCCCAGCTCCACGTTCTCGGTTCGTTTTCCGTCAGCGCCCGCCGGCCGCCGCCGGACAATTCCGCCTCGTATTCCCCAGGCTTTAGTTCCGTCCCACGTCCGCCCCGCCCCCGGACCGCCCGCCGCCGCGTGACGCGGCGGAGTTTTCGCCCGGCGAAAACTCCCCGCCCCACAAGCCCCGGGGGCTTGTGGGCTTTTTCCTTGGACCTGCCGAAGGGCGGCATGGACGCCGCTGTAACCAACGCGCCCGGTGAAACCGGGCGGGTGGAGTTTTCGGCGGAGCCGAAAACTCCAAGCCCACAAATCGCCAGGGATGGCGATTTGTGGGCGGGATGCCCTAGCCGTCCCAGTTGGTGGAGTCCATTTCATAGGGGGTAACGGTCATGGACGGGTCAATCTCCCCGTCAATGTAATGCGAACCAAGGTTTTGAAACACCTGCGCGCCGAAGGTGGCCCCGCCGGTGGCGGTATTCTCGCTGATTGTCCCGCCGTCCACGTGGACGGTGCCGGAAATACACACGCCGCCGCCCTTTTGCGCCGTGTTATCGGTGATGACGCCGCCGGTCATGGTGAACGGGTAGCCGCCGCCCACCCACACACCGCCGCCGCCCTGGGCGCCTGTTGAAGAATTACCGGAGATGACGCCGCCGGTCATAGTGAACGGGCCGCTGCTTATACACACACCGCCGCCGCCCAGGCTGCCGCCGTCTTCTGAAGAATTACCGGAGATGACGCCGCCGGTCATGGTGAACGTCCCGGAGGTCATAAACACACCGCCGCCGAACATCGTCGTTGAATTACCGGTGATGGCGCCGCCGGTCATGGTGAACGTCCCGGAGGAGGACATAAACACAGCGCCGCCGGGGGTGGCATTGTTGTTGTTCCCGGTGAGGGTGGCGCCGGTCAGGTTAAGGGCAGCGCCGCCTCCTATCTCGATGAACCTCCCGTTCCTGCCCCCGCCGTCGAGCGTGAGGTTGTTTCCCAGGGTCAGGGTGCTGCCGGTTAGGTAAATAACCGCGTCGGCGGCGGGGACGCCGGCGGCGTTGATCGTCCTGGTTTCCCCGACCCCCTCCAGGGTCAGGTTGAGGTCGGCGTTGTTGAGGTTCCATTCGCCGCTCAGAGTTTCATCCCCGGTCAGCGCGATGAAGTAGGGCGTCCCGGCCTGCACGTTGGCCGCCACGCCAAGCCAGGCGATGGCGCTGGCCAGGGTTTCCCCCGCCTCGTACACCGGCAGCCGGGACGCGCCCCGGAACAGCACCGGCCTTGTCAGGTTTAGTCCCGTGATCAGGATGCCGCCCCCCGCGGGGTTCCCCACCCGGA
>JAIRPD010000004.1 GCA_031257195.1 Treponema sp. | reverse complement strand
CCCCCCCCCCCCCCCCCCCCCCCCCCCCCCCCCCCCCCCCCCCCACCTACCCGCGGCCCCGCGGGTCGTTCGCTTGGGAGTGTCCGGCTGTGACGGAAACTCCAGGGGCGCGTATAACGCGGAGTTTCGCCGCGGGAGAAGCGTTGTCCGCGAACGGAATGCCTGACGCCTGCGCCAACTATGCCGCTCATAGTTAAGGCATAGTAACGGAGGACGGAAAAAATATCAAGCGGTCCGGCGGTTTTTTCGCGGGGTTTGGGGGCGGGGGCGGCGTTACAGGTGCGCCTCGTCCAGGATAACAATGTCCACCCGGCGGTTGTTGGCCCGGCCCTCGGGGGTGTCGTCCCGGCTGATGGGCATGGTGGCGGCGAAGCCCGCTACCTGAAAGCGGTTCTCGTCCACCCCAATGTCGGCCAGGTAGTGAAGCACCGCCAGGGACCGGGCGGTGGACAGTTCCCAATTGGAGGGCCATATTGAGGGGTCCGTGTCGGAGCCGTCGGTGTGGCCCTCCACGCGAAAACGCCGCCCCGTCAGTTCCTGGGAATTGAGCAGGGACCCAAGCCTCAGCAGGATGTCCCGGCTGTCCTCGTAGTTGATCTCCGCGCTGGCGGGGCCGAAAAACAGGTCCGAAGCCAGGCTGATGATTACCCCCCGCTCGGTCTGGGTAACCCGGACTTTGTTGGACTTGATCTCCGGCTCAAAGAGGCTCATGGCCCGCTTGAGGGCGGTTCCCATGCTCTTGCCCCGTTCCATGGAGGGCAGGGACATGATCGTGTTGCCCAGGTCGGCGCTTTTGCCGGAGGAGATTGTGTTCCCCCCCGTGGAGGCTCCCATGCCGATGGAGTTAAAGGCGGAAATAAGCTGTTGAAGCTGGGTGGGGCTGGGATCGTCGGGGTTAAAGAGGGCCACAAAGAAGCAGAGCATAAGGGTAACCATGTCCGAATAGGTAACGATCCATTCGCTTTTCGCCTCTTCCGCTTCCCGCTTTTTCTTTTTCGCCATCTACGCAACCCGTCCCCGGCTAACCAACGCGGCTAGTCTTTTAATACTTCCGCTTCCACGGCTTTCCGGTCCTTGGGGTCCAGGTAGGAGAGGAGCTTCATCGCCAGAATCCGGGGGTTATCCCCGGCCTGGATCGAAAGGACCCCCTCTATCTCCATCTCCTTGACCTTGGCCTCCGAGGCGTCCACGTTCTTGAGTTTGCCGGCCATGGGGATCATCACTAGGTTGGCCATCATGGACCCGTACAAGGTGGTGATCAGCGCCACGGCCATGTTGGGTCCCAGGGCGCTTTTGTCTTCCAGGTTTTTTAACATTCCTATCAGCCCGATAACCGTCCCCAGCATTCCAAGCCCGGGGGCCAGGGTGCCCCACATGTTCACCGTGCCAATGTTGCCCGCGTGGCGGCCCTGCATCTGGTCCAGCTCAGTTTCCATCAGGGTCCGCACTATTTCCGCGTCGGTGCCGTCTACCACCAGCCGCAGGCCCTTTTTCATAAACTCATCTTCCAGGTCTTCCAGTTCCTCTTCCAGGGCCAGGAGTCCCTCCCGGCGGGCCTTTTCCGACATGGTCATCAGCTTGGTGATGAGTCCCTTTTCGTTAAAGTTGGGGACCTTGAAGCAAAGGCCCAGCACGCCAAAGACACCCAGGGAGGTGGAGATACTGCTAAAGGTAAAGAGGGCGAACCAGGAACCGAGGACCACGATCAGAACCGAGGGAATGTCCACAAAGGTCAGGAGCCCCGTACCGCCGGTGATGATCCCCAGGCCGACCATGCCTAAACAGCCCGCTAAACCGATTATTGTCGATATATCCATGCCTTACCTACTCCTCGTTTTTAAAGGCCCCTATGCGGCGGCGGTATTCCACAATCCGGTCTATCACCTCTGGTACTTTTTCCTTGATTACCACGTACTTTCCCGAGAGCATCAGCAGGGTGGTGTCGGGGTGGACCTCTATGGATTCAATTTGATGGGGATTGATGTAATATTCTTGGCCATTCAGCCTGGTTACCTGTATCATGGCTCGTTAAGGAGGGGCCCCGCCGGATCAGGGCCCGGACCCCTCCTGTTCTTTACTCCTAGCGTTTCAGTTGGAGCAGCTCCTGTAAAAGCTGATCCGCGGTTTGTATGGTCCGGGAGTTGGCCTGGAAACCGCGCTGGGTAACGATCATGTCCACAAACTGGTCCGCCAGGTCCACATTGGACATTTCCAGCGTACCGGAGATGATCTTGCCCTTGCCGGCTACCCGGGCGGGGCCCACGTTGGCCAGCCCCGAGTTGGTGGACTGGATATAGGTGTTTTCCCCGGCCTTTTCAAGCCCCCCCTGGTTGGCGAAACTCGCCAGGGCTACCTGCCCCAGGACCCGGTTGGATCCGTTGCTGAATACCCCGGTGATGATCCCGCTCTGGTCTATCTTGAAGTTGTCCAGATAGCCCATGGTGTACCCGTCCTGTTCCACCATCTTGGTGGAGCTTTGTTCGGCGAACTGGGTGATGTTCCGGGTATAGCCGCCCACTTCCCCCAGGTCCAGGGTGAATTGCTGCCGCGCCGGGGCGCCGTCCGCCCCCGGGGTAGTACTAAGCACGTCGTAGGCCACGTTCATGATCACCTGGCCTTCCCCGCCGGACTCGTTCCCCGCCCCGTCCGCGGCGGACAGGAGGAGGCCGTCGTTGTCAAAGTTCACGGTAAACACCGCGGGACCTCCCGCGGCGGGGGCGTCCGCCCCCAGGCCAATGGCCGCGTTGGCGGGGGGATCGCTCTGGGGGTCCACCGCCACCGCGGCGTTCCAGCTGTTGTTGGTTCCCGGCACCCGGGTAAATTCAACCTGAAGGATATGCTTGTCCCCAAAGGTATCGTACACCTCAATCTGGGTCCGCCAGGTGCCCGCCCGGATCTGCTCGGGGGTGGGGTTTTCCGGCACCTCCGGCAGGCGCTTGTCGATGTTACAGGCGAAGTTTACCCGGGTGGTGGCCCGGGCGGGGTCCTTGGAACCCACGGGGATGATCAGGTCCTCCACGGCCCGGGACACATCCAGCGCCCCGTCCTGAGCCATCCAGCCCTGGACCCTCATGCCGTTGCCGGGGTTCACCAGCATCCCCTGGTTGTCCAGTCCAAAGGCCCCGGCGCGGGTGTAAAAGGACTGCTCCCCGCTTTTTAGCACAAAGAACCCCGTACCGGAAAGGGCCAGGTCCGTTTGAACCCCCGTGGTTTGCAGGGCCCCCTGAAGGTGGATCGTGTCGATGGACGCCACGGACATTCCCAGGCCCACTTCCTTGGGGTTGATGCCCCCCAGGTCCTCCGTGGGCCGGGCGGCCCCGGCAATCTGCTGGTACAGCATATCCTGGAAACTCACCCGTCCCTTCTTAAAGCCCGTGGTGTTGACGTTGGCGATGTTGTTACCCACCACGTCCATCCGGGTCTGGTGGTTTTGAAGCCCCGAAACCCCGGAAAACAATGAACGCATCATAGCTGTATACCTCCTCTTTTTCCGCTATTCCTCAAATACCCTGGTAACATGGTCCCAGCTATAGTACGCGCCGTTAACCAGGATTTGGGGGTCCCTGCCCCGGCTTACCGCCCGGACCACCCCTTGCACCGTCCGCTCGCCGTCGTCGATTTCCACCCCCTTACCCAGCGCCGAGGCGGCCTCGGAGCCGGAAAGGAGTTCCGTGATCCGGGTAAAATCCCCGGAAAGCTTGTTAAAGCCCTGGGCCATGGAGGTGATCTGCTCCAGGCTGGAAAACTGGGCCATCTGGGCGATAAATTCCTTGTCTTCCATGGGGGCCAGGGGGTCCTGGTAGGAAAGCTGCTTCATCAGCAGTTGAAGAAAATCGTCCTTGCCCAGGGTTTGCCGGGGAAGACGGCCATTTTCCTTGTCTTTGACAAAGGTTTCCCAATTATAGGTGTTCACCTCATTGGTCCGCGCCGCCTTATCGGCCGCGCTCATTTCAAAGCTCACGGGCGCGGTCCTTTCCGCCGCGCCAATCTCAAACGCCATAGTATCTCCTCATCAAAACGATCTCTCAGGCCAGTACGTTCACCGCCTGAAACCCAAAACCGGCCCCATAGGCTCCGGCATCCCGCGAATCCGCCGTTTCCGCGTCGTAGGTTAACGCCGCGAAACGCCCCGAAAAGAAGGGTCCCCCTTCCCGCGCGTTCCGCCGGTCCTCACCGCGCCCGCCGTTCCGGTAATCCAGGGCCATATTCAGGGAGGCCCCCTCAAAGCCCGAATCCTTAAAGGCCTGTTCCAGGGTATGAATTTCCTTCTCAAAGGCCCTGAGGGCTTCCTCGCTTTCCACCAGGATCCGCCCCGCTATCTTGTTTTCGGCCATTTCCAGATGTATCTTAACTTTCCCCAGGGATTCGGGTTTAAGGGAAAGCCTGATGGTCCCTTCCCCCCCGTCCCGGAGGACAATGGCCGCCTGCTTGACGATATCCGCCGAAAGGTCCCCCCGCAGTTCCCGGGCCAGGAGCTGTTCAAAGCTTCCGCCGCCGGAAAGGGCCTTTTCCCCGGGAGCCCCGGACTGCCCGTCCTCCCCGGAGGACCGGAGTTCCAGGACGATTTCCCCGTTGGGCCGGACCTCCTCCACCACCTTCAAACCCCGGTCGGCGGGGGAAGGTTCCGGGCCGGCCCGGGTCCGCAGGTCCTGGACATCCAGGCTGAACCGCTCCCGGCGGCGCTCGTTTTTCCGGGCCTCCCGGCTGTCCGGGGCGGGTTTTTCCCCCTTCCGCGCCGGGGAATCCTTAAGGGCCGCGTTCCGAATGTCCCCCTGGACGGGGAGTTCCGGCGTATCCTGGTTTTGAAAGGGAAACACCCCCTTGGGGGTCTGCCCCCCCCGGGAAAGCCCCCCCCGCCGGCCGGTCCCCAGCGCGGCCGGGGCCCGCTCGTCCCCGTCGTTGAGCGGGAACGGGGTTTCCGCCCCTTTGGCGGGGGCGTCCCCGGCCGTCCGGTCCCGCGCCCCCGGGAACAGAAGCGGCGCTTCCCCCTCCAGGGCCGTCCAGGCCGCCCGGTCCTTCCGGTCCTTCCGGTCCGGCCCTTTTTTCGGGGAACCCGGGGGAACCGGATTCCCGGCCTCCCCGGGCCGCGGCTTCTTTACCCGCCCCCGGGCGCGTTCCCCGCCCAAAAGGTCCTGAACCTCACCGGCGCCGCCGGTCCCGGCGGCCCCCGGTCCCCGCCGGGGAATTCCGGCGGTTTCCGTCCTTAAACTGGTTTTTGTACTGATAAGCCCCGCGAGTAGTTTGGAAAAGGCCCCCAGGCCGTTACGCTGAGGGCGGCCGTTGATTTTACGGCCCCCTTTACGAAACGGCCCCTCAAGCTGGGCCAATTCCCTGGGATCGGAGGGAGTCTCCGTCTGGATATGGGTGGGATTGTGTTCAATGGCTGCCATCGCCGCCCGGCCTCCTTATAATTAAAAAATCGTGGAAGACCGGGTCCGGCGTTCTAGGGCGTACGGACCACCATCTTCCGCTGCAGTTCCGCCGCCCGCTGGGCCCCCTCCGGCGTCGCCGCCATAAGGGAAAGCCAATAGGGAACGATGTTACTCGTACTGTCCCGCCGGGCGATTTCCTCGGTCTTCCGAAGGATGTCGATGGCCTGCTGATCGTTCATGGCCGCCAATATCGCCACCGCCCGCTCCGGCGGCATATTGTTCAGCTGCTGGGCAATGCCCTCGACGTTCCTATCCCTATTTTCGGCGTCCGCGGCCTGGACGGTGAGGGAATTCTCCCGTTCATCCAGGGCCTTTTGCCGTTCCTCCAGTTCCTGGGCCATCTGCTCGATCTCGCCGAACCTGCCGGTCAGTTCCTCTTCCCGCTGGTCCATGTCCAGTTCCCGCAGGGCCTCCGCCTCCAGCCGGACGGCCAGCCGTTCCGCGTCGAGGTTGATAAAATCCTCCGGGCCCACCTCCGCCCCCCGCCGGGGCTCCCTGCCGATAAGCCGGTACAGGGGGGCCAGGGTAGCCTTGGCGTCGATTACCCCCAGGTAATCGAACCAGACCAGCCCCCCAAAGGCGAGGATGAGGATCAAAACCAGTAACACGATTGTTCTTCCTACCACGGTTCCCCTCCGGGATAAGTATATACGCCGCTTTTACCTATCGGCAAGGGTGCGCCGCCTCAAATCCGCCATCCTTGGCGGATTTGAGGCTAGGAGTTTTCGCCGGGCGAAAACTCCACCCAAGCCCGCTTTGCGGGCTTGCTTTGGTTACAGCGGCATCCATGCCGCCCATCCCTGGCGGATTTGAGGCTAGGAGTTTCCGCCGGGCGGAAACTCCACCCGTCCGGCTTTTCGCCGGGCGCGTTGGTCACAGCGGCATCCATGCCGCCCTTCGGCGCGCCCGGGGGAAAAGCCCAAAAGCCCCGCGGGGCTGTTGGGGCGCGGAGTTTTCACCGGGCCAAAACTCCGCCGTGATCCCGCAGAGCGGGATTGCGACGCGTCCATGCGGCCTATCCATGGCGGATTCGAGGCGGGGGGGCACGGGCGGGGTACGGAGAGGTCTCCGGTTCATTCGGGGAGGTCCCCGAACCTTCTGGAACATTCCCCGGATCGTCTGGAACATGTTCCGGATCGTTTAGAACATGTTCCAAATCATTTGGAACATTCCCCGAATCGTTTGGAACATGTTCCGGATCGCCTGGAACATGTTCCGGATCGCCTGGAACATGTTCCGGATCGTTTGGAACATGTTCCGGATCGTTTGGAACATTCCCCGGATCGCCTGGAACATTCCCCGGATCATTCGGGGAACTCCCCGATCCGTTTGGGGAACCCCCCGGTGAAACCGGGGAGGTTCCCAAGCGGGGCTTGTGGGCTTTTCCCTTGGACCTGCCATAGGGCGGCATGGACGCGGCGCGATCCCGCTTTGCGGGATCGCGGCGGAGTTTTCGCCCGGCGAAAACTCCCCGCCCCACAAGCCCCGGGGGGCTTGTGGGCTTTTCCCTTGGACCTGCCGCAGGGCGGCATGGACGCCGCTGTAACCAACGCGCCCGGGAAACCGGGCGGGTGGAGTTTTCGGCGAAGCCGAAAACTCCAAGCCCAAAATCCGCGAGGACGCGGATTTTGGGCGGACTGCCCTAGCCCTCCCAGTTGGTGTCGTCCGTTTCATAGTTGTCAACGGTCGTGGGCGGGGTAATGTCCCCGTCAATGTAATGCGAACCAAAGTTTTGATACACCTGCGCGCCGAAGCCGGTCACCCCGCCGGTGGCGGTATTCTCGCTGATTTCCCCGCCGGCCACGTGGATGGTGTAGCTGCTGCTGGAAATACTCACGCCGCCGCCCCTTTCCGCCGTGTTACCGGAGATGGCGCCGCCGGTCATGGTGAACGTCCCGGAACCTATCCACACACCGCCGCCGCCCTGGGCGCCTGTTGAAGAATTACCGGAGATGACGCCGCCGGTCATAGTGAACGAGGCGCCTTGCAAATACACAGCGCCGCCGCCGACCGTCGATGAATTACCGGTGATGGCGCCGCCGGTCATGGTGAACGTCCCGGAGGACATATACACAGCGCCGCCGGGGCTGAAATTGTTGTTGTTCCCGGTGAGGGTGGCGCCGGTCAGGTTAAGGGTAGCGCTGCCGCTTCCTATATCGATGAACCTCCCGTTCCTGCCCCCGCCGTCGAGCGTGAGGTTGTTTCCCAGGGTCAGGGTGCTGCCGCCTAGGTAAATAACCAGGTCGCCGGCGGGGACGCCGGCGACGTTGATCGTCCTGTTTTCCCCGGCCCCCTCCAGGGTCAGGTTGAGGTCGGCGTTGTTGAGGGTCCATGTGCTGTTCAGAGTTTCATCCCCGGTCAGCCTGATGAAGTAGGGCGTCCCGGCCTGCACGTTGGCCGCCACGCCAAGCCAGGCGATGGCGCCGGCCAGGGTTTCCCCCGCCTCGTACACCGGCAGCCGGGACGCGCCCCGGAACAGCACCGGCCTTGTCAGGTTTAGTCCCGTGATCAGGATGCCGCCCCCCGCGGGGTTCCCCACCCGGA
>JAIRPD010000099.1 GCA_031257195.1 Treponema sp. | reverse complement strand
CCGGTAGTTACCGCCACATCCATAAGGTCGCTTTCAAGGGCATGGTCCGAGTATCCTTTGAAAACCGATTCCGTTTTGTGCCCGGTAGCAAGCATCACCTTCCGGGCTTCCAGTCTGTCGGTCATGCGGGAAGCGTAGAAATGCCGCCAGCTATGGAAGACCACATTCCGCTTCGCCCAATACCCCTCCGCTTCCTTCTTTTTTTCGGGAGTGGGATTTTCCCCGGCGCGAAGCTGGAGCAACATCTTTTTTAGTTCAGCAGCGGGAGTATATGAACCGCAGGGCCGGCTTTTTTTATCGCCCCAAAACACATAGCCGTTCCCGTGGGGATTGAACCGGGCGATGTTCAGCATGGCATCCCGGATTGCGGGAATGACCGGGACGACTCGCTCCTCACCGGTCTTGGTGGATTTCTGTCCATCAATAGCGGAAAAAGAGCTTTCGATAGTCAGGTACTCCTCCCCGATGTTCTCTACCTTGAGGGCAAGAATCTCGCCTATCCGCAGGCCCGTGGTCATGGCTACGAGATTTATCAGCAAGGACCGCTTATCCTTCCATTCAAGCCTGAACAAGTCTCCGGCTTCCTGGGGGGTGAGAACGCCGCGTTTCTTTGCCTTGGTCGAATACCCGGTCAAGCCGATGGTCGGGTCGGCGGGGATAAGCTCGTTGGCAAATGCCCACCGTAAGGCGGTAACACCTACCAGCATGATTTGCCGCAGGGTCATGGGGGAGAGGTTAGAGTGTTTTTTAGCTATGGCGACTGAAAAATCCTTGAGGCTCTGCCGGGTGATCTCGCCGATTTTTTTGCCTTGGAAGTGGGGAACCCAATAGAGGTTGACCCGCTCATAACTGCATTTGGCGTAAGCTCTGCCCAGACTGATGCCGTGGGACCGTTTGTCGGCGATGTAGGGGGACTGGTCGTAGTCCCAAAAGCGCCGGAGGTAGTCCATGACCGGCTCTCCCTCTTTGGAGCCTTTTTTGACGATGGTTTCCACGAGGCCCCGGTCCTTGAGGATTTTTTCAATCTTCTGGACATCGCGGACCGAGAGGTCCACCTGTTTGAGGGCGGTCAAGACCTGATTGGCGCTTATCAGGGCGTCCAAGGGCCGGGCGGATGGGGTTTCCCTCTTGACCGTCTGCCGTTGGGGAATACCTTCCTTGAGCCACCCGGCGACAACAATCAGGGCGTCGTCACGGTTCTCCTTGCCGGTAGAGAGGGCCGGGAGCCGCCTTTGGGTGGCAGAGTCCGTGAACTGGACGTAGAAGATACGGCGTGTCTTGGATACGTTACGTCTAAAAAGATAATACTGACGCACAACCACTCCTTCGGAGCAATAAGCCAGCATACCTCGGACCCTCGGCCTTGAGGCTTGCTGACACTCTTGCTCACAGTTAGTTGAACGCCAGTTTTCTGGTAGTTCTTATATTTAGCGCTAATTCCTTATACTATAAGGAATTAGCTCAATTTCCCCAGGGAGGATTCGAACCCCCACAAGCAGATCCAGAGTCTGCCGTGCTACCATTACACAACCGGGGAATGAACCACAATCACTCAAAATTATTGAAACGCATCTAGACACATATTATATAAATTTCGCAAATTTTGTCAAGGGGCCGTGTTCGCACTCAGTACCTATAGGACACTTCGCCAGGAACGGCGGTCTCGCGGGGAATGGATAACCCCAGGGCGTCGCAACCGCGCGCGGTCGCGCGTATTCCGCCGGTGTCAAGAAGCTCAAGGATTCATGGGGGCGGTAGAAGTGTCGCCAAGCTCAAAAACTCCTGTTTTTGAGCTTGACGCTTTGTCCGGCCAGGAGTCGTAAGCTCCGCCAGTTCCCGCGCGTTCATCGGCTCGTAGTGATAATCCAGGCGTTCTTTCCGGGGCGCGCCGATGACGCCCCGCGGCGCCGGCTATATCGTTTCCTTTCGGCAACAGGCCGAAGGCATGATGAGCCGCTCCACAAAAGGTTTCTCCTTCGGTGATCTCGGCCTTGTCCAGTACTGAGTGATATGGTTCTCACGGAGAAAATCTTCAGCGTCCCTCATGTTCTCGCTCCCGTTGTCGTTGACGATGGCGACGCCCTTCCCGAACCGCCTCACCGCTTTCTCCAGGGCGGCTTTGGCGTTCCGGCTTGAGGGGCTGGAGGCGGCGTGGATAACCGCCTCCCCCGTGAAGGGGTCTATGGCGCGAAAGGCGTACCGCCCTTCCCCCAGCGGGTACACGTGTTTCATGTCGAACTCAACGATTTGACGCGCCCCGTCCGCCGCGAGGTTATAGGGTTTCCTCGCCCGTTCATGGGCTTTTTGAGCGTCTTTTGAGTGTTTGGCGTGCCGTTTCGTGTCCGGCCTGAAAAACAGGTTTTCCCGGCGTCGAGACGCTGGGTACCCCGCTTATGGTACGAGAGAGAATAGGCCGTGTCTTCCTCGCCGAATAGGTCGGATCCGCTTCCCGTATCTCCCTGACCGCCTGGACTCCCGGGGGAATACCTGTCAACTACCTTCAGGCGGAACCTCGCCTTTTCAGAGAGTTCCCCGCTCCCCATCCGTGCCAGTTCCCTCAGTGGGGTACCGGTGTTATAATCCTCGTGGGACACCCGATTGCGCCCTTTCATGGCCGCCATGTATGGCGATGCCTCCTGGTGATGAGTTAGTCGCTAAACCCATTCTACCATGAGACCGCCGGAAAGGCCGGGTGTCCTATCTGTTTCTGAGATTAGACAGGGCCGCCGGCGGTTAAGGGGGTGGTTTCTTTTCGCGGTTTCTTTTTTTTGATGGTTTTCAGCGTTTTTACGATACACGCGTTCAAATCTTTTTCAATGGCGGACTGCCAAAACCTCAAAACCGTCCATTTTCGCGATTGGTAATACCGGTTTACTTTCTTGTCCCGGGCTATGTTTCTTAGGATTTTGTTCTTCCAAAAATCGGAATACCGTTCCAACTCCGCCTCCAGGGAAGGCATGTTTCTGATTCTCCAGTTATTTCCGTGCCAGAAATCACCGTCAATAAAAATGACCAGCTTGTATTTCTTTATCGCTATATCGGGCCGGCCAAACAGGTTGACGTTTTTTCGATAGCGAACGCCCCATTTCCACAGCGCTTTCCTAAAAAAGACCTCCGGTTTGGTGTCCTTGCTTTTTATGGCGGACATGATCTTATAGGTAATATCTTTGGTACGCGCCCGCATATACTGTTTTAACCCGCGCTTTTCTTTTGCCGGCGGAAACCGGCCCGCTCCCCTCTATAGCCGGCTGTATCCGGCCCCCAGCAGATCGGTCAGCAAGCCCTCGTTTCCCCTGAGCGTTTTTTTGCCAAAGAACAAAAGCTGCCTGCCCCAGGATTCAAACGGGGGGATACCGGGCGCGTAACGTTCTTTCCAATAATGCCTTAACAGATCGTCCGGCATAGTTTCTATTACCCGCGCGACGGAACTGATAGTACCGCTCAGGACCTTGAATATTCTTGGAACGCGGCGGTAGATGTTGTTTCCCATGGTTATATCGGTTCTTCCCCCCGCGGTAAACCGGTCTCGCAAAGAGGGATCAACAACGCCGTGCTTTGTTACCAGCCATGTGGATAACCTTTGATACTTTACCGGCGAATTCCCAAATATTTCCGGGAACAAAATAAAGGCCTCCGTTACAATTTTATTTTTCTCTTCCCGGTCAAGCTTTGAGTATATCCTTATAACCGGCCTGACGGCGTTTTCATCCTCGTTATTTATCCACCATGGTTCCTCACCGGGTTTTAAATTTTTTCTCAGATAGTTAATATACGTTTTTATCGGGCTTTCCAGGTTTCTGAATTGGTTGTAGTCTATTTTCATTTTATCAAATATTGATTTTCCCCGTTCCAGATCCATGTTTATTAAATATCGCGGGGAATGGGTAACCGCTATGTCGTATAGACAGTCCTGGTATTTTCTGTACTTAAACCCCGCCGGCGCGTCCAGTTTCGCGAAGTAGATAAAGATGTTTTCCATGCCCTCAATCCGGGTTGTTTCCAATACGCTGTTTCCCGTACTGATCCACTGGTTTTGTTTTGTTGTTTTAACCTCAACCCCGCAGCGATTATCAATAATAACGTCGGGGAATTTATGGCCGCCCATAAACTTAACCGTGTCCTTGAAAGGGGTATTGGCGGCGGCTGTTTTAATGGCATGGTAAAAACGCTTCTCGAATTGGGCGGCGTCCTGCCTCGCGAATTCTTCCTGATTATTCTCCGCGTCTTTGATTAACAGCGCGGTGGTTTCTTCAAGCAGCGAGGAAACCGCCTCAAGCGAATCCTTATGGCCGGTGGAAAAAATCATTTTTTGCCCCCAAAAATATCGTCCCAAATGTTTTGCAGCCGCCAGGCGATATTAAAGCCCAATAAAGGCGGCACCGCGTTTCCTATGATTTTATACGCGTTTGAGGCCGACAGCGTATATTCACGGCCCATCTCATTCGCGGAACGGATAAATTCATAATTGTCGGGAAACGTTTGAATCCTCGCGCACTCCCTAACCGTGAGCCTTCGTTCTTTCATGCCATGATTTAACTCATCCAGGTATTTCCCGCCATGCCCCGCGCTTAACCGCCTGAATTCAATATTGCCATGATGCTCGGCCCTTACGGTGGGGCCCAGAAAATTTAAATCTACCTCGATCTGGCCCTGTACATGCCTGCCGTAGTATTTCGCCTTTGAATATGACCGCTGGGCCGCGTCCCGGCTTGTTTCCGGCTCTTCTAAATCCGACAAGACATCGGAAAGCGACACGTATTGGGAAAGTCCTTCCCGCTTTTCTCCCGGCAGATAATGTGTTTTTGGCGGGTAGGGATCTATAATTTCTGACTCAAGTTTATCTATGATGATTTTGCTTAAATATTTTTTGTTAAAGCCAAAAAAAATCACCCGTTCCCTTGTCTGTGGCACCCCATAATTCGCGGCGTGCAGCAGTCTTGCGTTCAATACCACATATCCTTTGTCAATGCCGCGGAAATCACTTTCCATGATTTTTTTAGCGTCCCCCAGACTAATCAGGCCCTTTACGTTTTCGGCGATGAACATTTTTGGTTTAACGATTTCTATTACTTTCTTCATCCAGATATACAGCTTCCCCCGGTTTTCCTCGCTGGGCGCGCTGGGGTCGATAACGCCGGTGTGCGATTTATGGGAATTTAGTCCCAGGCGTTTACCCGCCACGCTGAAATCCTGGCAGGGAAAACCGCCGATTACCACATCCGCGTGGGGAAACCTGAACTCATCGCGCTCCGCTTTTTTTACCAGGTTCACGATACTCTCATCAAGAAATTCATGGCCGGCCCCCCTCTTTGTGAAAAAAGGAACGTAAGCCGCTTTTGCCTCTCGTAGTATGTCATTGGCGAACACGATCTTAAAGCTGGTTCTGGGCAGGTGAACAAAAGAAGAACCGTCCCGCTTGAGCGGGGAATGGATGTTTGGGTTTACGCATTTTTTATGAACCTTGAAATCTCCTTCCAATCCAAGATCCATGCCCCCGCATCCCGAGAACAGGCTTAACACGGTCTTGTTCGTTTTATCCCCAGGGTCCCGCATGTTAAGATAATACGCGTCATAACAACGTTTAGTCAAGAAGCCTTTCGTTATGATTCCGCCCATGGGCTTCTATTCCATGTCCCGGTTTTCAGGACAGCCGCGCCGTTTTCCATATTGGGCGGCCAGGGAGCGGCGTTAAGTTTGTCAGCCTTGATAGTGAGATCGGGTATCGGCGGGGCAGGTTTGACAAATGTCTCGCGCCGCCGCGGAGACTCGTTCCGCGCGGCGTGTTTCTCAATTTCTTCCGCGCGATCCGCGCCGCGGCGGTTCCTTGAGGGACTAGTACCCCACCTTAACCGTTTCCCAGGCGGCGTTGTACATTTCCAGCGCCTCCCCCAGATCGTCCTTTAGTTCCGTGTTGGCCAGGTCCTCCACGGTGTAGAAAGGCGGCCGCTTTTTAAGGGGGGCCGCCTTGGAATTGACCGTGGCGGGGAAACCGAAAAAGTCGGTAAACTCCGCGTAAATTTCCGGGCGGTGGATAAAGTCGATAAAGGCATAGGCCAGATCGAGGTTCTTCGCGCCCTTGAGGACGCACATGGAATCTATATAGGCGGGGCCTCCCTGGGGGGGGATAAAAAAGGCCGTGTTCGCCGTCAGTTCCGGGTCCCCGGCGATTTCCTCGAAGATCACTTCGGCGTAACCCTGGACAACCCAAAAGTCCCCGTTGGCGTAGCCCTTGCCAAAGGCTTCGGCGTCAAATTTGGTCAGGTTGGGTTTCCATGCGCCGTTTACCAGGTCCAGGGCCCGGGCAAGCTCTTGGGGGTCCCCGGTGTTCACCGAGTAACCCAGATGGGCCAGGGCGTCCCCAAAGACTTCCCGCATATCGTCCAGCATGGTCATCCGGCCCCTCAGGTCCGCCCGCCCAAAGATGGCCCAGCTCTTTTCAAAGCGGGGAACCTTGGCGGTGTTGACGGCGATTCCCGCGGCGCCCCAATAGTAGGGAACGGAGAAATTCATGTCCGGATCGTAGACCGCCTTGCTCAAAACCAGAGGGTCCACATTGATCAGGTTGGGCAGTTTGGACTTGTCGATCTTTTCTAGCATGTCCTGGCTGATCATGATGGACACATAATCCCCGGAGGGAAAAATGATGTCATAGCCGGAGCCGCCCGCCTGAAGTTTGGCGTACATCTCCTCGTTGGACGCGAACTCGTCGTAGACCACCTCCGCGCCGTACTCGGCCTCGAACTTTTCGATCACCGAATGGGGGGTGTAGTAGGTCCAGTTGTAGATATGGAGCCGCCGGGAGTCTCCATCCTGGTATTTGGGATTGTCCATGCATCCAGACAGGGCGGCCGCCAGTACCAGGACCGCCGCCGCGGAAATCTTGTTCACCTTCATCCTTGTAATTCCTCCTAAAAGTACCTGAGGGCCGTTTGAACCCCGCGCCCGCTTTTGCCGCGGGTTTCTCAACGCGTCCATGGTTAAAGCCTATTTAGCGGCTATGTATTTTAAAAAATTTCGCAGCAAAAATGTCAACAGCACCGTCCCCAGGATCATAACCACCGACAGGGCGTTGATCACCGGCGAAACCCCAAAGCGGATGGCGGAATAAATGTAAATGGGCAGGGTGGACGATCCGGGGCCGGTAACAAAGGAGGTGATCACAAAGTCCTCCAGGGAGATCGTAACCGCCGTTAAAAAACCCGACACGATACCGGGCATGCAGACCGGGATAATTACCTTGACGAGGGTCTGCGGCTCGTTGGCCCCCAGATCGTGGGCGGCCTCGATGATCGAGAAATCAAACTCGTCCAGCCGGGCCATGACCATGAGGAACACAAAGGGCAGGTTAAAGCTGATATGGGCGATGAGGATGGTTCCCAAACCCAGCCGAGCCTTTACGCCGGCGAAGAAGATCGACAAAGAAACGCCGATGATGATCTCCGGCAGGATCATGGGCAGGAAGGAGATGGTCTGCACATAACTCCGCAGTTTAAACCGGTACCAGTTTACCCCCACCGCTCCCAAGGTGCCGATTATCGTGGCGCTTACCGCGGAACCCAGGGCGATAACAACACTGTGCCAGAAGGCCCTCCAGAGGTCCCGGGAATGAAGAAAGAGCCGCTCGTACCAGACCAGGGAAAAGCCCGTCCAGTTCATCCCCTTGGAGGAGTTAAAGGAATAGAGGAACAGCACAAAAAGGGGAAGGAACAAAAACACGATGGTGGCCAAAAAAACCGTCTGGGAAAAGGAAAAGGCCCGGAGGCGGTAGGCCCGGCGGGCGTGGCGGGCCGCCTCTCCCCCGGGGGGTGTCCGAAGGGAGGTAACAAAGTTGCGGACCACGTTTTTAAAGTTCACGGCCCCTCCCTTCACCGCCGCCGGGAGCGGCGGTTTCCGCGGCAATCCCCGGTTCGCCGGCCTTGCTCCTCGCTTCCCGTTTTTGCAAATTCATCATCACGATCACCCCCGCCGTGGTGATCACCGTCAGTACCAGGGAAATCGCCGACGACAGGGGCCAGTTCCGGGCCTTGGTAAGCTGGTCGGCGATCATGTTTCCCAGCATATACGATTCCTTGCCCCCCACCAGGAGCGGGACCGCGTAGGCCCCGAAGATCGGGATAAAGGTAAAAAGCACCGCCGTGTAGATTCCGCTTTTGATGTTGGGCAGCAGGGCCAGCCGGAAGGCCCCCAGCTTGGTGGCCCCCAGGTCCCGGGCCGCCTCCAGCAGGGAAAAATCAAACTTATCTATGGTGGAAAAAAGGGGCAGGATGGCGTAGGGCAGGTACATGTAAACCAGCACCAGCACCACGGTTTTCTGGTTGTAAAGAAAGTGAATGTAATCCTTGATGATCCCCAGCCTCATTAAGAGCTCGTTGAGGAAGCCGTTGTTTCCCAGGATGTTCATCCACGCGAAGACCCGGATCAGAAAGTTGGTCCAAAAGGGAATGATGATCAGGAGGAGGAGCGGGGTCTGGCGCCGGCTCCGGGCCATATAGTAGCCGCAGGGCAGGGCGATCAGGATCGTGATCAGCGTGGCCGCCCCGCTGGTTACCAGGGTGCGGATGGTGATGATTAAAAAACTGGGGTTCGCCAGGCTTTGGTAGGCCGCCAGGGAAAATTCCCGCGTTACCCCCCCGTAAAGCCCCTTCTTAAGGAAGCTGTAAACCACGATGATGAACAGGGGCGCCAGGAAGAAGATAGTGAACCACAGGGCCATGGGAAGGGAATACACCGGCCCATAGTTGCGTTTTATCAGGCGGTTCACCGGTCGCGTACCTCCACAATGTAGCCGTCGTTGGCGCTCCAGGAAAGGTACACCTGGTCCCGCCACACAATGTCCGGGCCCTCGTCAGAGTACTTGGCGTGCTGTTTGATCACCCGGATCATGATCTCATCGTTGACCTTAACATAAAATTTGGTCTGGAAGCCGGAGTAAATCGGCTCGTCCACCTGGCCCCGGAAAAGGTTGATGTCCTCCCTCCTGGTGGAGGGTTTTTCCTTGGTGATCACCACCTTTTCCGGGCGGACGGTAAAGGTTACCCGCTGGCCGGGCTTTACCTCATCCACGGTGGTAACCTTGATCCGCCCCAGGCCGGGAATGTCCAGTTCGGCCATGTACTCGGTCCCGCCTGCGCCGCTTCCGCCGGCCCCCGCCGGCATTTTCTCCACGCCCGCCACCTGGGCGTCGTAGAGATTCGTTTCCCCGATAAACCGGGCCACAAAGCCCGTGGCGGGACTCTCGTAGATGTCGTGGGGGGTGCCCACCTGAAGCACGTTTCCCTGGTCCATGACGGCGATATGATCCGACACGGACAGGGCCTCCTGCTGATCATGGGTTACATAG
Organism: Treponema sp.; assembly: GCA_031257195.1. GTDB lineage: Bacteria > Spirochaetota > Spirochaetia > Treponematales > Breznakiellaceae > JAIRPD01. The sequence goes on along the minus strand of JAIRPD010000099.1, from coordinate 10,920 downwards.
ATAAAGGTGATGCCGATGGTATCGTGGATTTGGTCCAGCTCAATAAGCATGTGCTGCCGGAGCTTGGCGTCCAGGGCGGAAAGGGGCTCGTCCAGGAGGAGGACGCTGGGCTCGTTGATCAACGCCCGGGCGATGGCCACCCGCTGCTTCTGGCCCCCGGAGAGCTGGCTGGGCTTCTTGTGGGCGTGGGCTTCCAGCTGGACCAGCCGCAGGTAATCCTTTACCTGGGAATCCACCTGGCTTTTGGGCCGTTTCTTGAGCCTGAGGGGAAAAGCCACGTTTTCGAACACCGAAAGGTGAGGGAACAGGGCGTAGTTCTGGAACACCGTGTTGGCCTGCCGCTGGTTGGGGGGCAGGGAGAGTACGTCGGTGTTGTCAAAGGCGACGGTTCCCGAATCGGGGCTTTCAAAACCCGCCAGGATCCGTAGAAGGGTGGTTTTACCGCACCCCGAAGGCCCCAAAAGGGAAAAAAATTCCCCCTTTTGAATCGTCAGGCTTACGTTATTCAAAGCCGTAAAGCCGCCAAAGGTCTTGGATATCCCTTTGATGACCACATCGCTTCCTTTCAATACCTTCCTCCGGCGCGGGAAGATATGCGGCCCCAAGGCCGCCGCCACTGTCCCTTTACCTTGTTTCAGAACAAACGCGGAGTCCCGCGAAACGCGGCTCCATCCAGGGCTTGGTCTAGGATGTTACAATGCGGATTTTTCGCGGTTATGTCAAGCGTCCGCCGCGGGCCGCGGACTTTCCGGGCATTGGCCTGCCGTATTTCGCGTTCCACCCCCGGGCGGCCGCCGCGCCGCCCGGCGCGGACAAGGCCCGGGCGGAACGGCCCCGCCGGATGGGCTTTGGCGGCCCGGCGGCGGCGAAACCAAAAGCCCGGGGGCTCCCCGGGACTCGCCTGGATGTTCCCGCGGGTCCTGTGGGAGCCCACAAAGCTTGCGGGGGCGTCCACGCGGGTTATAGGGGCTCCCACGCGGTTTGCGTGGACGCCCATACAAGGCGCGTGGGGTCCCATACGGTTCGCGGGGGCGTCCATACGAGGCGCATGGGGTTCCATCTGGAGCGCGTGGGCGTCCGCGAGGGTTACGCGGGACCCGCGTGAATATCCGCCCGGCCCCAGGGCCCCGCCCCTTGTACAAACCGGGATGGGCGGGGTAAGATGAATCCGCCCCGCGGCCAGGAACCATGCGGGGAGCCGCCGCCTAACCCCGCCAGGTCCGGAAGGAAGCAACGGTAAGCGGCCGGCTCCGGCGCCGTGACCCTCCTGGCGGGGGCTTTTTTTTCGGGGGTGTCCCGGACATCCGCGCGAGCCAATCCCCCGCCGTCATTCCCTCCGGGACGGCGGTGTACCCCCGGCGTCCCGGGGGGGTTACGAACAGCCGGTGGTATTCCCGCAGGTGTCGCACTTCATGCAGGTACCGTTCCGGATCAGCGTAAAGGAACCGCAGTTGGGGCAGGGATCCCCCTCGTAGCCCTTGATCCTGGCCTGAGCGATGCGCTGGACCGTGTCCGGCGGGAAATCGGCTTTGCCCCTGACCGCGGCGCGCGGATGCCCCCCGTGGTCCGCCTGGTAGGGCTGGTCCTTGACCGCTGGATGGGCCTGTTCCGCCGGCGCTTTGTGGCCGCGGCCCGCCGTTCCCGGGGCGCGGCTTCCGTGGTCTTTTCCGGCGTTGTCGTCCTGGGTACCGGTGGCTTCCAGATCTTCGGGCTTAACCTGGCCCAGATCGCCGCGCTTAAGGTAGCTGATCGCCAAATCCCGGAAGATGTAGTCGATCACGCTGGTGGCTATCTTTACATAATCGTGGCCCTGGACCATGCCGTTGGGCTCAAAGCGGCTAAACGTAAAGGCGTCCACGTACTCCTCCAGGGGTACCCCGTACTGGAGACCCAGGGAAACGGCGATGGCGAAACTGTTGAGGAGGCTCCTGAAGGCGGCCCCTTCCTTATGCATATCCAGAAAGATCTCCCCCAGTTTGCCGTTGTCGTATTCCCCGGTACGGATAAAGATTGAATGCCCCCCGATTTTGGCCTTTTGGGTGTAGCCCGAACGCCGGTTGGGCAGATGCCGCCGGTGTCCCCGGGCGTCGCCGCGGCGGCGCTCCATCCCATACAAACCGCGGCCCGGCGTTTCCAGGTCCTTTTGGAGGGTCAGGATCGTGTCCGCCAGGGGGTCTGTTCCGGGGACAAAAGAGGAAAGGGGCTGGGAAAGCTTGGAGCCGTCCCGGTACAGGGCCACCGCTTTAAGGCCGCGCTTCCAGGCCAAAAGGTAAGCGCCCTTCACATCCTCGTAATTCGCCAGGTTGGGCATGTTGATGGTCTTGCTGATCGCCCCGGTGATAAAGGGTTGAACCGCCGCCATGATCGCTATGTGGGCCTGCCAGGGTATGGAGCGGGTTCCGTTTTTCCCCGAGGGGGTAGCGGTATCAAAAACGGGCAGGTCCTTTTCTTGAAGCCCCGGGGCCCCCTCCAGACCCATGGTTCCGCAGGCGTAGTGTTCCGCCGCCGCTATGTCCTTTTCGCTGTAGCCCAGGTGTTTGAGGAGGCTAAACCCCGGCAGGCTCCAGGTTGATTCGGGGATGGCGAGTTTTTTTTCCACCAGTGTTTTGCCCAGTATCCAGGGGTTAAAAATCCCCTCCAGGGACAGGGCGTTTTCCAGGGCCTTTTCCGCGGCGGCGATGGCTTCGGCGGTGAATCCCCTGGCGGTTAAGGTTTCGGTGTTGATTCCCGGCGCGTCCTTCAGGGTTTTGCGGCCCGTGGCGTAGGCGGTGATGGCCTCGATTTCACTTTTTTCGTAGCCCAGGGCTTCCAGCGCCGGGGGTACGGACTGGTTGATGATCTTGAAATAGCCTCCCCCGGCCAGTTTTTTGAATTTTACCAGGGCAAAGTCCGGCTCCACCCCGGTGGTGTCGCAGTCCATGAGGAGGCCGATGGTTCCCGTGGGGGCGATGGCGCTGACCTGGGCGTTGCGGAAGCCGTGGGCCTCCCCCAGCCGCAGGGCGCTGTCCCAGGTTCGCCGGGCGGCTTCCAAAAGATCCGCCGGGCACTTTGCTTCTTGTATCCCCGCGGGAATAGTACGCAGCCCTTCGTATTCCTCCGCCGGGGCGTTGTAAGCCGCCCGGCGGTGGTTTCTGATTACCCGGAGCATCGCTTCCCGGTTGTCGTTGTAACAGGCGAAGGGGCCCAGGGCGGCGGCCATTCGGGCGGACTGGGTGTAGGCCTCCCCGGTGAGGATGGCGGAAAGGGCGGCCGCTACCGCCCGGCCTTCCTCCGAATCATAGGCCAGCCCCATCACCATCAGGAGGCTTCCCAGGTTGGCGTAGCCCAGTCCCAGGGTCCGGTACTGGAAGGAAAGCTCGGCGATCCGGGGGGCGGGGAACTGGGCCATCACCACAGAGATCTCCAGAATCGTGGTCCAGATGTCAATGGCGTGGAGGTAGCCCGGTACGTTAAAGGCCTTTTTCCCCCGGTCATACAAGGCCCCCAGGTTAATCGACGCCAGGTTACAGGCCGTGTCGTCCAGGAACATGTACTCCGAACAGGGGTTGCTGGCCCGGATTTCCCCCCCCGCGGGACAGGTGTGCCAGTCGTTGATCGTGGTGTGGTACTGGATCCCCGGATCGGCGCACTGCCAGGCGGACCGGGCCATGCGGGTCCACAGGTCCCGGGCTTTCACCGTTTTGATGGTTTTCCCGGATATCCGCTCCTTGAGGTCCCACGTTCCATTCGCCTCCAGGGCGTTCATAAAATCATCGCTTACCCGGAGGCTGTTGTTGGAGGACTGGCCCGATACGGTGTTGTAGGCCTCGTCATCCCAGGCGGTGGAAAAAACCGGCGGCTCCCCCCCGGCGGAGGGGTCCGTCAAATCCCCCTGTTCCATGCGGCGGAGGAGCTGGTACAGGTAGGTTGGGGGCAGTTGATCCGCCAAAGCGCCCCGGAGGGCCTCGGCCAATTCATGGTTCTTTTTGATGTTGAAGGTGTCCGCCGGGGGACCCCGGAAGGCGGCGACGGCTTTTTTTACCGCCTCCAGGTGCCTTTTTATTATCAGCGAGCCGGTAACCATGGAGGCCACCTTGTGTTCCTCCTGGGCCTTCCAGTCGATGTACCGTTCCACGTCGGGGTGATCCGCATCCAGGGTAACCATCTTTGCCGCCCGCCGGGTGGTACCCCCGCTTTTGATCGCCGACGCGGAGCGGTCCCCGATTTTGAGAAAGGACAGCAGTCCCGAGGAAACCCCGCCCCCGGAAAGCCGCTCGTGGGACGCCCGGAGTTTGGAAAAATTGGACCCCGTACCGGAACCGTACTTAAAGAGCCGGGCTTCCCGGGTTACCAGGTCCATGATCCCCCGGTCGTTGACCAGATCATCCTCTATGGAAAGAATAAAGCAGGCGTGCGGCTGGGGGCGTTTGTAGGCGCTGTCCGATTTTTTGGTAACCCCGTCCGCCGGATCGGTGTAGTAGTGGCCCTGGGGAGGGCCGTCTATTCCGTAGACCGCGTAAAGGCCGGTATTGAACCATTGGGGGCTGTTGGGGGCCGCCATTTGGCGGGCTAACATGTAACAGGTTTCGCCGTAAAAGGCCTCTTCATCCGCGGGAGCGTCGAAAAAGCCGTTTTGGCGGCCCCACTCAAGCCAGGTGAAGGCCAGACGGTGGAAAACCTGGCGGGCGTCATGCTCCGCCCCGTCGGCGGGGAGGGGGAAAATCTCACCCGCCCCGGCGCCGGCCCAGGTTTGCCAGTGGTCCGCTTTTTCCGCGGGGATCCCCGCCTTGCGGAAGTACTTTTGGGCCAGAATGTCACTGGCGATCTGGCTCCAAAAGGACGGGACGATTACCGTTTCTTCCTGAAAAATGATTTTCCCGTCGGGATTGCGGATTTCGCTCCGCCGTTTTTCCCAGACAATACCCTGGTATGGCCCGCTTTCCGGGCTGGTGAAAAAGCGTTGTATGGTCATAGTTCCCCTCGACTATTTATCGCGTTTCCTGCGCCATGTTTATCGTCTTTATATATACCCCATGTATAGGCCGCTGCCCTTTATATGGTGTAACAGTCGATATGGTACACCACATATAGCGGTACGTCAAGGATAAGGAGGGGTCTAACCCGCCGGATACGCCATTAACAACGCCATCACCTTGGCGTCTCCCAGGATGTTGGCGATTATGGCGTATTCGTTAGGCTGATGGGCGGTGTCGTCCAGGCGGCCCCAAACGGCGCAGTGGATTCCCTCGTTGCGGAGAAAGGCCCCCACGGTGCCCCCCCCAATGCCGACGGGCCGGGTTTTAACGCCGTAGACTTCGGCGGCGGCCCGGGAAATCATGGCTACCAGGGGGGAATCCGCCGGGGTGGCCCGGGATTCCATGGCCTGGGGGGTGGTATAGCTGATCGTTACCCCGTGTTTGGCCTCAATCTCCCCTTTGATTCGGTCCACTTCGGCCAAAACTTCCTTTATAGTGTATTGGGGCAGAATCCGCATGTCCATGCAAAAAACATCCTCCCCGGGGATGGTGTTGATGTTGGGGACGTTGGCGTTTTTCCGGGTGGGCTGGATCGTGGAATAGTCCGGCTCAAAAAGAGGGTCCCGGGCGTTGAACCGCTCCGAAAGCTCGTAGTGCATCCGTACGGCAAACTCCGCCCCGGCAAGGTGGGCGTTGGCCCCCTGATCGGGCCGGGAACCGTGGGCCTGGGTACCCCGGACGGTAAATTCCGCCCAAAGGCAGTTTTTTTCGGCGATTTCGATGGTTTCGCCCCTGCTGTCCCCGCCGTCGGGGATCAGGACCAGATCGTTTTTGCCGAACATGCCCGGTCTTTCCCTTAGGAGGGCCTCGATGCCATACTCGCTGCCGCATTCCTCATCGGCGCAGAGGAGGAGTTTTACCGGCCGGGCCGCCGCCGGGCCGCCGGCCGCCCGTACGGCCAGGGCCGCCAGCAGGGAGGATACCAGGCCCTGCTGGTTGTCCTCTACCCCCCGCCCCACAAGACGGGGCCCCAGGGGGTCATCCGGGCCGCCGCCCCGGCGGACCACGGTCCAGGGGTCGCTCTCCCAAAGGCTTAGCTCGCCGGGGGGGACCACGTCCAGGTGACTCATGATCCAGAACGTTCCGTCCGCCCCGCCGCCGGATGTTTGGAGGACATCGACCACCAGGTTGGGCCGGACGCCTCCCTTGGCTTTCCCGTCTTTAATGTCTATCCGCTCATAGGAAAAACCCCGGTCCCTAAGCCAGCCCTCCAGGTACAGGGCCTTATCCAGCTCACCCTCCCCCCCGGAAACGGGGGAGATCGCCGGACGTTTACAAAGTTCCGTTTCCAGTTCCACCGCCAGGGCTTCGGTTTTATCAATATAGGAAAAAAGCTGTTCTTTCACGTCCATGGATCCTCCGGCTCTGAGGACAGTATAGCGGAAAAGAGAAACATCCGCTATACTGTCAATATGAAGGTATTGGTGATTGGCGGCGCGGGCTACATAGGAAGCCATGTAACCCGGGAATTTCTGGACCGGGGCCATGAGGTAACGGTTTTTGACAATCTCTCCTCGGGGCTGCGGGAAAACCTCTTTCCGGAGGCGGTTTTTATTCACGGCGATATACTCCGTTACGAACAGCTTACCTCCGCCATGAGGGAAAGGGGCGGCATGGAGGCGGCGGTGTACCTGGCGGCGTTTAAGGCTGTGGGGGAATCCATGGTAAAGCCGGAAAAGTACTCGGTGAACAACATCACCGGCGCCATGAATCTCCTTAACGCCGCCAGCGAGACGGGGCTTAAGTACATCATCTTCTCCTCCAGCGCCGCCGTTTATGGCAGTCCCGCGTATCTTCCCATAGATGAAAAGCATCCCACCAACCCGGAAAACTATTACGGCTTTACCAAGCTGGAGATAGAGCGGTTCCTGGCCTGGTACGACAGGCTTAAGGGGATTCGTTACGCCAGCCTTCGGTACTTTAACGCCGCGGGCTACGACGTGGAGGGCCGGATCAAGGGGCTGGAACAGAACCCCGCCAATCTTCTGCCGGTGATTATGGAAGCCGCCCGCGGTATGCGGGAGGAACTGCGCGTTTTTGGGGACGATTACGACACCCCCGACGGCACCTGTATTCGGGACTATATCCATGTAAGCGATCTGGCCATTGCCCACGCCCTGGCCCTGGAGTATATCGCCAAAAACGGCGAAAGCCTAACGGTGAATTTGGGGAGCGAAACCGGTTCTTCGGTACAGGAGGTGCTGGAAACCGCCCGGCGGCTTACCGGCCAGCCCATTCCCTCCCGGGTTGTGGGCCGCCGCCCCGGAGACCCGGCCAAACTTACCGCGTCCGCGGCCCTGGCCCGGGAACTTCTGGGCTGGAAGGCCCGGCATTCAGACCTGGAAACCCTGATCAAAACAAGCTGGGAGGTTTACCGGAACGTTCCCCTGGGGAAGTAATGATGGCGCCCCCCTGTTTCCCCAGCCAGACAAACGCGTCGGCGTAAGCGGGTTCAAAGCGCCTTAACAGTGCATGGCCTCCGTCCAGGTTTAGCGGCCCCAGGAGTCGGTACACAGGGACCGCCTTGTCCCTGCCGCGCCGCCCCATAGCCGGGGCGGCCCGATCAAAGCCCCGCTGCTATTTCCGGTAGATCAAAACGCCGTAAGCGTCCGTAACAAGTTCAAAACCGTTGTCCCGCAACAAGTTTGAAAGACTATCCGGCATCGGCTGGTATTGATCGTTCGCGTCGGGATAAAAGAATACCAGGTTGGCGTTAAAATCAATGGCGGCAATATCCTTCGATACCGTGAAGAATTCCTTTCCTTCCGACTTGTTCTGAAAATTAAGAAAGGCGTTTTCCACACGTTTTTTCCAGTTCCTGACGGCGATGTAAAAGGTATTGTCCGAAGGCGCGTTGTCGGACTCATACCAGATAAACCGCTTTCCATCCCGGTATTCCGTGAGCAGACGGCCAATATATGGCGTGAATTCTTTTCTGTCCTGGTATTTACCGGCAATGTCCGCCGCGGCCTTCCTGCCGTTAAACATAGAGAATATCAACAGTAAACAGAATACCGCCAGCGCGAGGTTTCTGTTTTTCTGATATAAAGCGCCGATCCAGAAGACCAGAGACGGCAGAAATAAAATGATGGCCGGCATAAAATAATAATCGGCGTTTAAACGCAGCAGAATGTAGGCAAAGACATAGGCCATTCCCGCGAAAAGAAGCGTATCATGGAACATACGCGCCCTGTCCTTTTTGAGAAGCACCGCCAAAAGCCGCGCGATTCCGAAAACATACATCACTATCAATACAGGATTTTCCGCGAATACGGAAACGACAAACCGAAACGCGCCGACTTCCACCCTGCCCTCATTGTAAAATCCCGCGGCGTTTCTGTATGACAAGAAATAATACAGGAACGTAAAAAGAACGCCGTTAAGAACAAGGGCTGCGTGAAATATTTTTTCCCTTTTTGACAGGCCCTTAAAGTTAAAGATATAGTTCGAGGCCGCGATTACCAGCAGCGCTCCAAATACCGGTTCCTTGCAGTAAGAGGCGTACACGGCGGATATGAGCGCCGCGATATAGTACCTCTTTTTGTCCGTTTCCCGCGCCCGGTAATACGCCAGCATAAAAACGGCAAACAGCGCGATTACCTGCGTGTCCGGGTATATGATACTCATAAAAACATTGATAAACGCGCGCCCCGTCATAAAAAAGCCGCAGGCGAAAAGCAGGGCGAACAGCGGATTCGCGCCGGTTTCTTTTTCCACGATGTTGTCAAAAAGAGCGTACAGACAAATCACCGTAACCGCGAAGAACAGCGCGATAACCGCGTAATGCGCCGCCGGCGGCAGTCCCGAGTTAATCCCCAGCAGGCGGAATGTAAAAAGCGGAATATTATAGTGAATATGCCCGAAAGGGTAAAACCTGCCCCCGGAAAGATAACTAGGAAAGGTCAGATAGTTATTTACCGCGGTACTTCTGATAAATATATGATCATCACCAAAGACCCAGTTCGCCCGAAACATAATCGCGAAAACGCCTAAAGCGATGAACGCGGCGAGAAATAGGTATAACCGTCCGCCGGGCCGCGCTTCGCGGAACAGGTTCTTCGCGAAAAACACCAGGAAAAAAACACCGTAAAAGATAATTCCGCTTATTCCCCATTGGAGAATCCGTTTATGCCAGTGGGGATGATTAAGCGGCCGGCGGAGAAACAGCTCGCCAAGCGCCACAAGGAAACTTTGGAACACCGGCGTCAACAACAAAAGTATCCCCCCGGCAAAAACGGCCAAACAAAAAAGCGCCTTGCCGGAAATATCCAGCCGGTTCTTCAGCCACCCAAGACTCCGGTTTGTCATAACTGTCCCTCCTGATTTACAAACGCCGCCCCGCCGCCCTGATGCGGCCCGGCGGGGGGTTTGCCGGCGGGGCGCGCGCCGCCGCCCTCGAAAAGCGTCTTCTCTATGTTGAAACGGGGCCGGTGTTTGGCCTCAAGATAGATCTTCCCGACATATTCCCCCACCACCCCCAGGGACAAAAGAATCAGCCCGCCGACACACCACAGCGAGCAAATCACGCTGGACCAGCCGGACACGGTGTTCCCGCGAAAATATTGGGCGGCGGCGTACGCCGTCATCGCCAGGCTGGCGGCGAACATGCCAAGACCCAGGGCGGCGATAAACCGGATGGGCCTCACCGAGAACGAGGTAATCCCCTCCAACGCGAATTTCAGCATCTTCCGCGGCGGATATTTACTTGTCCCCGCGAAACGTTCTTTTCTGCCGTAATACACCGAGCCGGTTTTGTATCCCAGCAGGGGAACAATACCCCGCAGAAACAAATTCACCTCGCCGTATTCCGCGAGGGCGCGCAGCGCGGCTTTGCCCATCAAGCGAAAATCGGCGTGGTTATAGACAATATCCGCCCCGAGGAAACGCATAAACCGGTAAAACCCTTGAGCGGTCGCTTTCTTGAAAAAACTGTCTTTTGTTCTGTCCGATCTGACGCCGTACACTATTTCGCGGCCGGCGCGGTATTGGTTTATCATTTCATCGATAACGTCAATATCGTCCTGTAAATCCGCGTCAAGTGATATCGCCGCGTCAACGCTGTCTTTTATGGAAAGCAATCCGCAGAGCAGGGCGTTTTGGTGTCCCCGGTTTTTGGACAGTTTGACGCCGGCGAAACGGCGCGGGTTTTCCCGGGCGCGCTTTTCGATGAGGTCCCAGGTGGCGTCGGTGGAGCCGTCGTCAACAAACAGGACCATTGATTCGGGGGAGACGGCGTCCGCCGCGATGAGGCCGGTAAGCTTGTCCAGCAGTTGTTGGGCCGCCGCCGGCAGCGTCTCCTCCTCGTTGTAACAGGGGACGACCATCGCCAGCAGGGGTTTCCCGCCGGTCAAGGGGTTGCCCCCTTGACAACGTTTAACGCGGCGTCATACTTTACTTGGCTCTTGGCTCTTGGCTCTTGGCTCTTGGCTCGTGGCTCTTGGCTCTTGCATAAGGTTTGTTTATTGTATCGCGCCGCCGCCGGCGGCGTCAAGTCCCCCGCCCCCCCGCCCCAGGGCCGGGACGGCCCGATCAAAGCCCCCCGGCGATTACCGGCGGCTCACAACCCCGCAAGCGTCCGTAACGCGTCCACCCCCGCCGCGCCCGGCGGCCGGGGAGCCGCCCGCGAAAACCGGGGAGTCGCTCACTACAACCGGGGAGCCGCCCGCGGGGCGTTTCCCGGGCCTTTCCCCGGGGGCGGAACGGGCCCCCGCCTCCGGGGAGGGGTTTGCAAAATGGGGGAAATAGTTCACCCCGGGCCAGGGGACCGGTACCAAGGCCGGGGAATCGTCCGCGGCGGCGGGGCCCCCCTTGCGCGCCCCCGCCGGAAGGTCTATACTTCCCCCAGAGGGTAACCCATAAGGAGCGGAACCATGACGTACGATTTTACCATTGAGAATCTGGGAAA
>JAIRPD010000092.1 GCA_031257195.1 Treponema sp. | reverse complement strand
CATGCCGGGGACCGGGAAAAACGCGGGGCCCCCCGGTTTCCCCGGCCGGCGGTCCTAGCGGCCGGGCTTGGGGGCGCTCAGTTTCCGCATCCGTTTCAGGGTTTCCGGGGACAGGACATGCTCCATCTTGCAGGCGTCCCGTTCGGCGATTTGGGGGGTTACCTTCACCACCTTAACCAGAAAATCCGTGAGGAAATGGTGCCGCTTCCTGATCTCCTGGGCCCGCTGGGCCCCCTTTTTGGTCAGGAATACCCCCTGGTAGCGCTCGTGCCGCAGCAGCTCCTCTTTTTCCAGGTTTTTCAGGGCGCTCAACACCGACGGCTTGGATACTTTCAACCGAACGGCGATGTCCGTAACCCGCACCGGCCCCTCGTCGGCAAGAAAGCTTACCATTTCAAGATAATCTTCTAAGGATTCGGTCATTCGTACAGTATTATCCTAAAAACGGCCCTTGTCCAGCGCGGGCCGGCGCTAGAGCAGGCTCACCGGGTCCACGTCGCTTTCCAGATAGACCCCGTGTTCCTTTTCCCCCTCGTACCGCTCCAGGGCCGTCCGGGCCGCGCGGTGGAGGGGGCCCATGGCGGTTCCCCGCAGGAGGATCTGCCGGCGGTGGCTGCCGTTCTGGACGGCGATGGGACATTCCGCGGGGCCCAGCAGGTCCGCCCCGGGGGGAAGCAGGGGCCGAAGCAGCGCGGCGAGGCGGGCCGCGGCGAGGCGGGCCTTGTCCTCGAGCCGGGACCGGAGGGTAAAGCGGATCAGCCGGGAGTAGGGGGGGAAGCCCAGGAGGGATCGCTGGCTCAGTTCCGTCTCGTAAAAGCCCTCCAGGTCCAGCGCGCAGGCCCGCTTGATCGCCGGGTCCCCGGGCCGCATGGTTTGGACAATCACCCGGCCGTCGGGAAAGTACCGCCCCGCCCGGCCCGCCACCTGGACCAGGAGGGAAAAGGTCCGCTCCGCCGCCCGGAAGTCCGGCAGGTGGAGCCCCGTGTCGGCGAAGACCACCCCCACCAGCCGCACCCCGGGAAAGTTGAGCCCCTTGGCCACCATCTGGGTTCCCAGGAGCAGATCCGTTCCCCCGGCCTTAAAGACCTCGAGGATTTCCTGGAGGCTCCCCTTCCTCCCGGTGGTGTCCGCGTCGGCCCGGCGGATCCGCAGGTCCGGGAAGGTGTTCCGCGCCTCCTCCTCGATAAATTCCGTGCCGAAGCCGGTGAACCCCGCCTCCAGGGAACCGCACTGGGGGCAGGAAAGGGGAGGGGCGGTCTCGTAGCCGCAGTAGTGGCACAGGGCCCGGCGCCGGCTTTTGTGGTAGGTGAGGGAAACGGAGCAGCGTTTGCAGGTAAGCTCAAAGCCGCAGGTCCGGCAGTGGTAAAAATAGGCGAAGCCCCGGCGGTTGAGGAACAGGATAGTCTGCCTTCCCATCCGGGCGGTGGTCCGGATTTCCTCCTTTAGTTCGGGGCTTAGGCAGCCCTCGGTTTTGGCGAGGCTCACGGGGATGATCTCCGGGGGTTTTCCCCCGGAAAGGCGGCGGCTCAGGGAAAAACGGCGGATCGCCCCCTCCCGGGTGAGTTTCCAGGCCTCCGCGGAGGGGGTGGCGGAACCCAGGAGGAGCAGCGCCCCCTCGACGGAGGCCCGGCGCATGGCGATTTGCCGGGCGTGGTAGCGGGGGGTGCTGCCCGATTTGTAGGAGCCGTCGTGTTCCTCGTCGATGATGATCAGCCCCAGGTCCCGGACCGGGGCGAAAACCGCGCTCCGGGGACCCGCCACGATCCGGGCTTCCCCCGAGCGGATCCGTTTCCACTCGGTAAACCGTTCGCCGCCGCTCATCCCCGAGTGGAGGGCCGCCGCCTGGGAGCCGAAGCGGCGGCGGATGATCTCCGCGGTCTGGTGGGTGAGGGAAATTTCCGGCACCAGGTAGATCACCGACCTTCCCCGTTCCAGAACCCGTTCCGCCAGCCGGAGGAACACCTCGGTTTTGCCCGAACCGGTGATGCCGTAGAGATAGGCCGTTTCCGCCCCGCCGGTGAAGGCCGCCTCCGCCATGGCCGCGAGACCCTCCAGGGCTTCCCGCTGTTCGCCGGAGAGGACCAGGTTCTCCCCCGGGGGTTCCTCGTCGGAAAAGCTGGAGTAGACCCCGGCCCTCCGGCCCGAGGGGATCATCGCCGCCAGGGCTTCCCCGGGGCCGCAGAGGTAATAGGAGGCCATCCACCGGGCCAGGTCTATGTCCCGCTGGTCAAAAACCGGCTCCTGGTCCACCACCCGCCGGACCGCCCGCAGTTTTTCCGGCCCGAGCCCCGGCGGCGCTTCCCCCCGGGCGGCGATGATGTAGCCCAGGGTTTCCCGTTTACCAAAGGGAACCATCGCCCGTTTGCCCGGCGCCGCCGCCCCCTTGTCGTCCGCCCGGTAACTGTAGCTTTGCCGCAGGGGGATGTTGAAGATGATGTCCACATAGGCCGGGCCGGGGGGCGGGGCGTTTCCCGCGGGTTTACCCATACCGCGTTACAGGGGCCGCCCGGCGGCCAGCGCGGCGTAGTCCTCGTCCAGCGCGGCGAGTTTCGCCCGGAGCTGTTTCAGGTCCTCCCAGACCGGGGCTTTGAGGCTTTCGTCCCGGAGCAGGGCGCTGGGGTGGAAGGTGGGGAGCAGGGGTATGCTGAATTCCCCCCGGGTAAGGGAGGTTCCCGTAAATTCCGCGAACCTCCCCCGGAGCCGGGTAATCCCCTCGGTACTTTCCAGCAGGGTTTTCGCGGCGGTGTTTCCCGCGGCCAGGATGATCCTGGGGTGGAGGAGTTTTATCTGCCGGATCAGGAAGGGAACGCACGCGGCGATTTCGTCCGGCTGGGGGTTCCGGTTCCCCGGGGGCCGGCATTTTACCACGTTGGCGATGTAGCAGTTCACGTTCCGGGAAAGGCCGATTCGCCCCCTGGAGTCCAGCATCCGATCCAAAAGCTGTCCCGCCCGGCCCACAAAGGGCCGGCCCGTGGCGTCTTCGTCCGCGCCCGGTCCCTCGCCGATCACCATCACCAGGGGGCGGGGGACCCCCTCGCCGGGGACGGTATTGGTCCGGCCCCCGCAGAGCCCGCAGCGTTCACAGCGGGCCACATCGGCGGCCACCGACTCCAGGGAATCGCCCCCGGCGGCGGGGGCGATGGGGGAGGGGGGGGCGGTGTTTGTCCCTTCCCCCGGCGCCGGTTCCGCCGGCGGGGGGCTCCCGGCGCGGTCCTCCCGGTTCCGCCGGTACCCCCCCGCCAGGTAATCCGCCGTCAGATCGAGAAATCGGGCCGCGCTGTCCTTGTTTTCCACCGTCATTTGGCTCATACTACCATAAGGTGGAGCCATGAAGAAAGTAATCCTTGACTGCGACCCCGGACATGATGACGCTTTCGCGATTATGCTGGCGGCCCGGCATTTGGAAGTGCTGGGGATCACCGGCATTGGGGGGAACTGCGTTATCGAGAACGTGGCCCGAAACGCCCTGAAGATTCTGGAGCTTATTGGCCGGCCGGACATTCCCGTGTTCAAGGGCCATTCCCGGCCCCTGGCGGTGGAACTGGTTACCGCCCCCCAGTTTCACGGCAAGAGCGGCCTGGATGGCCCGGAACTGCCGGAACCCCGGACCCCCGTTCAAAACAAGCACGGGGTGGATTTTATCGTGGATACCCTGCGGGCGGTGGGGGACGTAACCCTGATCGCCACCGGCCCCTTGACCAACATCGCCGCGGCCCTGAACAAGGCGCCGGACATTGTTCCCCGGATCCGGGAAATCGTCATCATGGGGGGGTCGGTGAGCTTTGGCAACTGGACCCCCGCGGCGGAATTCAATATCTTTGTGGACCCCGAGGCGGCCTACCGGGTTTTTAATTCCCCGGTCCACGTAAAGATGTGCGGCCTTAACCTGACCCGCCAGTGCCTTATCGGTCCCGCGGAGGCGGAACGGATCCGGCGAATCCCCACCCGGACCGCCTCCGTCGCGGCGGAACTTTTGGACTTTTACATGGAGGCCTGCCGGAAACTTATCGGCTCCGACGGGGCGGACCTTCACGACGCCTGCGCCGCGGCGTGGGTTATCGATCCCGGCCTTATCAAAGGGGCGGCGATGAGGATTACCGTGGAACTGAGGGGTGAGTTTACCCGAGGAATGACGGTCTGCGACTACCGCCACCTGCGGGGGGAGGACCCGCTCAGGGACATCTACCACGAGGCCGGGACGGCTCCCCGGGGCGGGGAACCCAACGCCGAGGCGGGGATGGAACTGGACCGGGGGCGTTTCCTCTCCCTTCTGTACGATACCCTGGCGGGGTATCCCTAGGGCGGGGCCATGGCGGTTGTTATCGACGGAAGGGAAACGGCCCGGAAAAAACGGGAGGAGGCCGCCCTGAGGGCGGCGGCGCTGAAAAAACGGGGGATCCTGCCCCGCCTGGCGGTGATTTTAGTGGGGGAGGACCCGGCGAGTCTTTCCTATGTGGCGGGGAAGGAAAAGGCCCTGGCCGGGGCGGGGATGGAAAGCCGGGACATCCGGCTCCCGGCGGATACCCCGGAAGAGGAACTGCTTTCGCTGATCGCCGGCCTTAACGCCGATCCCTCCGTCCACGGAATCCTCGTTCAGCTTCCCCTTCCCGGGCATATCGGCGAGGATCGGATCATCACCGCCATAGACCCGGCGAAGGACGTGGACGGGTTTCATCCCGTGTCGGCGGGGAACCTGGTCTTGGGCCGTCCGGGTTTCCTTCCCTGTACCCCCCGGGGAATACTGGTTTTGCTGGAAGAGGCGGGGATCCCCACCCGGGGGGCCCACGCGGTGATTGTGGGCCGGTCCGCCATCGTGGGAAGGCCGCTGGCGATCCTCCTGGCCCGCCGGGATATAAACGCCACGGTGACGGTTTGCCACACGGGGAGCGGGGAACTGGGCCGTTATACCCGGCAGGCGGATATCCTTATCGCCGCGGCGGGAAAACCGGGTCTTATCACGGCGGACATGGTCAAGGAAGGCGCGGCGGTGATCGACGTGGGGGTAAACCGGACGCCGGTGTTCCCCCCGGGGCCGGGGAACGGCGCCCCCCCCGCCCCGGAAAACGCCGCCGGAAAGAGTTATCGGTTAAGGGGGGATGTGGACTACGAGGGGGTGGCGAAAAAAGCGGGGTGGATCACCCCCGTCCCCGGCGGGGTTGGGCCTATGACCATCGCCATGCTCCTCCTCAACCTGATCCAGGCGGCGGAGGCCGCCGTCCCCGGCGGCGCGGCGAAGGCATGATCGACGTCCAGGGCGGCCCGGATACCCGCAATATCCCCCTCACCAAGGTGGGGGTCAAGGGCCTGGAGTACCCCATTCGGGTTTTGGACAAGGTGAACAAGGTCCAGCATACCACCGGGCGGGCGGATCTTTACGCGGACCTGCCCCGGCATTTCAAGGGTACCCACATGAGCCGTTTTGTGGAGATCTTTCACCGCCACCGGGAAGACCTTTCCATGCCCCGGTTCCTCGATATGCTCCGGGAAATTATCGCCGGGTTAAACGCCGCTTCCGCCTACGGCATACTGGAATTTCCCTACTTTCTGGAAAAAAAAGCCCCCGTTTCGGGCCTTTCGGGGATTGTCTCCTACCGCTGCCGTTATCAGGGCCGGGTAGACAGGGCCGCCGCTCCCGCCGGGGGGGCGGACCACCACTTTACCGTGACGGTTTCCGCGCCGGTTACCACGGTCTGCCCCTGTTCCAAGGCGATCGCCGACCGGGGGGCCCACAACCAGCGGGGAATCGTCACGGTGGAACTGGAGCTGGGCCCCTTTTTCTGGATCGAGGATATTATCGATCTGGTGGAAGGGGCCGCCTCCAGCCCCATCTATTCCATCCTTAAACGGGGGGACGAAAAATTCCTCACCGAGCGGGCCTACGACAACCCTAAATTTGTGGAGGACCTGGTCCGGGACGTGTATATAGCCCTGAGGGACCTGGGTTCTTTTAAGCGTTTTTCCGTGGAGGCGGAGAATTTTGAGAGCATCCATAACCACAGCGCTTACGCCAGGGCGGAATACGGGCCGTGACCTTTTTCTTTGAGACCTACGGCTGCCAGATGAACACCGCGGAATCGGCGGCGATGGAACTGGCCGCCCGGGAACGGGGCTGGGAAAAGGCGGAAAGCGCCCCGGCGGACCTGGTACTCCTCAACAGCTGCTCGGTCCGGGAAACCGCGGAAACCCGCTTCCGGGGCCGGCTTGCCCACTACCAGGCCCTAAAAAAGAAGGGCCGGCCCTTTACCCTGGTGGCGGCGGGCTGCGCGGCTTCCCGGCTGGGGAAAAAGCTTAAGGAGGAATTTCCCGCCCTGGACTATGTGATGGGCGCTTCCGCCCGGTCCCTCTTTCCCCTGATCCTGGAGGCGGTGGAGCGGGGCCGGCCCCTGGAACCGGGGGAAGAAACGCCGGCTTGGTGTTTCGCCCCCTCCCATTTTGAGGAAGGGGCCTTCCGGAGTTTTATTCCCATCACCCATGGCTGCGATAACTTCTGTTCCTATTGTGTTGTTCCCTACGCCCGGGGCCGGGAGGTTTGCCGTTCCCCGGCGGCCATCCTCGCCGAACTTCGGCTCCTCGCGGAAAAAGGGGTACGGGAGATCACCCTTTTGGGGCAGAACGTTAACTCCTACCAACACGAGGGGGATACCGCTTCCCCCGGCGTCCTGGATTTTCCCGGTCTGCTCACCCTCATCGCCCGGGAGATCCGGGGGACCTCCATACGCTGGGTCCGGTTTTTGTCCGCCAACCCTAAGGACCTTTCCCCCCGGACCATAGAGGTTTTGGCGGAGAACCCCTGTTTTTGCCGGCATATCCACCTGCCGGCGCAGCACGGCTCCAACCGGATCCTGGGGGCGATGAACCGCCGCTATACCAGGGAATCCTACCTCGCCCTGGTTCGAGACCTGCGGCGGGCCCTGCCGGGCCTGAGTCTTTCCACGGATATTATGGTGGGTTTTCCCGGCGAAACCGGGGAGGACATGGAAGACCTTTTGAGCCTGATGGAGGAAGTCCGTTTTCACTACGCCTATATGTACCACTACAACCCCCGGGAGGGGACCGCCGCCTGGGGGTTTCCCGGCCGGGTGCCGGAAAAGGTCAAACGCCGGCGGCTTTCCCAGGTTATTGCCCTACAGAAACAACACACGCTACAATTATTACAGGACCGCGTCGGCGCCAGGGAAACGGTGCTTATTGAGGGAATTTCCCGAAAAAATGCCGATGAATTAGTAGCTCGTACCGAAAAAGATGAAATGGCGGTGTTTCCCGGCGCGAGGGAGGCGATTGGTTCCTTTACGGAGGTTACGTTTATTTCTTTGCGGGGAAATACCTTCCGGGCGGAACGGGCTTGATTGTACGTGAAGGACGAGACCTCGCCTTTTGGGCGGGGTTGTCGATGACGATTAAAAAGGAGGCGAGCTATGCCTTGGCGTTTACTGGGGATCATCCTTATTCTGGTGGTTCTGTTGGGTTTTATCGGCCTGAATCTGGAAAACAGGAGCGATATTTCCCTTGGTTTTACACGTTTTTCCGGCGTACCCGTTTACCTGACGGTGTTCGCTTCCTTTGTGCTGGGGATGCTTTGTTCCCTGCCTTTTATTATCGCCCTGTGGGTAAAGAAAAGCGGTAAGGCCCCGGCTGTTCCCAAGGGCAAGCGAGACCCGCAAGGGCTGGGGGAAGCCGGTTCCGGCGCTTCCTATGGCGTTGATTAGGGGGATCTTCCCCGCCGTCCTGGCCCTGCTTTTTATCCCCCCGGCCTTTTCCCAGGGGGAAAAAGCCGCCCCCGCGCCCCTGGCGGCGGAAATTGAGTCCATAGAAAAACAACTCGCGGGGTCCAAACTTTCCCCGGCGGAACGGCGGGAAGCTCTTGGCCGCGAGGCCCGGCTTTTTGAGCTTTCCGGCGATACCGAGGAAGCCGCCCAGGCGTGGAACAAGGCCGCGTGGGCCGTCCCGGGCGGCCCCGGTTTCAACGCCCTGATAAGGAGCGCCCTTTGTTTGGCCGCCCAGGGGGAATTCGACCGGGCCGGGGCGGCCCTGCGGCCGGTCCTTGCCGCGGAGGATCCCCGGCTGGCGGCCAGGGCCCGGTTTCTGCTTGTCCAAATCGAGGCCTTTAAAACCGGCGGGACCGGGGAGCTTTACCTTCTCCTGGAAGACCGGGATTGCGCCGAATGGAAGCCGGCGGCCTACTATACCATCTGGAAAATTTCCGGGGAAACATCGGCGAGAAACCGGCTTATGGCGGAATTTCCCCAAAGCCCGGAGGCCCGGGCCGCCGCGGAACCTTCCGGAAGCGCCCGGATAAGCGCCCTTCCCAGCCCTCTGTGGCTCTTTAGGGGAATCCAGGCGGCCCCCGGGGCCCTGGCCGCTGGGCTCTCGGAACCCTCCGCTCCCCCGGTATCCGGGGCCGGGCGGTCCCCGGATACCGCCCCCGCGGCCAGGGGACCCTCGGCGCTGCAAACCGGTTCCTTTGAGTGGAAGGAAAACGCCGCCGCCTGGGCCGAACGACTCCGAAAGGCGGGTTTTAAGCCGGTGGTTACTCAAAAGATGATGAACGGAAAAATTCTTTGGGTGGTGGGGGTGGAACCCGGAATAGATCCGGACCAGACTACGCTGCTTTTGAAAGATAAGGGCTTTGAGTCCTTCCCCGTATACTAAAGCGTACTAATCCCGGGTCAGCGCGATGACCGCCTCGTGAAGGTCCTGTACTCCCCTGGTGCTGATCCGGATCCGGGTTAGGCTGAGAGCGTCGGGGCTGTAATAGTTTTCCCCCTCCCGATTTACCGTAAAAAGCGCCCGCTCCGGCTCGGAGGAGGGATTTTTCCGATCCGGGGAATCGCCGTTTTCCCCCCCGGGGCGGAGTTCAAGCAGTTCCTGCTCCCCCATGGTAAAAAACACGTACTTTCCCCGCTGGTTTAGACCGGCGGGCCCCGAGGCGGGGGTTAGCGCGTAGGATCCGTCCCGGTAAAAATGGATGGTTCCGTCCGGGCCGCTGTAACCGCCGTCCAGGTAGGGGTTTACCTTTCCGGGGCTTTTTTCTCCCCCGGCGTTTCGCACCCTTTGGTAGGAGCCGTCCCAGCTGGTACTGGGACCGGTACGCAAGTATTCATCCTGAAAAACCCGGAGCCGCACGCTTTCCAGCGAGGACAGTTCCACATTCACCGTCCGCCTGAGCTTGGTCAGCGAGATATTCCGGCTGTTGATATGCAGGCCGTAACGGGTGGGGGAGGAATCCTGCCAGGTGAAGATTTCCTCCGAATGGTTGTTGTAGAAGATCAGTTCCCTGGCGGCGCGGTTAAAGTACACGTACTTTTCCCCCGGCCCATCCCCCTGACGCCACAGGCCGTCGATAAAATCCTCAAACTGGCCGGGGGCGCCGTTCAAAAGCTCACTAAGCCTTCGCTGCTCAATCTGGCTGCCCGGTATTTTGACCACCCGGGATTGTTCATACAATCCGTTGATCTGGTTATAGGTATAAGTTTTTTCTATCTGGTCCAGCATATTGGAGGATTCATAGTCCCTCGCGTAGGTGGCGATGGAAAGGCTCCGTCTCGCGGCGGAGGGTTCCCGGTCTTCCACCACTATGTACCCCTCCACCAGGAATTCGGCGATCTTGCCGAAGGGTTCCGCCTCGTCCCCGCTGTTTTTTCTGAACACCGTCAGGGTCTGCTCCCCCGCGCCGTTCATCCCCGAAATCAGCACGCAGATTCCCCCGTCGCCGATAAGATCCTCGCCGTAGAGATTCAAGGTGCCGGCCCTGGTAACCGCCGCCGGGGCGCTCCATTCCCTGACGTACCGCTTCGCCGCCGGATCGTAACCGGCGTAGGTGATAAACACCGGGGAGTCTATTTCCTGATGCCTGCGGTAAGCGATAATCTGATCCTCGAAATTATCGCCGTTAAAATCCCTGACAAGCGCGGCCAGGGCGGATTCGTCCTCGTTGAGGGAAATCCGGGGAATCTGGGTTTCGCCGCTGTCCTGATCCTGGAAATCCGCGGCCGGTTCCCCCCCTCCCGTGGCCTGGGGAATAACCACCCTGGTTTGCCGGTCTTCCTGGTTCCGGGCGGCGAGGGAATCCACCGGCAGGAACACCAATACCCCAATAAACCCCGCGGTAAGGAGAAATACCGCTATGGTGAAGAATCTAACGTATTTTTTTGTCATCCCCTGGTATATCATCGGCCGCTCATGTAATCCACTAAAGCCTGCCGTACTTTGGGGCTTAGGTTAAGACCCACGGTAAGGACCATCCAGCCGGAAAAGCTTTCCACCCTGGAGTGCCGGAGCAGTTCCGCCGGCGCCGCCTCGCGCCTCGCGCCGGAACCGCTTATCAGGAGGGTATAGGAAAGCCGTTCCCCGCCTTCCTCCGTTAAATCGCGGGCCTCCCGCAGGGCCCCCCGATAGTCCGCCTCGTTTCCCTCGCATTTGATGGTCCGGACCAGGGTTTTTACCTCTTCCCGGCCGTCCCCCAGGACGCCGGAATAGACAAGTTCCGCCTCTTCCCCGGCCCGCCATATCCGAAGCCGGTCCCCCTGCCGCAGATCGTCGATTTTCTTGCAAAGCCAGAAAATAGCCTCTTCTTTGCCCCTGTTCAGGGCCGAGGAACCATCCACGATGATGTATACGTCAAGGGGAACCGTCCGGTCGTCCCCCCAGGTTAAGAGCGGAAGGGCAAGAAAAAGGTAAAAAAACGATCTTTTTATCACGTTCCCTCCATACTTGTTTACTATATCATGTATTCCAGATGTATTCCAGAAAAATACACCATATTCAAAAAAAAAATTTTAAAAAGGCTTTACATTTTTGGAAAAATCTGCCAAGATGTTGATAATTGATTATGATGTTTGAAAATCATCTTTATCGAAGGAGACAAGAGTATGGGAGCCATTGACCTGCCCAAGAGCCCTAACGTATTTCACCCGGAAAAGCCCAGCGCCGTGGGTTCGCGGAACTCGCTTGCCCAGGAATACCGGGATCAGCAAAACGAGGTAAATCAGCTTTTGGAAGAAGAGACCAACAAGGTCCTCCACCATATTAACTCAAAACTCCCCAAGGACGCCCTGGAACGTTTGGATGTCATGGGCGGGCTTAAGGAGAAGCTGTACAACTACTTCAACCAGAACTACCAGAACATGTTCAACCGTTACATGGTAACGGCGGAAGACGAGATGGTAAAAAAGGTCCGAAGT